>DIRQ01000060.1 GCA_002424365.1 Syntrophomonas sp. UBA5432 | reverse complement strand
AACCGTTGAGGCCAGCCTTGGTGACGTAAAAGGTGTTGCCCGGGTTAACGTAGTAGATTCGGTCGACAGGTTGGCCTTTACTGAAGGCGGGATACTGGCCGTTAAACCGAATGTTCCCAAGCAATTGCAATTGACCGCCTTCACCCGGGAGGGGCAGTCCATTATAATTTCCAACAATGCAGCGCAATGGTCGGTTACGCCGTCATCCATTGCTACCATTAATCAGCAGGGGCTTCTGACGCCGCTAGGCAAAGGTACGGGAGTGGTAAGTGCGAAAGTCGGGAACCAGGAGGCTTTATTTAAATTCGTATCCGGACAGGACGTCCAGTTGATTGACAGCTATGAAAACCGAAATGCTTCCTATTATATAGATGGCTATGTCGGCGGCAGGTGCGATATATCCAGGGCACAGGCCCGGGACGGGCAGCACAGCCTCAGGGTCGACTATGATTATGGTGCCTGGAGTAAAGTAAATAACGGAACGATCAATATTCGAACGAAAGAGGCAGCTAAAGACTCACGTTACACAAGCCTTATACGCCCCAAAAAGCTGGCTATGTGGGTGTATGGGGACGGGAAAGCACCCTGGCTGCGTGCAATAATAAAAGACGGGAACGGAAATGCCCATACTATTAATCTGGTCTCCCGCATTAACTGGGTAGGCTGGCGCTATGTAAGTGTTGATATCCCTGCTGATATTCCTACGCCCATCACATTAGATTACTTTTATATGGTTGAAACCGACAAGAGTAAGAATTTACAGGGCACGGTTTATTTTGATGATGTGAGCTTTATCTATCTGGAATAGAAAGGAATTGCAAATCAACTTTCAGACCGCTATTAAAGGAGATTCTCTAGCTCACATAAAGTTATGGCCTGTCAGCACATTAGCCTGACAGGCCATATAAATTTTAAAGTTGCCATTTTGCGAACCGGAGCGTTCGTTAATAAATGCAAAATATGTTAAAATAAACAATGGAGTTGCCGTTTGGTCACTTTCCCGCGAGGGGAGGTGATGCCTATGATTACATATAGCGAATTGTTCCAATTCTGCCTGGTAATCGTGGGAGTTATTTCCCTGGGTATTATGCTCAGAAAATAATATGACCGCCTTTGAGTAAGGCGGTCTAAACCCAATTAAGGACTAGCCGCCCTGTCAAAGCGGCAACTCCTTTACTGATTGTATGATAACATGCGACGAATTATACGTCAACGGAACAACCAAACAGGGGGTATCATAATGTTGAACAGTAGTAAATACAGAGATATCACGATTGGGCGGGGTGTATGTTCCCTTTTGGGAACGACCATTGTTGTCTATCTCTATGTGGTAGATGGACTTTTGATTGACGCTGGACCCAAACGTCTAAAACGTGAGAGCAGTAAATTCTTTCAGGAGCATCAAATCGATCAGGTGGCTCTCACTCATGTACATGAAGACCATTCCGGAATGGCCGCATGGCTTCAGAGTAAAATGCAAGTGCCTATCTATTTACATGAGATGTCAATACCTGAAGCCAGCAAAAGAGGGAGATACCTATTTTACCGTCAGCTGATGTGGGGGGGCCGTCCGACATTCATTTCACAGCCGTTCCCTGAGGTACTAACGACAGAAAAACATATTTTTGATGTAATCGATTCTCCTGGTCATATGAAATATCATAAGGTATTTCATGAAAAGAATCAGGGCTGGCTTTTTACCGGTGATCTTTATGTAAGACCAAAACCGTTTGTGGCATTTTACGATGAGAATATGAAGGATACCATTGCCTCACTGCAAAAACTTCTGCAGCTCGATTTCGATACCGTGTTCTGTGCACACAGTGGTGTGGTGGAGAATGGCAAGGCTATGCTTCAGGAAAAGCTTAATTATCTGCTGAACTTGCAGGAAAAAGTGGAAGGCTTACGCCGGCAGGGTCTGACGGATCGTGAAGTCGATCAAAAGCTGTTTCCGAAAATCCCGTTGATAACAAAAGTGTCCAGAGGCGAATGGTCCTCCTACAATATCATAAGCACGATATTGTAGGCAATTAACTGGTCATAAGCTAAAAGAAGAGGGCAAATATTTTGCCAGAACGTAAGAACACCCTTCAGGGTGTTCTTTTATTATAGTTAGCTTACCCGGCCATAATCATATCATAATCTAAAAGAATTAGAACTAGAATAAAATAGAATACAAATACCCGGGACTACATAGTATTCATTATAGTTAAAAGGTGTTGACGTTTTTTAATGTGTTGGAGTATAATTTGCCTGAGACTAACATTTAGTAATACTATATATAACTAAGAGGGGAGAAGGGGAGCGAATTAAAATGGAAAAGGTTAGAGTGGAGTTTATCAATACTTGCTCATGTTGTGATGGCTATGGAGATGTTTTGCGGGATTTAGCTGCTAAACACCCTCAGCAGATAGATTTGAAAATTTACTACATGGGTAAGGATTTTGATTACCTGCCTAAATACGGGCCTATAAGCCGCGGGACCTTAATTATTAATGAGAAAGAACGTTTTGATGAATTAAACCGGAGGGTAATTGAAGGGGCCGTCAAGGTTGCTTTGGATAAAATAAATGATTAAGGATTTTCTGCTGTCCTGCTGGCAGTTGTTAAATATAAGTTCTTTCTGGTTGGTAATAAGTTTCTTCCTTTGTGGGTTACTACATATAGTGTTGCGACCGGAATTTTTGCAACAATCTCTGGGGAATACCAAACTATCTTCACTGGTAAAAGCTACGATTTCCGGAATGCTTTTACCTATTTGCAGTTGTGGTGTGGTCCCCCTGGCTTTGAGCCTTTATTACTCGGGTGCTTATTTAGGACCTACACTGGCGTTTTTAGTGGCTACACCGATTATAAATCCTGCTGCCGTTTTGCTGGCCTTTGTCCTTTTAGGTCCGCAACTAACCATCATATATGTCATCACCGGGTTTATGCTGCCAATTGTTATTGGGGTAATAGGTAACAAGTGGGGGAAGAACGAGCTGGTGTCTCCGATGGCAGCAGCTATGGCCGAGGCTATGGCTAATGCGCCGGCGCAAGCAGGACCTAAAACAATTGTTACTAATAAGACTCCCTGGCATAAAAAGCTTTATAGTGGCCTGGATTGGGCCGTTCGCAGCCTGGGGTTACAGGTAAGCCGTTATGTTTTACTAGGTATTCTATTTGCAGCATTTTTACTGACCATCATTCCGGTAGCCTTTATTCAGGATTATTTAAGCAGTCCGGCTTTGATTTCTTTATTGGGAATCGTTATTCTGGGCA
>DIRQ01000006.1:2448-2787 GCA_002424365.1 Syntrophomonas sp. UBA5432 | reverse complement strand
GCAGTAATTTATAAATAAGTTCTTCACTGGAATCACGCCGACTCCAACCGGTAGGTATCATGGCCCGGTGCATCGTTCCCCGGTCCAGCATAACCCCTTTAGCTGCCACTGAACCTATATCCAAACCAACTACCAACATCAGCCCACCATCTCCAATAAGGCTTCAATACGTATTTTCAGCGTTTCCAGGTCGGAAGAAGAATAATCACTTTCCAGGTGCAGGTAGGGAAGCCCTTTATCTCGCACCAGATTGCCCACTGCAAAAGCTTCAATATTGTAAGTATGACAGGCCTGCCAGGTAAGGTCAATAACTGCATCTACCTGAAACTCTTCCAACAT
>DIRQ01000006.1:0-2091 GCA_002424365.1 Syntrophomonas sp. UBA5432 | reverse complement strand
CCTACCGGGCAACCGGTTAGTAGTACCCGAGGCTTTTTGGCACCACCCTGCGCCGCCCGGCTGACAGCCAGTTCTTGCTGTAGTTCCTTAAGCATAGTAATAAGACTTCCCTTATCGCTGCTAAAATTGCGCGACCAGGTAACCGTAAGTAGATCCAGTCCACTTAGTACCGGTGGATCCATTTTATTTAAATCACAAATAGCTTTTACTGCTATAGTCTCTTGATTTACCTTCCTGATAGCATCCCATAACTTTTCATCAGTAATTTCTACATCCAGTTGTTCCTCCAGGGTGGAACGCAAACGTCTCAGTTCCTTTACCCATAGTTCTAGAGCAGCATCCAATTGGTGCAAATGGGGCAACTGCATAACATATACCGGTTTAATGTCCTGCATAATCTCAAACATCTTTTTCTTGCCATCACATGTAGTTTCACCAATAACCAGATCTGAAAAATGAAAAAACGGGCAGGTATCGGTAGCGGCAAAACCGTAAGATGATTTTATCAACGGACAAAGGTTTCGAGGTAAGACAGTTTCTGCTGCCGCAATAGGCTTTTCGCTGGTTCCACACAGACTGACCGGGATGGCGCCAGCGGCCAAAATCATTTCCTGAGGACAGTAGGTACAATAGATACCTACCACTTTTTGTCCTTCATCCTTTGCTTCCTTTATTCTTATCAGGCTGGCTTCTCGAATGTTCATAAAATCCTCTATATTTACCGACATAAGTATTCCCCTTCCCCTTTTTATAAATTAACCTTAATATTACTTGTTATCAATGTTTTATTTCCTTCATATCTTATTATTAAATATATCACATAATTTTTTATATTAGAAATAACTTTATGTTATAGTTCATGGGCAGAACAACTTTTTTGATAGCTATCCCAGAAATTTAATCCATCATTTTTTAGTGGTTTTAAAAGGGGGTAGCAAAGAAGCTTTATTCAGGTTAGAATAATCGCGTAAATAGTGTAAAATTATGATGAATAATGACTGGATAGGAGATAAAGTTAGTGAACCGGAAAAAACCCGAAAATTTTGTGGGTGAATTGTCAGGGTCCATTGGGGACCTGGGTACTTTTCTTCCCTACATTATTGGCGCTATTACCATTGGTGGTCTAGATACTACCGGAGTACTGTTTACCTTTGGAATTATGTATATTGTCACCGGTTGGTATTATCGCATTCCCATTCCGGTGCAGCCCATGAAAGTAATGGGTGCAGCCATACTGGTTCACCAGCTGACTGCCGGTGAAATTGCTGCCGCCGGGCTGTTAATGGGGATAACCCTGCTATTTCTGGCTATAAGTGGTCTGGTGGAAAAACTGGCCCAACTTACACCTCAAAGTGTCACTGCCGGTATTCAGGTAGGCCTGGGTATTAGCCTGGCCATACTGGGAGTTAAATTTATTCAGGATGACCTCACCTTAGGCCTGATAATTGCACTAGGAATGTTGTTTCTCTTCAGTTTCAAGAAACTACCAGTGGCTATCATCGCTGTAGTAGGAGGAACCATCTTAGCTTTCCTTCTTCACCCGGAATTAAGTTTTCCCCGACTATCAGCTGGTTTTTACCTGCCGAATTTTACGTTTCCAGAATGGAAGGATTTTGGCCGCGGTTTTACCCTGGCCTATCTTCCCCAATTACCCCTTACCCTGACTAATGCAGTCCTGGTTACGGTTGCCCTGGCTCATAACCTCTTCCCGAACGAGTCGTCACGGGTTAACGAGAAGAACCTCTGCATTAGCCTGGGGCTGGGTAACCTGATAGCCATGCCCCTGGGTGGTTTTCCTATGTGCCATGGCAGTGGAGGTTTGGCTGCTCATTACCGTTTCGGCGCCCGCACCGGCTTAAGTATTATTATGATCGGGGTATTTTTGCTGCTAACCGCGGTTATCCTTGGGCCTTCAGGGGTCGATTTGCTGGGTGTTATCCCCCAATCAGTACTGGGGGCACTGCTATTCTTTAGTGGAATTGACCTTATAAAAAGTGGCCAATATAGTGGAAAAGGTAAGTCCCTGTATCCATTTATTATTACCGTAGTCCTCAGTGTAGCAGTTAACCCGGCAGTAGGATTCGTTGCCGG
>DIRQ01000122.1:6091-17117 GCA_002424365.1 Syntrophomonas sp. UBA5432 | reverse complement strand
CGGGCGGAACGTTTTATTGCTTTTTTAAATCCTTGGAAGTACCCTACTGATCAAGGTTATCAAACTATTCAATCCTTATACGCCCTTGGTTCGGGTGGACTATTTGGTTTGGGGCTGGGGAGAAGTCGGCAAAAATTTTTCTACCTGCCGGAGCAACATACTGATTTTATTTTTGCTATTTTAGGGGAAGAATTAGGTTTTATGGGAGCTCTTCTGGTTCTTACTCTTTTTCTCCTTTTTGCCTGGCGTGGTTTTAAGATTGCAATGAATGCTCCTGATACCTTTGGCAGCCTGCTGGCAGCAGGATTAACCATAATGATTGTCTTCCAGGCATTTATTAATATTGGTGTAGTATGCGGGGCGTTACCAGTTACCGGAATAACCTTGCCCTTTATTAGTTATGGCGGTTCATCTTTGCTATTTACCATGGCTGGGGTGGGCTTACTGCTGAATATATCCAGATATAGTTCGATTTAGTTAAAAAAATCAAATACACAGATACATACTCATAGGGCACATAGATGCAGCGCTAACGCGCTACTATTAAGGAAGCTGATTTTTTCTAATATACTTAACCCTATCTACTATTTTCATTAATGGTTGTGTTTACCCTTTAGGGCATCTTCGGGCATGGCAGGTGAATATGAAAAGAAGGGGAGTAGGCTGGGGGGGGAAAAGCTGGGGAATATCGGAGGGATGGGTACTATTTCATGATTTGAGTAAAATATATCAAAAGGACCGTCCCCATAATATACCATAATATACAATGCCGGACTATGAAAGGAAAGCTGTACTATGAAAATTATTATTAGTGGCGGGGGAACCGGAGGGCATATCTATCCTGCAATTGCTATTGCCCAGGAAATAAAAGACCGGTTACCCCAGGTGCAGATACTTTATGTAGGTACCAGGGAAGGTATGGAAAACAAGATTGTACCCCAGGCCGGATTTGATTTTAAAACTATTGATATCACCGGCATAAACCGGTCTTCGCTAATTAAAGCCTCCAAGTCCCTGGCCAAAATGCCGCGAAGCTTTTTTCAGGGCTGGGAAGTAGTTAGAAATTATAGGCCAGATATAGTTATAGGTACCGGTGGGTATGTATCATTCCCCGTAGTCCTGGCAGCAACATTTTTGGATTGTAAAACCTATATCCATGAGCAAAATGCCCTCCCCGGCTTGGCTAATCGCAACCTGGCCCGGAGGGTTGATTGTGTTATGCTTACTTTTCCTGAGGCTCGGAAACATCTTAATGCCAGAGTAATTAAGCTTACCGGATTACCGGTAAGAAAAGACATCCTTACTGTTGATGCTGTACGAGCACGGCATAAACTGGGTCTAAAAGAGGATAAGTTTACTTTACTAGTTTTTGGCGGTAGCCGAGGAGCTATGAGTATAAACCAGGCCATGGTTGCTGCCATGCCCAGATTGCAGCATGAAGATATTCAAATTATTTGGTTAACCGGGGAAAATGGTTACGAAGAGATAAAGAGCAGTTTAGCTGACAAGGTAGATATGCAAGATATTAAGTGTAATTTACAAATACACCCGTATATGTTTAATATGAATGAGGCCTTGGCGGTATCCAATTTAGCAGTCTGCCGGGCGGGAGCCAGTACTTTATGTGAACTTGCGATAATGGGTCTACCCGCAATTCTAGTACCCTACCCCTATGCTGCTGAGAACCATCAAGAAATGAATGCCCGGGCTCTGCTGCAAAAAAATGCGGCAGCTATGGTTATCGATGAGTTTCTAGATGGGGATACTGTTTATCAGAGGGTAAAAGAATTAATGTCCAACCCACATAGGCTTGAACAGATGAGTAACAATATGCGACAACAAGCACGCCCCAATGCATTAAAAGATATTGTGGACATTATTCTGCTGCACACAAAATAACCCCTGGTTACTGGACAAGTCATAGTTATGTAACCACTTTTATTAAATATGCATACTATACAGTGTAGTTTAAACACATTTTTGAAGGAGGTGAGGAGATGACCACCGAATCAAAGCAATGGATTCACATGGTGGGAATTGCTGGAGCTGGTATGAGCAACATAGCTACAGTACTGGCAGAACAGGGACACCGGGTCAGTGGTTCCGATCTACAGAGTAATAGTGTAACTAGGAAGCTCCAGGAAATAGGGATAGAAGTATATCAGGGTCATTCTTCCTCTAATCTTAAGGAAGGAGTTGATTTGCTGGTCATTTCCTCAGCAATTCCCCAGGACAATATTGAGATTAACTGGGCCCGGGAAAAAAACATTCCTATCCTTAAACGGGGACAAATGTTGGCAAATATCGTAAACAACGGCAAAGCTATTGCTGTTGCAGGTGCACACGGGAAAACTACAACTACCTCAATGCTATATACTGTTCTGGAAAATTGTGGCTTGGATCCGACCTTCATATTAGGTGGAGAGATGCAGGATAATGGCCGGGGAGCTAAATTGGGTCAGGGAGAGTTCTCCATAGTTGAAGCTGATGAAAGTGATGCATCATTTTTAGATCTAAGTCCTTATATAGCTATCGTTACAAATATAGAAGATGATCATTTGGATTATTATAAATCCTTGGAAAACATTCAAAAAGCTTTTAGACTGTTCGTTGATGAAGTAAAGCCCAATGGTTTTGCCTTGCTTTATAATGGTGATGCATCAGTAGCAGAAATTAAAGCTTATACCCGAAGTAAAGTAATAACTTATGGCGAAAAAGCTGATTGTGATTATTATATGCAGGATTGGCAGGTTGCAGGAAAAGGCTCCAAGTTTTCAGTTTATTATAAAGGCGTTTATCTAGGTGAGGTAAAACTATCGGTACCTGGAAAACACAACTCCCTTAACGCTCTAGCAACTATGGCAACTGTTCATGAAATTGGTCTTGATTTTGAAACTGCGTCCAGGGGTTTATATGATTTTAAGGGGCCTAAACGTCGTTTTGAGCATATAGGGCGGTATAGAGATATTAATATTGTTGATGATTATGCTCATCATCCTACCGAAATTAAGGCTACCCTGGAGGCGGCACGTAATTGTCATACCGAAGGTAGAATTATTGCTGTTTTCCAACCCCACCGCTTTTCCCGTACTAAAATGCTGGGTACGCAATTAGGAAGGGCTTTTATGGGGGCGGATAAAGTGATAATTACCGACATATACCCCGCAGGGGAAAAACCTATACCTGGGGTTAGTGGTTGGATGGTCTATGAAGCGGCAATAAATGCGGGGTGTGATGCAGAATATCTGTCTTCTTTCCCCGTGATAGAGGAATTTATCCTTAATTTCATACAAGATAATGATTTATTAATAACTATGGGCGCGGGTGACATATGGAAACTGGGTATTTCAATACTTGATAAACTACAGAAAAATGAATCATAAGCCTAAACCTGGCGGAGGTGTTTACTTGGAAACCTTGGTGGTAAGAGGAAATAAACCTCTTAAAGGGCAGGTAAAGATAAGTGGATCTAAAAACGCTACCCTTCCTATAATGGCTGCCAGTTTGCTTTCCTCAGAGGAAGTGGTTTTATCCGGAGTACCTGACCTGGAAGATATAAATGTTATGTCAGAAGTGCTAAGGATATTGGGAGCTAAAGTGCGAAGGGAGAAAGATATCCTTATAATAGATAGCCGTACAATAAATTCGGCAGAAGTGCCCGAACATATTTCTCGAAAAATGCGGGCATCTAATTTAGTTATGGGAGCCCTCTTGGCAAGATTCCACTATGCCAAAGTTGCCTATCCTGGTGGTTGCGCTATAGGAAACAGGCCGATGGATCTCCATATCAAAGGTTTTTTAAACCTGGGCTACGAAATTAAAGATGAATATGGCTTTATGGAGGGAAAGGGTATAGCCGTATACGGCAAGGAAATTTTACTGGACTTTCCTAGTGTGGGTGCAACCGAAAATATTATGATGGCTGCAACTTTGGCTCCTGGTACTACTATTATCAGGAATTCTGCCCGGGAACCGGAGATAGTAGATTTACAAAACTTTCTTAATCGTATGGGGGCTAAGGTAAAGGGTGCGGGTCTAGATACAATTAGAATTGAGGGTGTAAAGAGTCTGGGAGGGGTTGAACATAAGGTTATACCCGATCGCATTGAAGCCGGAACCTTTATAGTAGCAGCAGCTATCACTCGGGGCGATGTCCATATTGAAAATGTGGTAGTTGAACATATACAGCCTCTGATAGCTAAACTAAGAGAAATTGGAGTAGAAATTAGTTCTTGGAGTTCTGGTATTCGCGTTATAGGAACTACTAATATGAGGCCAACTGATATAAAAACTATGCCCTATCCGGGATTCCCTACTGATATGCAACCACAAATGATGGCACTTCTATCAACTGTACCGGGAACTAGCATAGTAGTAGAGACAATTTTCGAAAATCGCTTTATGCATGTACAGGAACTCAGACGAATGAGTGCCGATATTAAAACCGAAGGTCGAGTGGCCATAATTAAAGGTAAAAGACGACTGGAAGGTACTCTGGTGGAGGCAACTGATTTGCGTGCCGGAGCTGCCCTGGTACTGGCAGGATTATTTGCCGAAGGTGAAACTACCATAACTCAGGTGGAACATATATATCGGGGATACGAAAATTTTGATATTAAGCTGCAGGGGGTAGGGGCAGAGATAAAAAAGGACTGAAGGCCTAGAACCTTCGGTCCTTTAGCTTTTATATGGTAGTCCCATAATAATTTTTAATAATGATTTTAACGAAGAATTCTGCTATAATCATCACAGTCCTTGTAATTTAAGGAGAGTATTATGAGCCAGGGCAAATCTCATAAAATTTTTACTGTCTTCGTATTTATTTTGCTCATTCTAATTTGTGCCTATCTTTTTCTACATAGTTCTTTTTTTGCTATTGATGAAATTTATGTTAGTGGATCTAACAATGTATCTGAAAATGAGATAATTAAGATATCAGGTCTTGCACAGGGTGTAAATATTTTTGCTATTAACGAAAAACTTTGCAGCCAGGCGATTGCTAATCATCCTCTTATTAAGAGCAGTATAGTAGTAAGGCATTTACCCAGACAGGTAGAAATTCAGGTCAAAGAAAGAAAGATATGGGCACTTATTCCTTATCAGGGTGCACTTCTTTGTGTAGATGATGAGGGTATATGTATAGATAAGTTTAGTCATTTTTCTTTAGTCAACTACCCGATGATTACCATGGACAAAATGCCTGAACATGTTTACGTGGGACAGGCTGTGAATGAGGTTGGTGTAAAACTGGCTAGGCAGATATGGAGTAAACTGGATGCAAATGAGCGCAAAGAAATCTCTCAATTTCATTACCAGAATAAAAGTGGAGAAGTTCTAATCTATAGCTGTCAGGGTACTGAATTCAGGTGGGGTAATGCTGAGCGGCTAAAGGAAAAGATTGCGTTTTTTAAACAGATGCTAAAGATTGAGAGTGATATGCAGGCTAAAGGAAATGATGCCCTGGAATATGTAGACTTAAGGTTTAAGGGACAACCGGTAATTAAAACCATGATGGAACAAGAGGAATCTTAAAATTTTACCTTTACCCGTGGGGTTAATTATCAATCACGGTTTGAGGAAGTATAAGTATAATATGTGTCTATTTTCGTCTAAAGTGTAAGTCGTACTGAGTAAGGGCGTAAAATAATTTAAGCTAATTCATCATAATTAATTATTATTGTTATATAGAAGGTGATATAAATGCAAAGCAAAAGCGCTAAAATATCTATAGCCATAGTTAGTCTGGTATTAGGAATAATGTTGGCTGTTCAGTTTAAAACTACGGCCAGCAACAATGCGGCCCAACTACCTGCCAGGGTTGAGGATGTCGCACAGCAATTGAACTCGGTAACCCAGGAAAGGGATGCTCTGGCCGAGGAAATAGTATCGTTACGGGAAAAGTTGAGTAATGTTAGGAAAAATGACCAGGCAATGGCCGATTTACAGGACGAATTACAAAAAACTAGTATGGTAGCAGGCACAAATGCAGTAGAAGGCCCGGGTATTATTCTTACCGTAAATGATATTCCTCGAAAAATACAGCCAGGTGAAGATCCTAATGATACCATTGTCCATGACAGCGATTTAAACACACTGGTCAATGATCTCAAATCTTCTGGTGCAGAAGCTATTTCTGTTAATGATCAAAGAATTATTGCTATGTCCGAAATTAGGTGTGCTTCTACTCTAATGCTGATTAATACCCGAAGAGTAGGCCCCCCATTTGTCATTAAGGCTACTGGTAATCCAGATATGCTGGAAAGCGGAATGAATATTAATGGTGGTTGGCTAAGTATTATGAAGGGATGGGGTTACCAGATTAACCTGAGAAAATCGGAAAAAGTGCAAATACCAGCTTATAACGGGCCTATACGATTTGAATATAGTGTGCCAGTGGAAAAAGAGGAAAAGGCGGAATAGTCTATGTGGTTATTAATAATCTTCTGTTTGTTAATAGGTCTGGCCATAGGTTTCCAGATGCCAGTTTTATTACCTCTAATTTATGCCAAGTATATGTCGATAGCTATTCTTGCTGCTCTTGATTCTGTTCTTGGTGGTATTAGGGCCTACATGGAAGATGGATTTGATACTACTATCTTCGTTAGTGGCTTCGTTGTTAACGCTCTTTTAGCAGCAGGACTTGCTTATATCGGGGACAAGTTGGGAGTAGAATTATATCTTGCTGCAGTAATCGTCTTTGGGGTCCGCATATTCCAAAACTTAGCGATAATACGTCGATATCTAGTGAAAAAATACTAAACAATTTCACCTGGTTTTAAAGGAATAATACTAACGATGTGGTATTTTTATGTAGGAGATTAATAGAGGGGTGCGTTAGTATTATAAAGAAAAACATGGTGGCAAGTCTGGATATCGGTACCAGTAGTATAAAGGCCGCTCTAGCAGAAGTTACTCCGGGAAGAGAGATTAATATACTGGGTATTAGCCAGGTAACATCTTCTGGTCTTAGAAAAGGAAATATAGTTGACATAGAAGGAACGGCAAAGGCTATAGACCATTGCCTTAATGAATTAGAAAGGCTAACCGGAGTAGCAATATATAATACACTGGTGGGTTTTTCCGGTATAAGTATTAATACAGTTAATAATCATGCGGTGGTATCAGTAGGCAATCCCAGTTATGAAATTACCCGCGATGATAAAGAAAGGGTTTTACAATCTGCCTGCAATATATCTCTGCCTCCTGATAAAACATTACTACAGGTAATTGAGAGACAATACATAGTTGATGGTTACGAAGGAGTAAAAGACCCGGTAGGAATGGTAGGAAACAGGTTAGAAACTGAAGTTTCTATAATAACTGCAGCAAGTGCTGCTATTCAGAATATGCAACGAAGTACCGCTCGGATTAACCTGCAGGTGGATTATCTTGTTTATAATCCTTTACTGCTTAGCGAATCGGTTCTTCTACCTGCTGAAAAGGAGATGGGAGTAGTACTTATTGATTTCGGTGCCGGTATCACCGAAATTACACTATTTGAAGGTGGAAGTATGCTACACTCATCAGTTTTACCAGTAGGTGATGAATATATAACCAGGGATCTGGCCATTGTTTTAAAAACCTCTATAGAAGAAGCGGATAGGATAAAGCAGCAGTATGGAGTAGCCAGTCCCGAACTCCTTGGTCAGGATAGCATGGTAGCTATTAAAAATGTTCAGGGAAAAGAAATAAAACAAGTGTCCCAGCAGGTGATCGCAGATATTGTAAATGCACGGGTTATTGAAATAATTGCTATGATCCTTACGGAGATCAAAAACCATATTTCTCCGGAGGGTATCCCGGGGGGAATTGTTCTCTCCGGTGGTGGAACTGAGCTGTCGGGATTAGTCGATGTTATGGAAGAACACTTAAATACTTCTGTACGTATTGGTTTACCCGAAAATCTCCGGGGTCTGCCGACAGAGTTCAATCGGCCACAAAACGCAGTCGTTCTTGGAGGTGTTATGTTTGCGGCCCAAAATTCAAGAACAGTCTATTATGAGGATAAGGGGTTTACAGGTATATTTCATAAGATGAATTACTGGTTAAGAGATTTATTTAGTTAAGGTAAAGGAGGTTTTGGGATGCCCTTGGATTTCGATGTGGAAATGCAGCAATTTGCTAATATCAGGGTAATTGGTGTGGGTGGTGGAGGCAATAACGCGATTAATCGGATGATAGAAGCCGGATTAAAAGGTGTAGAATTCATAGCGGTTAATACTGATGCGCAGTCTTTATACCTTTCCAAGGCGGAGAAAAAGATACAGGTTGGGGAAAAACTTACAAAAGGATTAGGAGCAGGTGCAGATCCGGATATCGGGAAGAAAGCTGCTGAAGAGACTGCCGATGAGATTAAAAGGGCTTTACAAGGTGCAGATATGGTATTTGTTACTGCTGGAATGGGCGGCGGTACCGGCACCGGGGGAGCGCCTGTGATAGCTAGAATTTCAAGGGAAGTAGGGGCCCTTACAGTTGGAGTGGTAACACGCCCCTTTAGTTTTGAGGGACGTAAACGTAACCAGCAGGCAGAAATCGGTATCCAGGGCTTAAGAGAAGAAGTGGATAGCTTAATTACTATACCTAATGATCGCTTATTACAGGTGGTAGATAAACATACTGGGTTTAATGATGCTTTTAAAATAGCTGACGATATTCTTCGCCAGGGGGTTCAGGGCATTTCCGACTTGATTGCCGTACCCGGAGTAATAAACTGCGATTTTGCGGATGTGCAAACCATTATGCAGAATACGGGTTCGGCTCTTATGGGAATAGGAACCGCCAGTGGCGAAAACCGTGCAGCTGAGGCAGCCCGTATGGCTATATCCAGTCCTCTATTGGAAACCTCAATTGAAGGTGCTAAGGGTGTACTTTTTAACATAAGCGGCGGTAATAACCTTACGCTCTTTGAAATAAATGAAGCAGCTGAGATAATCCACCAGGCTGCTGATTTAGAAGCCAATATTATTTTTGGTGCTAATATTGATGACAGTTTAGATGATGAGGTCCGAGTAACAGTTATTGCCACCGGATTTGCCACCTCTAGAAATCAGCAATTGAGTGAAAGCCATTCCTTGACTCAGCAGCGCCGTGGTATGGATTCCCCACCTTCCTTTCTGGATAAAGGTGATTTAGATATACCTCCATTCCTCAGACGCCGGTAAAACCTCGAAATATACGAAATATAAGTCATTAAACCGGGAGACCATGTGTTTCCCGGTTTATTTATTTTTAGGGAATAATTTGGAGTATATCAATTCCCTTAAAAGACAAATTATGTAACCACGCATCTGGTATAATTTGGGAGACATGAGCCGGTAAATGGAGACATACAATTTCACCAGCATAATATGCCCAATTATGACGTCTGCTAAGCTGGTGAAGGAAAATGGTGATATAGTGGATGGGCCAAAAGTATATGCCGATGTTACATTTGCGATAAATTTGGTTATGGATTTTATAATACTCTGGGCAACTGCTCGATTAGCAGGCATCAGAGTAATTTATTTCCGGCTGTTAACAGCTGCCCTGCTGGGGGCAATTTATTCTGTATTGTATCTATATCTGGCTATGACTTTCTATTACAGTATGCCGGCAAAAATTCTATTTTCCTGTTTGCTTTTAATTGTTGGATTAGCTCCTCATACCTGGAACGACTTTAAAAAAGCCCTGGTCTATTTTTATGGCATTAGTTTTGCTGTAGCCGGTGCTAGTATCGCCGCTTCTTATTTAATGGTAGCACCAGGTCAGGGGTTTAAGTTTTCTTATCTATGGTTGCTGGCAGGTGCTATATTTGCCCTTCTAATAGGGATCTATGGTGAAAAATATTTGCTCCGAAGAATTGTTCCAAATTTATTAAGGTTTGGAGTGGAACTGCGTTTTGGACCACAGAAATGTAATGGTCAGGGTTTTTTAGATACTGGTAATGGCTTAAAAGACCCTCTTACCAAACGGCCGGTGGTCGTAGCTGAATATGATTTCTTAAAACAATGTTTGCCAGAAGATTTTCAACAGGCTTTTGATTATACCGGAGATGAAGATGATATCTTAGATCGGTTAAGTGAGAGCAGTTGGGCTAACCGTTTACGGGTTATACCTTTTAGCTCTATTGGAAAGAAAAATGGTATTTTAGTTGGAATTCGGGCTGACACCATACTTGTAAACACGGGAAGGAAAAACGTATCACACAATAACGTGGTAGTTGGCATTTACCGGGATAAACTGAGTCGGGATGGAAGTTATCACCTGCTCATTCCGTCTGAAATTATGAACCAGGGATAGGAGGATTAATTATGAATTTAATTTCCAGGTTGAAGAGATGGCGATTTTATTTGGTACAAATATATCTTAGGAAAAGATTACCCCAGTTAATACATTATATTGGCTCAACTGAGGTACTTCCCCCGCCTTTACGAGAACATGAAGAATATGAGCTAATTAATAAGCTGGCCAAAGGGGACATGGAGGTAAAATCTACTTTAATTGAACATAACTTACGCCTGGTAGTTTACATAGCAAAGAAGTTTGAAAATACCGGAATTAATATAGAGGATTTGGTTTCAATTGGTACCATTGGATTGATAAAAGCAGTTAATACTTTTGAACCGAAAAAAAACATTAAACTGGCAACTTATGCTTCCCGCTGTATCGAAAACGAAATCCTTATGTATCTGCGGCGGAATCTTAAGAACCGGGTGGAAGTGTCTCTGGATGAACCCTTGAATGTAGATTGGGATGGAAATGAATTACTGCTCTCCGATGTTTTAGGAACTGAAACCGACATGATATATAAAAAAATTGAAGGAGAAGTAGAAAAAAGTTTGCTTTGGCAGGCAATGCACAAACTAAGCCCACGAGAAAAAACTATTATTCAATTGCGTTTCGGGTTAGGTGATGTAGGCGAAAAAACTCAGAAAGAGGTAGCCGACATTCTGGGCATATCCCAATCCTATATATCCCGCCTGGAGAAACGTATATTAAAGCGTTTACAAAGAGAGATACGGAAGATTGAATAGGGAACTATAGACAC
>DIRQ01000122.1:0-5803 GCA_002424365.1 Syntrophomonas sp. UBA5432 | reverse complement strand
ATAAAAATTCAGTGTCTTCAGTGTCAAAAAATATATTCCACTTGGCTTGCTCCTTCCCTCGAATAATTTTACCGTTTTTAGTAAATAATTTAAAAAAGATTGTATTAAGAGGGGAAGGGGTAAAGCTATGATTAACAAAGTAGAAATCTGTGGCGTAAATACATCCAAACTACCAGTGTTAAAAAACGAAGAAATGCGCAACCTCTTCAAAGCTATGCAGGCTGGAGAAACTCAGGCCCGTGAGAAATTAATTCAGGGCAACCTCAGGTTAGTACTCAGTGTTATCCAGAGATTTAACAATCGGGGTGAATATGTTGATGATCTTTTCCAGGTTGGCTGTATTGGGCTTATTAAATCGATAGATAATTTTGATTTAAGTCAGAATGTTCGTTTTTCCACCTACGCAGTCCCCATGATTATTGGTGAGATAAGAAGGTACCTGCGGGATAATAATGCAATTCGAGTTTCCAGGTCTTTGCGGGATATAGCCTATAAAGCCCTGCAGGTAAGAGAAAAACTGATATCTGATAATTCAGCCGAACCAACCGTAATGCAAATAGCCCAGCACCTTGATGTACCTCGCGAGGAAGTAGTATTTGCTCTGGATGCCATACAAGAACCAGTATCGCTATTTGAACCTATTTATAATGATGGCGGTGATCCCATTTTGGTAATGGACCAGATTAGTGATGACAAGAATACCGACCAGCAGTGGCTGGAGGAAATAGCGATAAAGGAGGCTATGAAAAAACTAAATGAAAGGGAAAAACATATAGTTAACCTAAGGTTTTTTGGAGGTAAAACTCAGATGGAAGTAGCTGAAGAAATCGGAATTTCCCAGGCCCAAGTTTCCAGACTGGAAAAAGCCGCACTTAAACAACTAAGAAAGTATATGTAATAAAAATTTTCATTTTACCTGTGCCCGTTAGGGGAAATTTTGAATTTAATCATAGATTTGATACTAGTGAATCTTGGCTAGAGTAAAGTCCTTATAATATTTAGAAAAGGGGGTTTTGGTTATGGGACGCAGACTTTTTATTATTTTGCTTATTGGGGTAATATTAACCCTTTTGATACCGATAACTAGCAGGTACTATTCGCTGGAGCAAGCCTTTACCCCGGATAACCTGATTAGAATGAACTCATTTGTTCATTAATACTGTATTTAGCTTAAACCTTACCCGGGTAATTAGCTAACTGATGCTAAGCAAGACATGGATATACAAATTAGGATGAAGAGTGTGAGCGAGGAGTTTAGTGAAGCCCCCACCCTTTGTCCTTTGCCCATTGTGCCTTACCCCTTACCCCTTCTTACTCTAAACAAGCCCACATATTCATTTTCATTCGTTTATACCCTATGAAGAGTTTTCGGCATAGCATATTTGAGCTAACTCTCTATAGGGCTATTTTTATGTTAAGATTTGTAAAGGAGATTATTAAGATTACCCGGAGGAAAGGCACATGGAAAACAATCATGGGGTTAGACTAGTTTGGAATCAAAAGGATTTAGAAACACAGATAGATAACCAGTCGTTTAAGCAGCAACGGGAATTCATATTCCCAAGGCCTTTAAATGTACAAGAGTTATTTACCCCGGTAGTAGAGCCAGTAACAATTGGGCAATCACGTAATTCAGGCAGGTTAATTCAGGGTGATAATTTGGAGGTGCTTAAACTTCTTCACGATGAAGGCTATAAAGGAAAGGTTGACCTAATCTATATTGATCCCCCCTATTTAAGTGAAAGCAGGTATTCTTCCCGAATAAAGCTGGGGGATAAGAATAACTACCAGATTTTCGAACGATTGGTGTTTATAGATGAAGGAGAAGAAAGTCTGGAAAGTTATCTAGATGAGTTATACATATGTTTACAGTTAATGAAAGAACTTTTAAGTACTCGGGGTAGTATTTTTGTCCATCTGGACTGGCATATTAGTCATTATGTTAGGGTAATACTGGATGAAATATTTGGAACAAAAAATTTCATAAACGAAATCGTATGGTGTTATGGCGGTGGTAGCGGAACCAGGAGACATTTTCATCGTAAACATGATCTGATATTCTGGTATAGCCGTAGTGAAGATTATATTTTTAACCCTCAATATCGTCCCTATAGTCACAAAACCGTTGAAAGAGGGCTAACCCGGATAAAAGGGGATAAATATAATTTGCGTTCGGAAGGGGCTTTAATGCAGGACTGGTGGACTGATATTAACAAAATTCTTAGTCCAACCGCTTACGAAAACTTAAAGTTTCCTACCCAAAAACCACTGGATTTAATAAAACGAATAATTGCTACTGCTTCTTATCCCGATAGTTTAGTAGCAGATTTTTACTCAGGTTCAGGAACAACGGCTGCAGCTTGCGAAGAAATGGAGCGGCAATGGATTTTGTGTGATAGCAGTCCGGTAGCTATCACCACTACTATCCAGCGATTAGTTAAAATGCAAGCCCGCCACTTTATTTACGATACGGTAACCAGGAAATATCCGAAGTTGGCTGTTCCCAGCGATCTGGAAGTAACGGTAGTTACCCAGGTGCATAGCGAGGAGTACCGACGTGTTGATATAGAGATAATATCATATTCTACCATCAATGAAAGAATGGAAGAAATTGGTCCGGATATCTCATTCAAGAGCCTGATAGAGTTTTGGGAGGTTGACCTGGATTATCAGGGACAGGAATTTTGTTCCCAGGTTCAGGTAATACGAGAAAAAGTGCAGTGGGACGATTCTTTGCCGGTTGTGGCTACTATCCTAATTCCTTTTCAGGAATCAGGTTCTATAGCCGTAAAGGTATCTGATATTTTTGGCGAATCCTGCACCCGAATCTTTACTTACTAAATAAGTCCGGGTTCAGTTCACTGTCCCCGGACTTACGAGAATCTGCGTCCCGACATATCTGCATAGCACACGTACCCTGAAGGGCACGCGGCAACCACTGATAAAAATAGCTGCATCGATATTTTGAATGGGGGAAACTGGTAGTTATTTTCGTACTAATCTCGATACAACCTTTGTTGTTCTATCAGGCTGTTGATATCGCCTTCTTTATCGTCTCCAACTGGTAGCCAAATTTCTTCATAAATATCATAATCATCAAGATAATAACTGGTGGTGGGTACCCTTAATCTATTGTTTAAATCTCTAATAGGCTCGCTACTATAAATTAACATTTTTACCTCTTACATATTATTATGAGATTTTTTTGCTATCATATTGCCTAGCATAATTGCGGCAGTAATTGTAGTCGCATGCAGTGCCCACCATCCTGGTTCCAGGAAACTAAAAGTACCTGGGTCAACTTTATCCTGATTTAGAACTTTTTTGATTACGGAGTTTCTGTAATCCATTATTCCTGATAACATTTATTCCACTCCTTTCAAAAATAATAATAGTCACTGCTCACCAACCTTTCTCGGTATTATTTTTTATACAGTAATGTCTCAATTGTATTTTTCCCGCTTTGACTAAGCTTAGGAACGTAAAATTTCCCATGATTACAATTTTTATTATTAAAATACTATAATCATATAGGCCCAGACTATATAGGAAAAAATAAACAATAATGTAGATTATAACTATTACCTATTGCCCACTTGCATTTTTTATGTTATCAATGATTTTAGGTTAATAGATTTGATGGTAGTCAGTAAAATTATAGAGGTATAAATATGGACAGGCTGGAAAAAGCTATTTTATGTACAATCCACTTGATACCAGGTTTGGGTAACAGAAGCTTATGGAAGATATTAGATGAATTTGGCAGCTTTCAGAATTTTTTTCAAGCAGATAAGAAAACCCTGTATACTTCCTTTCTGAAAACGGAGATTATTGATAAACTGTTGGAAAAAAGAAAGATGTCTCCTGAAATCGTGATGGAAGAATACCGGTCTCATGATATAGAAATTGTCACTTGGGATGAATCTCTCTATCCCCAGAGTTTAAGAAATATAAGTAATCCGCCGATGATTCTTTACTATCGTGGAGATATTAGAGTTACCGAGCAGATATGTTTGGCTGTGGTTGGCTCTCGAGCTGCATCTGTTTATGGCAGAAACGTAGCCCGTAAATTGGCTAGAGAAATGGCTGAATCAGGTATAGTAATCGTAAGCGGCATGGCCCGGGGAATTGATAGTGAGGCCCACCGTGGAGCGCTGGAAGCGGGAAAGACTATAGCAATTTTAGGAAGTGGACTTAATGTTATTTACCCTCCGGAAAACCGAAAATTATTTCAAGAAATAACCGCCAGTGGAATAGTCATAAGTGAATTTCCGTTGAATAACCATCCGGAACCAGTTAATTTTCCACTGCGAAATCGAATTATTTCTGGTCTTTGCCGCGGGGTGGTGGTAGTTGAGGGCAAAGAAAAAAGTGGGGCATTAATTACTGCAGATTTTGCTCTAGAACAAGGTCGTGATGTTTTTGCTGTGCCAGGTCCTATTAATAGTAAAACTAGCGTAGGGCCAAATAATCTTATTAAACAAGGTGCAATATTAGTTACAGGTATTGATGATATTCTTGAAGAGTATTATGATATCAATCGTACGCCGGGAACACTACGACAGGATCGTTTGCTTCTTCTGGATGATAATGAAAAAATGGTTTTGGAGCAGTTAGTTCATGAATCTCTGCATTTTGACGAACTAATTCAAATTTGTGGGTTAGAGATAGGTACATTAAGTACGGCTTTGTTTAAACTTGAGTTTGCAGGTATAATTAAATCCCTACCGGGTAATTATTATGTGAGAATCTAATACCAGCACAGTGGAGAGGTGATTTTTTTGGCGGCAACTACTCTGCTCATCGTTGAGTCTGCTGCGAAAGCTAAAACAATAGGGAAATTTCTTGGCAAAGGTTATACCATTAAGGCCTCGGTTGGTCATATTAAGGATTTGCCCAAAAGCAAATTGGGCATAGATGTGGATAATAATTTCGAACCCCGGTATATTACTATACGGGGGAAAGGTACTTTACTAAAAGAAATTAAGGAAGAAGCTCAAAAGGCTTCCCGGGTACTACTGGCTACTGACCCTGACCGTGAAGGGGAAGCTATAGCATGGCATCTACAGAATGCCATAAAAATACCCCAGGGAGAAAAATGCCGGATAGAGTTTAATGAAATTACTAAAGATGCGGTTAAGAATGCTATAAAAAATTCGCGTCAGGTTGACATGGACCGGGTAAATGCTCAACAGGCTAGACGAGTTTTGGACCGCCTGGTAGGATATAATTTAAGTCCTTTACTTTGGAGTAAGGTTCGCAAAGGTTTGAGTGCAGGCCGGGTACAATCAGTAGTAGTACGCTTAATTTGTGAACGGGAAGAGGAAATTAGAAACTTTATTTCTGAGGAATACTGGACCATAGAGGTGGTTCTGGCAACTACAGATGATCAAAGCTTTATAGCTCGTTTAAGTACTAAAGGTGATCAAAAGATTGAAATAGGTTCAGAACAGCAAAAAGATGAGATAATAAACAGCCTGGGAGATAGTAAATTAAAGGTTACTAAAGTTGAAAAAAAAGAAAAGCGCAAAAAGGCAGCACCACCGTTTATAACTAGTACTTTGCAGCAGGAAGCTGCCCGACGGCTTAACTTCTATTCAAAACGGACCATGAAGGTGGCTCAGGAACTTTATGAGGGCCTGGAGATTGGAAAACAAGGGACCGTAGGTTTGATTACCTACCTTAGAACTGATTCCACCCGGGTGGCCGGGACTGCCCAAATGGAAGCTTTGGACTATATACGTTTCCAGTATGGCGAGCAGTTTGCCCCCAACTCCCCCAATGAATATAAAAATAAACAGGG
>DIRQ01000108.1 GCA_002424365.1 Syntrophomonas sp. UBA5432 | reverse complement strand
CTTTTTCCGGATGAAGATTTGCATATTATGGACTATAACCGGGTAGTAAAGGACTTAAATGATTTGACTTCCCAGGAGTTTCTAGATCAAATACAGGAGAAATTTGCTATCAACTTGCATAATCAACCTGAACCATATAAGCCGGAGCAAACCCATGACTTCGGCATGTACCTGGATGGTAAATGGTATCACCTGCAAGCTTTACCGGGCAGTTTCGATGACAGTGATCTGGTAGCCAGCCTGGATGTTTCTATCCTGCAGGATAATCTTCTTAATCCTATTCTGGGCATCAAAGATCCCAGAACCGACAAACGTATTGATTTTGTCGGTGGCATAAGGGGATTAAAAGAACTGGAGAGGCGAGTTCATGCTGATATGAAAGTAGCCTTTTCTATGTACCCGACTAGAATCCAGGAACTAATGGCCATAGCTGATGCCGATAAAATAATGCCGCCAAAATCCACCTGGTTTGAACCCAAGCTGCGCAGCGGCTTTTTCATTCACCGATTATAAAACAAAGAGGACTAATCATGGTCAACCTTTTTGGCCATAATTGGTCCTCTTTATCTTCCTTAGATAGAAATTTGATGTTGTTACTGTTTTTTCGTCGGTGTTTTCATGGTTTTCCATTGATGCCAAATTTTTAAGCAATATTTAATGGCAAGAAAAACAAAACATATGAACAATACTACGTCCAAAAAAAGTACAAATCCCTTATTCAGTGGCCCATGTCTAACCCCAAAAAACCACAATAGAATGGTAAAGGATAAAAGAAAGTCATTAAAATACTTTTCCATAATTACAAGTGGAAACATCTAACCACTTGATGAACTCAGCTCCCTTCGTGGTCCATATTTTGATACATTACCGTGCTTGGTCTTCATAACATAAAAATACCTCCAACTACACAAATTACAGGTAGAAGGAGGGCAGATTATGCAA
This sequence comes from Syntrophomonas sp. UBA5432, assembly GCA_002424365.1. Classification (GTDB taxonomy): domain Bacteria; phylum Bacillota; class Syntrophomonadia; order Syntrophomonadales; family Syntrophomonadaceae; genus UBA4844. The sequence goes on along the minus strand of DIRQ01000108.1, from coordinate 21,220 downwards.
TTAAGTAAGGAAAGAATGCGTATATTGGCTTCCCTAGCAGTGACTATCATTATTGCCCTGGCACTATTGCTAACACTTACCTTAAAAAAAGCTCCCCAGCGCTCTCCCCAACCCTCACCTAAACCGGCAGAAGGCAAATGGTATATTCAGTTTTCCGTAAAAAATCAGGTGTCAACAGCTTATACTGAAGAACCTGGTGCATCGGTGGCCGCCAGTGGTAAAGGATATTTTGTTGGTAGTATTGCTGTTCATCCTCGCTACCCGGTAAACTCTGGCGGCAGCCCGCTGGAGCCAATAATACCCTTTGGAACGGTAATTCGCCTGGAAAAGCCTATCAAGGTTCAGGGTCAGGAGTTTAAAACCCTGAAGGTAATGGACACCGGCGATGTAAACTATGGTCTGTGGCCTGATTCTCCTTACTGGTTCGATGTTTATTACGGCACCGGTAATTTTTATAATAGACAGGATGCGCGTGATTATGGTGTTCCCCGAGTAAACTATTTCTGGTATGAGGAATGGCGATAATGTTTTTGCCTAAATACTCTCCTTGAGATAACGTTCATGTACCTGTAAGGTTTTCTTATCATAGAGTACGAAACGAATCTTTTTAACATATTTTAAATCATCTATACTTTCGGTAATAGTTTTCATAACCACCTGAGCCGCCTCTTCCAAGGGATAGCCAAATATCCCGGTAGAAATCGCGGGAAAGGCAATGGAGTCAATTTCATACCGTTCCGCCAGTTTCAGGGCATTACGATAACAGTTAGCCAACAATTCCGCTTCCGGGTGGTTAACCCCATACACCGGTCCCAGGCAGTGGATTACATAACGATTAGGCAAATTATGACCACCGGTGATTACTGCCTCCCCCGGCTCAATCGGTCCCAGAGGTACGGCCTCTTTTTCCAGCCCCGGACCAGCCGCCCGGTGAATAGCTCCGGCTACTCCCCCACCCTTGCGCAACTGAGCATTAGCTGCATTTACTATAGCGGTAATATCCGATTGGTTAGCAATATCACCTTGAATGAGCTCTATTTTGACTCCCGACTTCATATTAAAACCTCCGTAAGATTTCCTTATCCTTGTAATAACTTTTTAATCAATCTAAATACCCACTTTGTTTTAGATAATGGGTTAATTTTCTTTTTAGTATATATTCTAGCCAATAGTTTCCATTAATCTTACCCGAGAAATTACCATAATAAGGCAAAACTAGGCCTTGGGAAGCCCGTTAGTTCCTCAAACTGTGCTTCCCATACACCGGTAATATTAGTTTTTACAGGAGATTCGGGATGTATAAACGGCAACGTTCACATCGTCAACACCCTTCCTATTGCCCTCTTTTAATGTATTAGCGTTCATACATAAGGGTAACAGATCGTTAACGGGTGCTGACGATGCTTTTTTTCACTGCTGGGTTCTTATAATGCCAAAACACGCTATCCGTACAAGTACCGCGTTTTATTTCATTTGATGTATACCTTAAACTGGTACTTTTTACGCTTTGGGCATCGAGTTGAATTATTTATTTACCTGTGACCGGGTCTTTTGGCGATTCTACCCGATCTTCCCCATAATCCGGTCTTTTTCTTATCGACCTTTCAGTCCTTACCTTGCTGTTCCTCTAAGTATTTGGCATAGTTTAAAAGTTCTTTTTTGCCATCGTCCGGCAATGATAAAAACAATTCCGATATCATAGTAACTTCTTGTACATAGCGGTTGTCGGTGAATCCAATCAGATAACTAAAACCTACATTCAAGGCCTCGGCTATGGCCTTCGCGTGAATTAGCTTGGGTAGATGACTAGCTGCCTCGTATTTTGATATAGTGGCCTTTGATACCCCTGCCATTCTGCCCAAATCTTCCTGAGACCATCCCCTTTCTTCTCTTATTTCTTTTAAGCGATGGGCGAATACTTCACTTATATGCTTTGCGTCGATTATAACCACCTCTCTTACATATTTCTGTTAAAACATATATAACATAAATTAACTTAATGCGCAAGAAATAATGGTTTTTGTTAACAAAAGTCGTTGACAAAGTCGTTGACAAAAACTAACCTATCTGGTAATTTAATATTATCTCGGTTGCGAAAAGTTAACAGCGGTGAGGAGGAAACACCAATGACGGTTTTCATTGGACGTAACATTCGCACTGAAAGAGTCAGGTGCGGATTTACTCAGAAGCAAATGGCTCAGAGGCTGGGTATATCGGTAACTGGATACAATCATAAGGAAAACGGAAAAAGACATTTTAATCTGGTAGAGTTCATTTTAATATGCAAGATATTGGGCGCAGACCCAGATAAATTAATTAAAAAATCCTCTTAAGGGGATTTTTTATGCCCCTGTGTTTCGAAATGTTAACAAAAAGAGCACTCGGAAAATTGCCTAAGAGTAATCGTAGTAATATTCTAAATATTGCGATAATACCTGAATTTCCCAATTGGAGAATTATCTTGAGGGGGTTTTTTTACGCCCAGAGGTTTCGAAATGTTAACAAAGGGGGCGGTTTGGGGGAAATGGTTATGCTGTTATGTTTTGAGTAATTGATAAAAAGGAGGGGGGAAGGTGAAAGGATTACTAGTTGCACTTGCCATAACGATTTCACTAATATCTGGAATGGTAAGCACATTATATGTTTTTGAGAGGATTTACCTGGAGAAATAGTAGCAATTACGAAAATAGTTTTAACGCGTAACATTCAAGGTTCAAAGGTAAATGGGGAGGAGGAAAAAGGTGACTGAATTACAAAAAATATTTTTATTTGGTGTTTTTATTTATTACTTAGGTAAAGGCGCATTGTACGTAACGTTATATGTAGCATTGATAATTGTAGAAAGACATGCTCGACTAAGGCATAAACAAATACAAAAGTTATTAAGGGAAAAAAGAGCCGACGAACGGGAAAGATGGAAGGTGGCATATAGTCTATATGAAAAAAAGCAAAAAGAGATTCCAGCATCAAAGCCTTTAGAATTGTCTCAATTAATAACTAATCCAAATTCATTTTCAGCATATTCCAATGTTAAATATTCTTGAGGCTAAAAAATCCTCTGCTTCAAGCAAAGCTGCAAATCCTTCCAAACACATTGACTAATTTGGACATTCATACACGCATTAATGCCTAAACTTTTAGTAGTACTAAATACCTTGGCACTTATTTGAGTACTTTAGCATATAGATATTCACCGAATTGACTTCTAAATGTTTAATGGAAGGAGTTACCGAGGCCCTGTTTTTAATGGCAGGAGCTAAAAAATAGCTGTGCTTAGAAAGAAAAAGCGGAAAGCTCATGCTTCCCGCCATTTTTGTTTTTACTAAGCGATATTACTATATAGATTGTGTCCCTCTTTAAAGGCCTTAAGATTTATGTCCAGAGCTTTGGGAGGAACCATGGCTTGAATGGCCTTTTCTACTTCCCCTTCCGGGAATCCCATAGCGCCTGCCAGTATTCCTACCATCACTACATTGGCCGCCCTTACATTGCCACAACCTACGGCGATGCTACTGGCGTCCACCACCAAAGTCTTTTCTACCATTTGCGCTATATGCTGGTCAATATCCTCCGGATATTTTACCTTACCACTCATGACCGGGAGTGGGTCTACCCGATCGTCGTTAATGATAATCATGCCGTCAGGTTTCAAGTAGTCGAGCCAGCGGGCTGCTTCCAGTTTTTCAAATGCTAGTATAATATCGGCATCACCTTTACTGATTATGGGCGAGTAGATTTTCTCCCCATAACGTACCTGGGAAACTACACTACCGCCACGCTGAGCCATGCCGTGGATTTCCGATACCTTGACATCGTATCCCAAATCTACTGCTACCTGGGCCAGTATGCGGCTGGTAAGCAGAGTACCCTGGCCTCCAACTCCTACAATAAGAATGTTCATCGCTTTTCCTGCCATAACTAACCCTCCACTATTTTAATCGCATCAAAGGTACAAACCTGAGCACATACTTCACAGCTAACACAGGTAGTAGGATTTATTGCTGCTAAATTCTCATCTTCTATAAAATAAATCCCGGTGCAGCCGATACGAATACAGAGCTTGCAACCTGTGCATAAATCATTTTCAATAACCATCTTTTTATTAACCGGTGGTTTAACTAGTAGTGCGCAGGAACGCCGGGCTATTATGACAGAAGGTTCTCTGCGCTGCAGTTCCTCCTCCAGAGCTGAGCGTAACTCATCCAACTGCAGGGGGTCTACCACCCGCACATTTTTTATACCTACTGCTCTTACCAGAGCCTCCAAATCCAGTTTTGGGGCCGGCTCTTTCTTAATGGTCAACCCGGTAGCGGGGTGGTCCTGGTGACCGGTCATAGCTGTAGTGCTGTTATCCAGTATCACTATCGTGGAAGTCCCTTGATTATATACAATATCTATTAACGGGGTTATACCGGAGTGAACAAAGGTGGAATCCCCAATTACGGCCACTATTTTACTGGGATCAACTCCCTGGGCCTTTTCCATTCCCATAGCCATTCCTATACTGGCACCCATGCAGACACAAGCATCCATACCATCCAGAGGACTCAAGGCCCCCAGAGTATAGCAACCGATATCTCCCATTACCTTCAGACGCATCCTTTTTAAAGTGTGGAAGACACCGCGATGGGGACAGCCCGGACACATAAGGGGCGGGCGCGGAGGTATTTCTTTATCCAGTCCAAAACCTTGAGCCGGAGCAATTCCTCCCAATCGTTCAGCAAGGTATTCCGGGCTGTATTCACCCAGGAGGGTAAAATGTTCCTTGCCTTCGACCGTAATCCCCCAGGACTTTACCTGTTCCTCAATCACTGGTTCTAATTCCTCAACTATTACTAAACGTTCGACCCCTTCCGCAAATTCGCGAATCAGTTTATCCGGCAGGGGGTTTACCATACCCAGTTTTAGTACGGATATATCTGGCATAACTTCCCTAACGTACTGGTAGCAGACACCACTGGTAATAACACCTAGACGGCGATCTCCCCATTCTATACGATTTATTTCCGTATTATTGGAATATTCTTTTAGCCCCAATAGTCTTTTTTCAACTTCCACATGCCGTCCCCGGGCAAATCCGGGCAGCATTACATACTTGGGAGCATCTTTTTTATATTCCTTCAGCTCAACCTGCTTTGGTTCTCCTTCTTCCACCAGGGTCTGAGAATGAGCCAGACGGGTGGTGATGCGGAGCATAACCGGAGTATCAAATTCTTCACTAATATCATAAGCCAACCGGGTAAAATCCAAAGCTTCCTGACTATCCGAGGGTTCTATTACCGGCAGTTTGGCAAACCGTCCATATCCCCGGTTATCCTGCTCATTCTGCGAAGAGTGCATCCCCGGGTCATCAGCGGATACGATAACCAGCCCACCGTTAACACCGGTGTAAACAAAGGTGTATAACGGGTCGGCAGCCACGTTGACTCCAACATGTTTCATGGCTACCAGAGTTCGGGCTCCACCTATAGATGCACCTGCACCTACTTCCATGGCCACCTTTTCATTAGGTGCCCATTCGCCATACACACCAGGATACTGGGCTAAATTGCTTACTATTTCCGTACTGGGTGTGCCGGGATAGGCAGTAGCCACTGTAACACCAGCTTCATACGCCCCCCTGGCAATAGCGTCATTTCCTATCATAAGTCTCTTCATAATTACTGTTCTCCCCTGCCCCTCATTCTAGTATATACAAAAGGCCTTCCATCCTCATTGGCACGAAAGGCCTAGCATCTACACATTACCTATAATTCCCGTTACAAGACCGATAATGTTATTCCACAAAGATAATAGCACAAAATCAGGGATTATGTAAACGATTGCAGGATTTAGATATTTATCCGGGAGTTATACCAGATACTTACTGCATCGCTAATGAACCTGGCCATATGGTATACCGGAGTGAGGCTCCCAAAGCTACTTCTACTCAGTTTAGGCTTATCATCCTGACTGGCAACAATACCAGTTATATAATAATGACCTACCGGTTCCAACCTCCGGGCTAAAGCTTTTCCCGGTTGTAATGCCCCTTCAAATAACTTAATCATCCCTAAATCATCGGCAGGTCCTAAAGATGCATCAATCGCAATTTGCATACTACCCGCATGCTGCTGCTTAATTAATTCCATGCGCTCATGAAGATTTTTGGCATTAAGCGGCTCATCCAAGGTTCCATAGACCGGTAAAAAAGGAACTTTTTCCATTAACATAGTACCGGTAAGTGGTCCCAGGCAGTCAAGTATATGACGATGGGAACCGATCGCCAGAAAAACCGGCTCTGTTTCTATGGAATTAAGGAGATTAGCCAGATTACCGGCCATCTCCTCTCTTAATCCCTTATTCGAGTAATGTCCTTTAAGCAGTAACATTTCTTATTTCTATGCCCCCAGGATTTTTTTCAGACCCTCAATAAAGCGAGCATTTTCTTTTTCATTGCCTACAGTTACCCGAATGTAGGTGGGATAGCCAAAGATGTCTCCGGAACGAATGATTACACCTTGTTTAAGCAGTCTTTGAAACACTTCCTGACTATCTTTACCGGTGTCTACGAAAATGAAATTAGCATCAGTCTCCTGATATTTTAGCTGCAGTTTTTTGAATTCTTCATATAAATAGTTTTTACCTGCTTGATTTACTTTTCGGCTCTGCTCCAGGTGTTCTTTATCATCCAAGGCTGCAGCTGCAGCTACTTGTGCCGGGGTATTTACGTTAAAAGGCTCGGTAACCCTTTCCACTGCCGCAGCTATATCAGGAGTAGTTACCCCATAGCCTACCCGCAGGGCAGCCAAACCATAAATCTTAGAAAAGGTACGTAAAACTACCGCATTACGGCCATCTTTAACATACTTAACGCCACTTGCATAAACCGGGCTTTCTACATATTCATAATAGGCTTCATCAAATACTATTAAAACATCCTGCGGGACCCGGGTCATGAAGGAGTCTATCTCCTGTGCGGTAACAATTGTTCCGGTGGGATTGTTGGGGTTACAGATATAAACCATTTTAGTCCGCGGGGTAATTGCGGAAAGCATTGCCTCCAGGTCATGTTTAAAATCAATAAGCGGAACCTTAACAGATTTTGCGCCCATAATAGTTGCGGTAAATTCGTACTCAGCAAAGGAAGGCTGGGCAAATATAATTTCATCTCCGGGGTTAAGGAAGGTTTCTGCCAGTAATTTCAGTAGTTCATCGGAACCATTGCCTACCAGTAGTTCCTGGGGATCACAATCGAGTGTTTCCGATAGCTTTTGTTTAAGTTTAAAACAATTGGCATCGGGATAAATATGCAATTTGTCTACTACCTCGCTGAAGGCTTTTTTGCCCAGCGGTGAAGGTCCCAGCGGGTTCTCGTTGGATGCGAGTTTGATTATGTCATCAATACCTAGTTCTCGCTGCACTTCTTCAATTGGTTTGCCCGGTACATATGGTTTGAGATTAAATATCTCAGGCCGGGCCTTTTTTTGAATAAACTCTGACATTTTTCTTTTAAACCTCCCAAAATTAATTCGAAAATAAACGCTAATATCAAAGTTGTCTTGTAAACAACTTCGAATTTAGAACTTGATTAATTGTCTATTCCCTTATCATTTTTTTTATAAACTCCGGCAGGGCGAAGGCTGCCTGGTGGATTTTCTTATTATAATATTTTAAATCAAAGTCAACCTTACTGTCACCTTTTACTTCCCGAGGGTCGTGGACTTTACTGCCAATAGTAAAAGACCAGGGGCCGGAAACATAGGTAGGTATGTAAGTTAGATATACCAGTGTCCGGGGAAACACCGCACTTATATTCCGGTATACAGAGCAGAATATATCCTGATAAAAGATTGGTGATTCCGACTGTACTACCATCATTCCATCGTCATTAAGACAATTGTATATATTACTATAGAATTCCTTGGTAAATAGCTGCTGAGCAGGCCCGATAGGGTCAGAGGAATCCACAATGACCAGGTCATATTTCCCGGCATTCTTCACAAATTCTATTCCATCCTGAAAGTAAAGATTAACCCTGGCATCATTGAAGGCTGAAGATATTGAAGGTAAATACTTCTTACTGGCTGCAACTACCCGCTCATCAATTTCCACCATATCTACCTTATGCAATTGCGGGTGTTTGCACAGCTCTCGCAAGGTACCCCCATCCCCTCCGCCAATAATTAATACATCGTAGGGAGCAGGATGTGAAAACATAGGTACATGGACTATCATTTCATGGTAAACAAACTCATCTTTTTCGCTTACCTGCAGAGCACCATCAAGAATTAAAGCCTTCCCCCACTCCAGTGTATCTACCACTGCTAGCTCCTGGTAAGGTGTCTTTTCACTATGCAAAATTTTGCTTATCTTCCATTTCACTTGATATCCATCCGTATTCTTTTCGTTAAACCAGAAACTGCTCATAAAAACCTCCTTTAATTCGGAAACAGGAATGCTTACTCTCGACAACTGCTCATGTTATAGATTTGAAGTATTATCATGAAAACTCTATTAGTCCGGTTGTCCCTATTCTCCCCTATTTTCCAATAGTTCTGTTACTAACTGCAAACATTGTTCCATTGATTCCTTATCAGTAAAATCAACTGCCAAGAAGGTAGCTTTTATTATTTCGTCAATTTCACTGCTCTCATTCGTGTTCATCCAATTTCTTAAGGTTTGAATTAGCTGGGGTTGTTCTTGCTTTACTAGCACAACATCCAATAAACTCAATAAAAAATCCATTTCCTCTTTACTTAGTTTATCCCGTAGTCCCATATCCGCAATCATGCTGGCACTTTCAGCATAGAGTTTTTTCTTATTAAAAGTCATTACTGGCTAATCCTTTCTGCATCTTTCATGGTCTGTTTTTGCAGATCAAAGACTATAGGTATGCTAACTCCACTACGGCCATCGCGATTCTTTTCGATTATCAAATAATAGTTGGGATTAAGATATTTTTTAATTTCCTCGCTTAATTCAAAATCCTCCCTGGGAATGGGGGTAAGCTTAAGCATAAGGTCACATTCGTTTTTCATACGCCGGGCCCCCTGCATGGTACCATCAGCATTAAGTTGGACCAAACACATTACTGCGATCTTAAGATTCTGGGCCAGCATTTTCTGAGTCTTAACAATCTGCTCTAACATTTGCCATTCCGGAATCCGAGGGTCAAATTTATCCATACGCCCGACATAGTCAATTATCATCAGTTCTATGTTTTTTTGGGCCTTAAATTTCCGAGCTATAGATATTGTTTTCTCCGGTGTTAGGTTGGGACAGGGATAAGAATAAAAACCACTGTCACGCAGGCGGGAATAGGCATTAAGTATAATGGACAATTCGGTTTCATTAATACTACCGGCTCGAATCCGTTCATGTTCAATTCCGGATAAGATGGAACCCCAGCGCAGAGCTATTTGCTCCCGGCTCATTTCTGTATTCAGGTAGAGCACATTTTTTTTACTATCTACCGCAATAGCTTTGGAAGTATGCAGTGCAAATGCGGTTTTGCCGTGTCCGGTTTGGGCACCTAAAATAATTAAATCACCTGGTTTATAGCCTAGAGTGATATGATTTAAGTTATCAAAACCGGTAGATAATCCATCCAAAGGTATAAGCCCTTTATTAACCTCATTGATATTTTTATAGCGTAGAAAACGCCTTTCCACCTCATCATAACCCAGGTTGGCCATATCGGCAGGTCCGTCTACACGGTCATCTATCTCCAGAGCTGTTAAATTAGTCAGCTTTTCTTCCGCAGACATCAGGATTTGTTCTACATCAGCACCCTGTTGTTCGATTAGAACCTCATGGCTGGCCTTTAAAAAATCTACAAATTTACGCAAACGGGATTTGTCTTTTACTTTTCCTATCCAGTATTTAATGTTTTCATCATCTATAAAATGTTCAGTTATGTATTTCAATTCTTCTACGTCACGGGGATTATTAAACAAACCCAGATTATGGCCTTCCTTTAAAACCTCTACCAGAGTAGGTCGTACTTCTCGCAGGAACAGACTACAAGATAGTTCAAATATAATGGCATTACGTGGAGAATAAAAGTCGCTGGCGATTAATATATTATAGGCTTCTATGCAGGCATCTTCTGAATGTAACATAGAGGATAAAACTCTTTGTTCACTTTCCAGATCAAATAGATACTCTTCCGGAATTTCGCTTATCAATTAAATCCACCATCCCCCAAAATTAAAACGGGGTACATATCCCCGTTTTTATTATACCTTAGTTTTTAATTCTTCCAAGCTCCCTGGCGGAACATAAATTTCATATTCTGAGGTAATAGAGCGGGTAGTGTTTTTCTGGTTATTAACCGCCTGTTTACGTTCATTTTTACTTCGCCGCTTGAATTCGTGTAATTCTTTTTCAGCATCTTCCACCCGGCGTATTTCCTTACTCATCCAGTTATTAAGGACACTATCGATATATTCCAGGCCGCCGTTACGGGTACGCTGACACATAATTTCTCCCGCTTTCATTATCATAGCGTGGGTAAAACCCCAATCATAACGCCATTTATAATAAACCTGCTTGCGAGCACTGGCGCTCATATCAATTCCAGTAAAATTACCAAACTCCATAACATCAGGATCAAACTGATTGAACCTGAGAGTTGATTTGTTTTCATTATCTACATAGCGTTTAAAATAACTTTCCAATCCCTCTACTGTGCTTATTGCATATTCTTTAAGATCACGGGCTATTTTACTTATGTCTCGGGGATTAAATATATTACGCTCAAAACACACCTCTAACATACATAGCAGAAACTCTGTAGTAAAACCCATTTCTTCCAGCCATTTGTGCAGTTCATTGGACATTTTAACACTCATCAGATTCCCTGTTTTTTTAGAAATAAAATCAGCCACCTTTTTGTAACTGGCACTGGCATTGCTATTAAGATCAATCAGCCGTTTCCCCTTTTCTTCCTCCAGGCTGAGTTCCAGTTGGACTATACGTTCACGATATTCATCCAATAATTGATCTACCTGCTCCTGGTCCTTATTGTTATATTTCTTACTATCATTCAGGTTCAACTGCGGATGATCTCTAATAATCATTGCTTCCAGCTTTTCTATAAGTGGTTCCAGGTAGATGGGTCTTTCCGTAAAGCTACGATTATTCTGGTCAATCTCAATAACTCCCAGTTGTTTTAGCCGATTAAGTCTACGAGACAGTTTCTGGGTACTTAATAAAGGGCATGTTTGCAGAACTTGTCCGGGTGTAATGCCGCTATCATAGAGGGGGCGGGATTTTTCCAGGGTGTAAAAGAGGGCTGTGAAAATACCGATATCCTCAATATCTAGATCTAGTTCCTTGGCGTAATTAAATACTGCACCAGGAAGGCATGCAAAACTCCAACGATACATTTCAATTAATATAGATCTTGCGTGCATAATTCTACCATCCTCCAAGGTGTTTCGTACATGCAATTATACCATTAGCATTTCCAGACAAACAAGCTCTGAAAAGTCACGCTATAGGTTAAAAAATGGTCATTATATTCCAAAAACGGTTCAATAAGACGAGGGAAAAAACAACAATGCTAAATACAGCCCTTGACTGGATAAGAATTCCATTATAAGTCTTATTAATAAGCAAAAATAAAGAAACACCGGGCCTGTTACCCGGTGTTATCACTTATACTCTAAACAATTGTTGAGATATTCTGCATGGCTTCAATTATCTTATCATAATTACCTCGACCCCAATTTTCTCTAAATATTTCGTTAAGTTTTAAGGAAACTTCCAGGTACATTTGTTCTGCTTTAAAGGCCTCCGACAGCTCAGCCCTGCGATGAACGTAACTCGGACGCACCTCTTCTTCCCGGGCTATAAGTTCAAATTCCTGCTGCCAGTCGGGAATAAAAATCGGGACATTTAATTTCTGCTGTATAGCCTCGGCCAATGCCAGCTGATTCTCTTCTTCCCCGTGGACTATAAATATATCCTGCGGTTTAACTACAAAATTCATCAGCCAATCTAACAGGCCATCCCTATCGGCGTGAGCCGAGTAGGCTTCAATTCGCCTTATATCAGCTTTTACTGCAACCTTTTCACCATGAATAGTAACCATTTCTGCACCATCCAATATACGTCTGCCCAGAGTTCCGACTGCCTGGTAACCAACAAATAGTATAGTTGATTCCGGTCGCCACAGGTTATGCTTGAGATGGTGTTTTATTCTCCCTGCTTCACACATGCCACTGGCGGATATTATTATGGATTTGCCCAGGGTATCATTTAACTGCATAGACTCTTCCCTGGTACGGGAATAATTTAAGTTAATGAATTGCCAGGGGTCTTTCTCTCTAATAAAAGCCCGGGTGGTATCATCGTACCAATCTTGGTGCTTTATAAATATCTCGGTGGCAGTTATTGCCAAAGGACTATCAATAAAAACACGAATGTCCGGGTCCAGTTTGTTTTCAAAGCCCAGCCTAATCAGGTCATAAAGTAAATCCTGAGTCCGTTCAACGGCAAAAGCGGGTATAACAAGATTACCACCTTTGGCCATAGTTTCATTTATAATCTGCAGGAGCTTATCTGCCCGCCCAACTGCTTCGTCATGTATACGGTTGCCATAGGTAGATTCAATAACTAAAAAATCAGCACTTTCAATAATGGCAGGATCTTTAACAATAGGCTGGTTAGCATTGCCCAGATCACCGCTAAAGACCACCTTAATTTTCTTGCCGTCTTCTTGCACCCAAAGTTCAACAATTGATGCCCCCAGAATATGTCCGGCGTTACGCAATCTTATATCAACTTTAGTATTTATGTTTATAATTTCATCAGTATTAAGGGCACGAAACTGGGAAATGCAATTCAAGGCGTCCTGGGCAGTATAAATGGGTTCTAATAATTTTAGCCCTGACCTTTTACGCTTGCGGTTTTTCCTGTCAATTTCCGCTTCCTGTATGTGACCAGAATCAGGGAGCATTACCTGGCAAAGATCTTCGGTTACGTGACTACAGTAAATAGGGCCGGTAAAGCCATTTTTACAAAGCTTGGGAATCAAACCACTGTGATCAATGTGAGCGTGGGTTAGTATAAGAAAATCAATACTAGCCGGGTCAACTTGAAATTCCTGATAATTGCGTTCCTGTATAGACTTGGGACCTTGAAAAAGGCCACAGTCCACAGCAAAACGCAAGTCATCAGTTTCCACTAAAAAGAAAGAGCCGGTTACCGTTTTAGCAGCCCCTAGAAATTTAAGCTTCATATAATTCCACCACTTTCCAGATATATTAGACTAATTATACAGCAATAATATTACGAGCGTCTTTCTTTTTTGAGAGTTTATTAAATTCCTGGTAAAAGTTAATTATCTCATAGCGAATCAAGTCTTGATTCTTACCTCTGATAGCCCGATCCAGGTTATTAAAGCTATTGCGACCGAACTCCTTAACCAATTCATTACTATCCAAATCTTCAACATGCTCACTGTATTTGCAGTGCACCTGTTCAAAAATAGCATAGTATAGTTCTTTGATTTGAAAAACTCTCTTGGTTACCTGCTCCAGATTAATGTCCTCCTTCTCCGCAATATGAAGCAGACTATGAAAAAGGTTATGTAATAGTTTATTATTAAAAACCGCAACCATTACCTCTCTTTTGTACTGTTTACAGAGAAGATAGCGCATATAATCATGATGTTCCTTCCGTGAAACAGGTGAAAGAAGATGATAAGCATTAAGGAGCTCGACTTCGTTAGCAGTAATATCTCCAACCACAAACAAAACCCCCTTTAATTTATCTCAAATTCTCTTTAAAGGAGGTTTCCACCTGATATTGCTTAATTCCTTCAGTTATTTATCGTATTATTCATTCTAAATTCCGTGCCATTCGATACATTTCACCACTTCGCTTTGCTTATTATGGTAATTTATCCTTTTCTATGTCGAGCCAGGAAACGTCCCATGCGCTCGATAGCTTCCTCAATATTGGCTACACTGGCGGCATAGCAGCACCTTATGTAGCCTTCCCCACAATTTCCAAATGCATTTCCAGGTACTACCGCTACTTTCTCCTCTTTCAACAATTTTTCACAAAAATCCTCGCTATTCATGCCACTATTTTTTATCGAGGGGAAACAGTAAAAGGCGCCCCGGGGTTCAAAACAGGATAAACCGACCTGCCTAAAACCGTTTAGCATCAGTTTGCGCCGGTAATTATAGTTTTCTACCATCTTACGCATTTCCCCTTCGCCATGACGAAGTGCCTCAATGGCCGCCTTTTGGGCCATTATAGGAGCGCACATAATAGTGTACTGGTGGATTTTATTCATGGCATTTATAATATCGGGGTGCCCACAGGCATAACCTATTCTCCATCCGGTCATGGCAAAGGCCTTGGAAAAGCCATTAAAAACGACGGTACGATCCTTCATTCCGGGAAACGAGGCTATAGATACATGCTCTCCTTCATAGGTAAGCTCGGCATAAATCTCATCTGATAAAACTATAAGGTCATTTTTTATAATAATATCAATTAAAGCTTGCAGATCTTCAACCTTCATTATTCCTCCGGTAGGATTATTGGGAAATGGTAAAATAAGAACTTTACTGCGGGGAGTTATAGCCTGTTCCAGGATATCCGGACGCAGACGATATTCATCAGCATCATAAGTGAGTAAAGGAACCGGTTTACCATATACCAGTTTAGTGCCGGGGGCATAGGAAACATAGGAGGGTTCCGGTATCAGTACTTCATCCCCTGGTTCCACCAGTGCCCGAAGGGCTAAATCAACTGCTTCGCTGACCCCTACTGTAACCAGAATTTCATCTCCCGGGGAATAACTTACCCCGATTTTCTGTTTTTCATAAGATGCAATCTCTTCCCTTAATTCCGGCAATCCTAAATTAGAAGTATACATGGTATACCCCTTTTCCAGGGAATAAAAACAGGCTTCCCGGATATGCCAGGGGGTAACAAAGTCAGGTTCCCCTACTCCCAGGGAGATTACTCCCTCGGTTTGAGTTACCAGATCAAAGAATTTTCGTATTCCAGAAGGGGGGATTTCTTGAACTACCCCGGAAATATAACTGCTCATACTGCTCACGGACTAACCACCAGCCTTTTGTCTTCCTGAGGTTCCTCGAATACGAAATTATCCTGTTTATAGCGTTTCAAAACAAAATGGGTAGTGGTGCTTTGCACCTGGTCCAGGGTAGATAACTTATGGGATACAAACCGGGCTACATCCTGCATGGTCTCGCCGGTTACAGTGACTGACAAATCATAGGTACCGCTCATAAGATAAACACAGCGCACCTCGGGGAAACGGCATATACGCTCGGCCACATTATTAAATCCTACTTCCCGTTCGGGAGTGACCTTAACATCAATCATGGCGGTTACCCCGTCATTTCCCATGCGTTCCCAGTTAATAATGGTGTTATAGCCCAGGATATATTTTTCATTTTCCAGTTTATCAATTATGGCAGCTATCTTTTCTTCGTCTTCATCCAACATGACGGCCATGGTTTTAGCACTCAAACGGGCATCGTTCTCAATTAGATGCAAAACCTTTTTTTCTAATTCCATTCCTGTTTACCTCCTTTTTAAAAATAAAAAAACCCCCATCCCTTAAAGGGACGAGAGTATATTCTCCCGCGGTACCACCCTATTTGGCCAGTGCCCGGCTTAATTTATGAATAACGGTTTACTCCGTCCGGCTTGATATTTAGTAAATATTACACCGGCGCTCCCAGGTGGCCTTCGCCCCAATACTATTACCGGTTTCCAGCCTATCCCGGCTCTCTTCAAACAGTAATTAAGGCTACTCTTCTGATCATCGCTTTCAATTATTAATTTACAATATGCTATCACTACCGGGAACTGCAGTCAATAGCACAGTAGTAAATTATCATTTATAAACAGTGGTAGTTATGTCCAGCAGGGGCAAAGTTTTTCTGAACTATTTTTCATTTCTAAGCATATCATTACTCTAGATTTTCTTATGGGGGTGTCATCATTGGATACCATTATGAAGTTAAATAATGAAGAACTTCAGGTAGCACAGAGAATCGATAACTATTTTAGGTGTAATGATATGAGCTTCCGGGAAAAGGTGTTTCAAGCAATGCTTATTACCCGCCATGAGTTGGAAGCCCACCATTTCGGCAATGAATATGAACGCCAGAGGATATTGCAATTTGCTCAGGTATTGGACGGTCTGCTGCAGAAGACCGTGTGAAAATAAGGAGGAACAGATATGTGGACTCTAGTAATGAAGGATATCTACCTGCTCAGGAAGACCTTCCTGCTCTGGCTGCCGGTACTATTGCTGCCCTTTCTCTATGTTTATTAAAATCAACAAATGAATATGTTCGGACAATTTTAAGATTCCTCCAATATAACATCTTCCTGTAAAGGAAAGTTCTCTCTAATAAAATCAGGAATATCTCGTTGATTAATAATGAAATAATATTTCCCATTAATATAACCAACATAATGAAGGCCTTTAACATATTCTTTTTCGTATTCATATAATACTGTTATTTCATATAAATTTTCATTAATTGGGATTATTTTTTTTATTTTATAACTTAATATGGTTGGAAACTGGGATTCTAAATATACTCGTTTCCATGTCTCTCCATTTTCTTGTTTAAAATAACACACTTCTAAAGCATCTTTAAAGTTATCTGCCATCACTAAAGTAAGATATTTATTTGTTATTTCAAATACTTCCAGCGGATAAGAATTTTTATTTTTTATGTAAATGATTGAAAATATTGTTATTATAACAATTACTAATATGAATAATGATATAAATTTTTTATTTTTTATAAATTGCATAAAAACCTCCATCTCGCCGCAAAAGCGGCGATATAATGAAAACAGACCGCTCTAACCACTCTAGATTGCAGTAGAATGAGTTTAAGGAGAAAACTACAAAGCACGGTGAGGCGAATAGTAGACTGCTCATGTTTGACCCAAAAGCGTATAAAACCAGTATAAGGACTGCCTTCCAATCACAAATGAGTGGTTCTTTGAGACCGTAAGCTAATCCTTCCGCTTATCACGGAGTTCCAGTGAGATATCACCAGGTTTATCTTTACAACAAACTTAAAGATTTGTCCCTTTATATAAGGGAGAAGTATACCCTTTTCTAGCTTCCACCAATGTTGCCTGGTAGCTGTTTTATTTTTCACGCTACCTCCACTTTACATGACGTAAGTAGAAATAAAATATAATTAATTTTGTAAAATGCAATAAACGATCTTACTAAATTTAGAATGTTTTCAAAAATTATTATAATTGGCAATACTCCAACATATTGCATAGATTGGAGTATTGCCACTACTTAATTTTAACTATTATCGAAATAAGATTATCTTAAATCAGCAAAATTGGCAGAGCCAGAAATTAGATAAGCATA
Source organism: Syntrophomonas sp. UBA5432 (assembly GCA_002424365.1). GTDB lineage: Bacteria > Bacillota > Syntrophomonadia > Syntrophomonadales > Syntrophomonadaceae > UBA4844. Next base: position 3,828 of record DIRQ01000108.1, on the reverse strand, counting down.
ATCATCACGATTTAGTGAAAAATTAATCGCCTCACTTATAGCAGTACCTAAATCACCGGGGTTTTCCCGATAAAACAGACAGTCCAGAGTTGGGTTTTCTCACTAAATCACAGTTTTACTCAAAATCTCATGATTCCAGGTTTTTTAAGCCGCCTTTTGCTCTAAATAGCTTTGTATTGTCATCTAATGGTACTATGTGGTACTATGTTGCCTTGCTGGCAAATAAAAGGCGTAATACCTACTATTTCTCTCATAATTTTGTATTATAACTTTTCCCCGTTTATCCGCCGGAGTATATCCGCCAGTCTCTGGTTATGTATATAACCAAAATTATTTCCTTGGCTAAAAGCACTTTTGGCCCGGGCATCAAACTCGGCAATCCAATCTCTTCGGCCTTCCGAATCTGCAGGGACTAGATTTAAATCGTCCACTACATCCGGATGGTCTTTCCTTAAATCGTCCGCTGCTCTTTTCCAATCAAAAATCATTATGGCCATATTACCTAATGATATTTGTCCAGCAGAATATAGTTTATGTGCTATTTCACATAATTCATCGAAGGTGGCATGGCGAATGTCATATTTACTGCCCAGTTCCGTCCAAATATCTTTAGATACATCTTTTGACGTAGTATCAGAATTATTGACCGTAAAAACAGTGGAGTCTGATTTGCTCTGAACTCTGCTCTGCGTGGTCGGATAGGCATTGGGTTGATAATTACTTGCGTTTACCTGCAAAATGTTCATCTCCTCGCAATATTGAATTCATTAATATGTTTCATATGAATTTTACCGGTAGACATAGGGACGGAGTATTGATATATGTGAATTAAATATTGTCGAAACCTCCATCCCTTGAAGTCTTGGTTATTTTATATATATAGAATCTGACATCTTATTCCACGGATAGTTGTGCGAAGTGCTTTCATAAGTAAAAGTTCCATATGGGTATCCGCTTGCATCCCACCAAATGTAAACACCATCGTAAATATTATCTCCGTTATCATCAAACCACAGCCAGTCATACATATCAAGTAAATCACCATCCATTCTGGCAAACCGGTTTTGACCATAACCTCTTTCGTAAGTGACAATATACATTTCTGCTCCGCCATGATCTTGAACCGAACGTAATTGATTCCGGGAAAAATATTCATATTGAGGATAATTTGACGATATTGCTGCGTATATAAATAAATCGGTTAGAGGAGGAGCAGAACCGAGTACGACTGCACCATTGTCAGTTTGTTTTACTTGACTATTATCCATATCCGTTGATAAATCTTGAATCTTTGGCAACTCAAGCGATAAATCTTTTTCTAGAGTTGATTCCGCAGCAGAAACAAACCCGGAAGATAAAAATAGGCAAATCATCAGGCTCAAAATCATAACAATGCTCGTTTTAGTTTTTGCCATTAAAAATACCTCCTTGATATATTATCGTTTCTTAGGGGAATTCTTTTACCATACTAGCTAAATGTTGGCCGACCAAATTAACAATCCTAACATAATTAAACCGTAAAACACGTTTTTCTACTCCGGCAACTTTGGCTGATACCAATGGAACAAGCAAGCAGGCTGAACACCGGCACTGGCTACGAATAATAGAAACATAGACAATAAACTTAATACCTTTGACTTCATCATAATTTCCATCTCCTTCCAATTGGTGGTGACCACCTGCACTATATATACTAGGCTGGAAATAAAATGCAAGTGTTTTGAGCCGAAAGGGTCAGAATCAGGCTCGAATGGGTTATATTACAGAAAGGAATTATCCAGAAACGTAAAATAACCGATGATAACCGGCTATTAATGTCAAATCATTATGGTTTTTGTTATTTATTTTGAAGTTTTATTCTAAGTAGTTTTTCCTGTTTACGGCTAAGTGGAATTTTTTCTCCTGTATCTAATATAATCTGAAAAGTACGGCCGGAAGGAACTATTTCCTTAATACGTTTGAGATTTATTAAATAGCTGCGATGGCAGCGGAGAAAGTTATATTGTTGTAGCTTTCCTTCAAGGCTACGCATATCTTCCCTGATAATATAAGTTCTATTAAGGGTCTTCATAAGATTCCCACTACTTCGGGCTTCGATATATAGTATATTGCTGGGCTTAATAAACATATTTTGTTTTTTAGTCTTTACCGGGATAGGGGCTTCGGATAAGGTCTGGGACGGGGACTTGAGTTTATCCACTAGTTTCCTCACTGTTTTCTTTATTCTTTCCTCATCGAAGGGTTTAAGAATATAATCAACCGAATACAGCTCGAAAGCTTCTAAAGCATGATCGGGATGAGCCGTAGCAAAAACAAGGGATAAGTCTTTATATTGTTCTGTTCATCCTTTCCGGGATCAAGCCCATATAAATAACCTAAATCAACGTTATGGCTTTCTGAGCCGGAAACTGGCTCAGAAAGCCGGACTAGTGGCTCAGTGATCACCGGGCAGACGGCTCTAGGAGACCTGTATATGCAACTTAATTAAAACGATGAAGTTTTTGTCGATTTTTTACTTTGATAATTCTATTGTTATCACTCTGGCAGCTTCACCTCTAATTGCCAATTACTGTTACTTTTTCTAAACGCAATATAATAGGCTATTAAATGGCAAGAATTACTATTTCTGGTGAGTGAAAAATGTTAGCCAGACTATATTTGAAATAGTACCTAAAATAAAAGAGATTATTAACGCAGGCATTAAAGGCAACGTAAACAATTTAATTGGAGGATAACGTCCCGGGAGAAGAAATAATATAAACAGGTATGCTATGAAAAAGAAAACAATATAATCTACACGCTTAAAACGCATTATAATATTACTCCTTAGAAACCTTGATTATGAGCCCAACCACCACCGGTAAATACAACTGTGCTATGCCAAGGATAAGTATTGACTATTGGGTAACCTAAAGTTCCCACAAAATGCCCTTCGTGAAACTTGTAATAAGAGTACTTGTTGTGAAGATACTCGCCTGGTGGATTTTGATTCAATCCGTTATATGACCAAAGTGGAGCATATATATGCGCATATGCACTTGTATTAACTGATGTAATTTGGGTGGAATTCCATGACCATTTTATGCGCTGATAAAAGGCGTATAATTTCATATTACCCATATTAACATCATAAATCACCCAAGTATCATCATCACTACCGGGTGTGTATTCTGATATTATTGGCTGCTGTGAGCTAATTTGGCTTTGGAGAAGATCATCTTTTAATATTTGCTGTCTAACTTCAGCGACTTCATTCGGAGCAAAAACTTCTATATACTGCAAAGCATCTTTATGCCATATAATATTGGCTCCTTCTTGCCTTTTATTGATAGCAGCTTGAAGGTTATTCTGTATAGCTGTTTTAAATTCTTCATCGCTCATGGAAAGATATTTTTGTTCGAATTCATCGCTATAAATATCGTTGACAGCATCCGGTAAAATAGGATCAGTAATTATTACTGAATATACAGGAAGATTTAATATAACTAGCCTATCTAAACTAGTATCGCTTGTCTGAGCATTAGCTTCTGCGGAACCAATCTGTAGAGCAAAAACCAAAAACAAAGCTAGTATAAATACCTTACCTAATAATTGTGGTTTTTCCACATTTAAATTCATAATTTTATACCTCCTTTATGCCTTTATCTCAAAAAATGTGAAACTAAATGGGTTAGACTATCGTTAGATCACCACTCATCCTAATAGGCATTACCCTTGCAACACCCGGTCAACTTATTCCGGTATCCTCGGCTGATACCAGTGGAACAAGCAAGCGGGCTGCACACCGGCACTGGCTACGAATAATAGAAACATAGATAATGCACTTAA
>DIRQ01000101.1 GCA_002424365.1 Syntrophomonas sp. UBA5432 | reverse complement strand
ATAAGCCTTATGGGACAAATCTTTACCGTACTGATTATAAAATGAGCTCAAGGATTGCCCATAGTTAGTATAGCCGCTATTTCCACAGACATTTGCTTCAGTTAATACTTTTGGCCTCAAATGGTTATAGGATTCCCTTTTAATTAGGGAAGTTATCTCATCGGTTTCGTCTATGAAAGCAAAACTTCTTACCTGGCGATAGAATTTTTCCAGCAGGTAAACCAGACTTAAAGAAAAGTAGCTGAAATGCAGACATGACCAGGAAACATCACAGAGTGCGAATATTACCGGTTTTTCACGGATCTTCTTCTTAACCATAATCTCCACCGGAACCCCGCCTGTACTCATACTGGTACGCATAGTCCGACGGAAATCAAAATTCCCCGTCTGGTGGCGTCGTTTCTTTATAATCATTTTTGATGCCATCCGTTTACCGAGCAGAGGAATGAGTTGCTCCATTTTTCGGATATCCTCAACAGAGGCTGAGTAGGTTGCAGTATAGAAGTCCAATGTGAATAAGTCTTTATGAGGGTTTTTTGAATCCATCCGGCGTTGGTAGCTTCGGTGACTATTGTTCTCCTTTTCCTCCTGGTCAGGTTTTTTTCCACTGTTGGCTTGACCGAAACCAATAATATTCAAGGTAATAGCACTCAATCGCCTGAATTCTTCCTCCAATTCGGGTTGGTTTGTTGTGAAAGAATGAAAATGTTTATTATAAATCTCTTCAAAAATGGCAATAAAGGCCGATTCCTTGAGTAAGGTACAAAACAGGGTAGTATAGAATACCACCTCGCTTGACCAGTCGGTTAAAAGCAAGGAACGATAGCATTCTTCCATTGATCCAGGACTAACCGATATACCTGCCCCTCGAAGATCTTCAATAAAATGCTGAATTTGGCCGGTAATAGCGTTCATACTTATACCTCCAGGTAGTATTAAGCTTTAGCGAACGAGGTCCTGACCTGATTAATATCTTCCTGGTATTTCAGAATAACGTTTAGAGTCTCCATAATGAAATCAGAGTTAATATCTTCTCTTCCCATAGCTAGCAATGAGAAGGCCCAGTCGATACTTTCTGCTATACTGGGCTGTTTACGCAGATTCATCTGGCGAATTTGGTGCAGAGCTTCGACCAACTGACTGGATAGATTATGACTTAGATGGGGGACCTTTAATTCCAGAATCATCTTTTCGATTTCCGCCCGGGGGAAGTCCAGGTAAAGGTAGAGGCAGCGGCGCTTTAAGGCTTCTGATAATTCGCGGGTTGCGTTCGAGGTTAAAAATACAAATGGTATATGATGAGCCTGAACCGTACCAAATTCGGGAAGTGTTACCTGGAATTCGGAAAGCAGTTCCAGAAGCATTGCTTCGAATTCAAAATCTACTTTATCGATCTCGTCTATGAGCAGGCAGGTTCTTTCAGCACTGGTTATTGCCTGCAGTAACGGTCTGCTAAGTAAAAAATCTTCAGAAAAAATCTCTTTCTCTACTTCACTAACATCAAGGTTCTGATTGGCTACTGCCTGAATATGCAGGAGTTGTTTCTTGTAGTTCCATTCATATAGAGCCCGGGCTTCATCAATACCTTCATAACACTGCAGCCTGATCAGGGGCAATTCCTTCGTCCTGGCAAAAGCCTGTGCAATTGAGGTTTTACCAACTCCTGCCGGGCCTTCTACTAGTATCGGCTTATGCAGTTGCTCTGCCAGGAATAATACAGTTGCCGAACCATCATCACAAATGTAGCCGGCGCGATACATTTTCTCCTTAATAAGTTTAATCTCTTCCACTTTATTCCCCCCTGATTACTTTTTAGTAATGCAGGTCCAGTATACTATTGACCAGATTCTGCTTCGTTGAATGCCCATTGGTAAGTCAGTACATTAAACCCTCCCGCCCCAACAAGCTCCTGCGGATATTGGTCGGTGAAACCCCCTCACGGTAAAGTGCCCATACAGTACAACACCCTTTTACCAAAGTAGCGCCCCACTCGAAAGACTGTAACTGAACCGCACTTTTTAGTCTCTAACATACCATTCCTGTCTCCTCTATAAGGGAGTATTAAAATGCGCCTTTTCAACCTCTCTCAAAAAATCATTTAACCATTCAGCCCGAGTCTCCTGACTTTTTATGCCATATTCAAGTATGCTGATCCGAAGAGGGTTAACCTCTCTGCGAATCATACTTTCCCGTGCTTTTTGGAGGTCAGCTATGGTTTTTTCTACTGTGTCTATTTGCTGTTTTATTTTTACGGTGGCAGTCTGTTTATCGAGGTATTTAATATAATTGCAGCGAATGAAAAAGGTATCCTTGCGGAAAAAATCGTATCGAAAAGATTTTTCTTCACCTTCACTACTTTCCAGCCATTGCTGGAAATCTTCCCGGCCTGCATCAGTTATAGAGTAAACATGACGGCTAGGAGCCCCCTTCTGATGCTCGATACTCTTTTCGATTAAGTTAGCCTGTTCCAGCTTCTTTAACAACGGGTACAGCTGGCCATCATTTATTCCAAAATCATCAAATATCCTTTTAAATCCTATGGATTTAAGTTTATAGCCATGTAATGAGCGATCCATTAAAGCACCTAAGAGCATATATTTCAACATAGGAATTTCCTCCACTATATAGTTTAATATATATTAAGAGTAAGGTATATAAATGTCAAGTTATTTAAGCTTCTTTATATTAAATGTCCCAGTATACATTCGAAACAAAAATCCGGGGACTATCCCCGGATTTATTGATACGTCTCATTCATTACGGTTTGGCTGCCAGAGTTAGAGTCAGGGTATGGTTTTTGCCCCCCCTGAGTACCTGAACAACGAGCTTTTCCCCTACCTTTTTGTGTTCTACCGCAGTCTGCACATCACTCCCGGAGGTTATTGCTTTTCCATCCAGTTTTTGAATAACATCCATAGACCGCAGGCCCCCTTGAGCTGCAGGGCTGCCGGCAACAACTTCTACTATTACAGCTCCCTGGGTATCTGATGGCAGACGTAGTTCGGCACATACCTCTTCATCCAGATCCAGCATGCGGATACCCATATAGGGACGAACAACTTTCTGTCCGTTCATTAATTCCTGCAGAACCCCTTTGGCAGTATTAATAGGAATAGCAAAACCAATTCCCTGAGCCTGGGCATTAACTGCAGTATTAATGGCAATTACCTGCCCCCGCATATTAAGTAGGGGTCCGCCGCTGTTGCCGGGGTTAATGGCTGCATCAGTTTGAATTAGATTTTTATAATTACGGTCCTGAATAGTTACCGGGCGTCCTTTGGCTGAAACCACCCCGGTAGTTACGGTATGATCCAGGCCATAGGGCTGACCAATGGCTACTACCCAGTCTCCCACTCTCATCTTGTCTGAATCGCCCATGGGTAAAGTAGGATACCCCTCGCCTTCAATTTTTAATACCGCTAAATCCAATTCATAGTCCTGGCCAACTACCCGGGCTGGAAGGCTTTGCTTTTTACCAGTTAGCTTTACCGTAATCTGGTCAGCGTTGTTTATTACGTGCTGATTAGTGATTATGTAACCATCAGCCGAAATAATAAAACCGGTGCCAATGCCCTTTTCATAACGGGATTCGGGATAGATGGGCATACTTCTGCCAAAAAATTCGCGGAAAAAAGGGTCATTCATAAAGGGATCTGACATACCGGTACTTACCTTAATCCTGGCCTCAACATTAACTACTGCCGGGCCTGCCTTTTCTGCAATATCTGCTACCCCCATAGGTAGGGCTGCAGTAGCACTGGCAGTATTAGGCAGCTCTGCGTTTTGAACCTGCTCACTTGCCCCTGTACCCAGCAGACCAGATAACAACGGAATTCCGCTGTTTTCCGCTACAATACTACCTCCTAAAAGAAAACCAGCCAGTAGCACTACAACTATTGTGATAATCCAGTTTCTTTTCATGTTCTTAGCTCCTTTCATCAAGGTCTATTAGTGTTCCTATTTTTCCTGCAGTTCCTCCACCTGCTTTTTCATATCCTGCAGTTGTTCATCTTTGGCAGCCAGATTTGCACAAATTTCATCGATTCTCGTACTTCCATCGCTGCCTTCCCGATAAGACTGATAAACTACATCCCCCAGTTCAGCCTTAAGGTTATATATCTCATTTTCCAGATTAGCAATACTTAATTTAAGCTTGCCTATATTAAGCATCTGCCCCGATTTTCTGGCCAGAAAGGAAGCAGAATTCTCCAACAGGTTGCGTTTCTCCATCTAATATCACCTCTTATTAAGATTTTAATGAATGTACTCTCGCTGTCAAGGTAGCATTAAAAACCATTAGCGGAGGTAGTTACCTCCGCTAATGGTTTATTATTAAACTTCATCCTTATACTTATTCTTAGACCTTAAAACGGGTTGCCATCCCAGTAAGATCCTGTGCATTAGTAGTTAGGGTTGCAATAGTATTAGCCATCTCGCCTACTGCCCGGTTAGTCCGTTCCGCCCCCCGGGCTACCTCCTGAGCACTGGCTGCACTCTCTGCCATTGTAGCAGCAACTGATTCCACGGCTCGGGTCATCTCTTCAACCGCCAGCTGTATCTGCTGACTGGTAGTTTTAGACTTATCGGTAAGTACCGCAAACATAGCTGCACCTTCACTATACTGCCCACTCATGTCTACCAGGACTCCATAATCCCCCAAAACCTGTTCATTAATAAATTTAAGTAGATCGTTGGAATTGTTAACCAGGTTGTTAATAGCCTCCTGTACCTGAATTGTTGTACTCTGGATATTACCCACCGTACTGGATGAATCCTCGGCCAACTTACGCACTTCTTCCGCTACGACTGCAAATCCCTTGCCCTGTTCTCCGGCCCGGGCCGCCTCAATAGCTGCGTTAAGTGCCAATAAGTTGGTCTGATCCGCAATACCAGCTATGCTTCCAGCCAAAGTTGAAATCTCTTCCACAACCCTGGCCTCCTCAATAGCCTGTAATAACCTTTCCTGTTTATCCTGGTACATGCGAGAGGTTTGCTGCCGACCCTGTTCTGCATTTTCCTGTATTTTTATAGCTCTTTCTTTTATTTCATTAGCCTTATTATTGCCATCCTCCGAATCATGGGCCATCATAGTTAGAGAGGCGCCAATTTCCTCAGCTGAAGCATTCAACTCCTCAGTAGCTGCCGATACTTCTTCCATGGCCGATGCAATTTGCTCTGTTGAAACACTAACTTCCTCCATAGTAGAGGCAATCTCCTGACTGTTGGATGATAATGCTATACCCGAGTTGCTCAAATAACCTGACTGCCTGGCAATATCCCCAGTTATTTCTCGTAATACCCGAGTCATATTGTCCAGGGCCCGGGTCAGAATTCCGACTTCATCCTTACGGCTCATAAACTCCTGGGGAACATCTTCTGATAAATCACCCTGCCCAACTTTTTCAGCATGAAGGCTGGCTGCGTTTATAGGCACCGCTATATTTCGAGCCAGGAAATGGGCAATTAAAAATCCTAACACAATCCCAAACAGAGTCAATATGGTAATCATATTACGACTTTTCTGCAGGTTCGTCACTGAAACTTCCGTTATCTGATTTAGCTGATTCTGAATTATTCCGGATAACTCTTCTATCTGGGGTTCCATTTGTTGAAGCAGGGGTATTACTTCGGTATCGCTAATTATTCGTGCCTCTTCTACCTGGTCACTTATAACCATGGGAAATACTTTTGATTCGACTATTTGATTATACTGGGCATTAAGATTTTTAACCTGGTTAGCCAGATCCCTCTCCTTTTGTTCCATAGCATTATTTGCAATATACTCTAGTGATTGACTAATTTCTTCAGAAGCATGCCGATAATTCTTTACATATTGTTCTTCTCCGTTTAGTAACAAAGCATATAAGCTGGCTCTTTGCTCCCAAACGTGGGGAAGAATCTGCTGACTAGCCGACATACGTGGAAGATACCGCTGATTTATCTCCAGGGCATTTTGACTGGCAATATTAAACTGAGACCTGCTGATAAGTAAGATAACTACAACCATTAAACATACAGCACTGAAACCTAACCCAATCTTTTTCCTAACCGTCAT
>DIRQ01000066.1:17414-39834 GCA_002424365.1 Syntrophomonas sp. UBA5432 | reverse complement strand
ACTACGGGGAGCACGCATTAAAGCCAGCAACACTTCATCTATGGTTTCCCCATCAGCATCTATTATCCACCCCAGGGTCAAAGAATACCCTTCTTTGCTGCGTATATCAATGTCATTACGCCGGGGGCTAAAAATCTGACTGGCTTTATCTATTACCCCACTACCACTTAACCGGATAATAGCAATCCCACCCTCTCCGGGAGGAGTGGATATGGCAGCTATATCATCATACATAACCTTCACCTGCCTTAATAAGGAAGTAGGCACAAATAACAACGTTATCTTGTAAATAACTTTGAATTTAGAAACCGATTAGTTGTCTAGAGTAAGGAGTGAGGGGAAAGGGGTGAGGATAATTCCTAAATTTTAGGTCCTGCCATTATCTAACCCGGAATACGTGGTCGAGGGCAGCCCGGCACTCAGCCCAATCTTGTTTTGCAAACATTGCCTGGATATGGCCGCTGAGTGCCGGAGGGTCTAGCCATATAACCCTCCTATGCCTCACTTTTTATTAAAGCGGTAAAGGGAATGTACCTAACCCCTTACTCTAAACAATCACTCCTATTATAAATCAGGCTTTATTTACTAGAAAATTTTTTCTCCGTGCCTACTCATTACTATTATCTTACCAAAATTCCCCGTAATCTACACAATAGCAAAGCCTGAAGTTTGCCATAAAAAAAGGCCCTTAAACGGGCCTTTTTTGCGCTCTTATTTCTTTAGTGAGATAACTACCTTACGATTAGGTTCATCACCCATAGAATAAGTGCTAATATGGGGGTCGCCCTGTAAAGCAGTATGGACTATTCTACGCTCCTGTGAACTCATAGGTCTCATCACTACGCTCTTCCTGGTTTTCTTTACCCGATCTGATAGCCTCAAGGCTAAGGCTTCCAGTGACTGTTCTCTCTTCTTACGATAGTCCTCTACATCCAAAACAACTCTTACTCTCTCTTCCCGTTTACGATTAACCATTAGTCCTAAAATAAACTGTACCGCATTAAGGGTTTCGCCTTTACGCCCTATAAGTAATCCCATATCTTTACCAGTTATATTTATTCTTACCCTGCCTTCTTCCCATTCCACATTGTTTATCCGATAATCCAGTTTCATCTTATTAAGGAGGTCTTCCAGTACTTGGCGTACATCTTCTTCTGGCTTTTCTCTTAGTGAAACCTTCACCACTGCAGGTTTTTTAACTAAACCTAACAGACCTTTACTTGGTTCCTCTATAACTTCGATAATAACATCATCAATCTCACAGCTTAATTCATCCAGGGCCGCCTTAATGGCTTCGTCAACGCTTTTTCCTTTTTTTTCTATTGTTTGGACTTCCATTCTTCTTTCCTCCTTTGTCCCTCCCTGCTACCTTTTCCATTGTGGAAGCCTTAGGTTCTACTGTTTCCACTACTTTTCCTTCTGCCTCTACACTTAATTCTATCCCAGTTCCAGTTGCAAGTTTGGCTTTCTGGTGCGAGTAGTTTACGTATAGTTGTTGCAATATCCCCATTATGTTAAAAATTACCCAGTATAAGGGCAGGCCTGCAGGCATAGTAGCAGCTATCCAGGCCATAAAAAGTGGCATAAAGTACAGCATCGATTTTTGGGTGGGGTCTTTAGTGTCTACCATGGTAACCCTTTGTTGTATATAGGTGGTAAGTGCTGCCAAGACCGCCAGAATAAAGTAGGGGTCTCTAGAGCCTATGTTTGGTATCCATAAAAATTTGGCATGTTCAACAATTATAAAATTAAAGTGTAATAATGACTGGTAAAATGCTATAAATATAGGCATTTGAATAATTAATGGTAGACAGCCCCCAAATGGATTTACACCATGCTCCTTATACATCTCCATTACTTTAGCCTGCATGGTCTGGGGGTCATCCTTATATTTCTCCTGCAAATATTTAAGCTTAGGTTGTATTTCCTGCATACCACGCATAGATTTCAACTGTTTTTGGGTAATCGGAAATAGTACCAGCTTAATGGCAATGGTCATAAAAATTATAGCCAGTCCATAATTAGGTATACCCAGGCTTACTGTTAATCCATACATAAATTGAATTACATTAGCAAACCACTGTACAAACGAATGCCACAAAACTACTCCTGCGTATCATTGCTGATAGCAGGGTTCACCTCCCTTAGTGCTCTAAGCTAAGCGAATATTGCCCTGCCTCTTAATCAGTCATCTTTATCTGGCTATTAAATGCGCCGGGTCATTTCAATAAAACTTTTATATTCAGACTAGAATAGCTCGTCTTATCTAACCCTGGCTTTAGGGTACCGGGTCATATCCACCAGTATTATAAGGATGACACCTGGATATTCTTTTTGCAGCCAACCATCCCCCTTTGATCGCTCCATATTTCGCAATCGCCTCAATGGAATAACTTGAACAGGAAGGATAAAAACGGCAAGAAGGAGGCTTTAAAAAGGTTGCTTTTTGATATGTTTTTATTAAAAAAATCATTAATCTTTTTAACATAACCGGGCCTTCTTCATCACCAAATAAAAATCTTTTTCTATCCTATTATAATCAGCCCCAACCATACTTTGCCGGGCTATCATTACAATGTCATGTCCCTCGCTTAACTTCCCCCGGCTTTCCCGGGCTATAGCCCGTAGCCGTCGTTTGGCTTTATTCCGCTTAACTGCATTACCTACCTTCTTACTAGCCACAACTCCAAAGCGGTTCTTGTCCATGCCATTGGCAATGATGTAGGCGATTAAATATTTTCCTGGAATTTTAAGGCCTTTTCGGTATGTATGCTGATAATCCTTGCCCTTGCTTATACGAAATATCCGGTTAAGCATAGCTGACCTCTTTTCCCAGGTAAAATAATAGGTCGCAAATACGACCTATGCAGATAAGGATTTTCTACCTTTCTTTCTACGATTAGCCAGTATCTTTCTACCACTGGCGGTAGACATCCGCTTTCTAAAACCGTGCTCTTTTTTTCTCTGCCGGTTTTTGGGTTGAAATGTTCTCTTCATTATTTCCAAGCCTCCTCGATTTTTCCAGCACTTTTTAATTATATTGATTGCATGCCCTTGATGTCAAGATTTCATCGCATTGTAAATACTTCTAAAAACTTTGCCAATCTGCTATGATTATACTATATTTTCATCTATCACCTTAAGTACTTTGCTTATATTTTGCATTATCCCCGACAATATCCACAATATTTGTTTTTTCAACAGCTATTTTTTCCACAAGTACACAGGAGGAATTATTAATGACCCAGGAATTTAACTTTTCAGCCATCTGGAATCAAGTGTTACAGTCACTGGCTGATGAGATAGATGCAAGTAGTTTTGACATCTGGTTTTCTATGGTTAAATTTGAAACAGTTCGTAACGGTCGAGTATATATCAGTGTTCCTAATTCTCTTACTAAAGAATGGATTGAATCCCGTTATCTTGGTAACCTGCAGAATAAATTACGTAGCCTTACTAATCAGGAAATCGAACTAATTCTTAACACTGAATCTCAGATTGAAAAAGAGGGCATGTTTCCCGCATTTAATCACAAATACACCTTTGATACTTTTGTGGTTGGTAATAGTAATCGTTTTGCCCATGCAGCCTGTTATGCAGTGGGGGAATCTCCTTCAAAAGCTTATAATCCGCTTTTTATTTATGGTGGTGTAGGCCTGGGGAAAACTCATTTGATGCAGGCAATTGGCCATCATATTATAAAGAAAAGACCTGGCTATAACGTGGTATATGTATCTTCTGAAAAATTTACTAATGAGCTTATTGGGTCAATTAAGGATGATAATATGGCCGGTTTTCGTAACAAATACCGCGGGGTAGATGTTTTATTAGTAGATGACATTCAATTTTTAGCCGGTAAAGAAAGAACCCAGGAAGAGTTTTTCCACACCTTTAATACCCTTTATGAATCTGATAAGCAGGTAGTTATATCCAGTGATAGGCCTCCGCGTAATATTCCTACTCTGGAAGATCGCTTACGCTCCCGCTTTGAGTGGGGACTGATAACTGATATTCAGCCCCCGGATCTAGAAACCAGGGTAGCTATATTAAGGAAAAAAGCCCAAACTGAAAATTTTAATGTTCCTTATGATATACTGGACTATATTGCCAATTACATTGACAGTAATATTCGTGAGTTAGAAGGGGCCTTAGTGCGTTTAGTAGCCTACTCCACTATAACTAATAAACCCCTTGATATGACTACTGCCACTGAGGCTTTAAAAGATATACTGCCGCCACCCCAGCCTAAGAAGATAACTATAGAATCTATTCAAAAAGCGGTTTCTACTTTTTATGGTATTGAAATAAGCGAACTATTATCGAAAAAACGTAATAAACATGTGGTTTATCCCCGTCAGATAGCTATGTACCTCTGTCGCCGCCTAACCGATGCTTCGTTCCCCCAAATAGGAGAACAGTTCGGCGGGCGGGATCATACTACGGTTATGCACGCTAATGAAAAAATAGAGCGGGATATACAAACTGATGTGCAATTAGCCGCTGCGGTAAATGATTTATGTAAAAATATAGATCCCAACTTTATTACCTGACCAGAGAGTTTTTCCACAACTTTATCAAGGGGACAAGCCCTCTATTTATCTATGTTTTAAAAGCTTATCCACATATTCAATGACCCTACTACTACTACTACTAAGTTGTTAATAAATAAATAAATAAAATAAGGTCCACCCAAGTGGTCAAAAAGTTATTGGAGGTTTACTATCATGAAAGTAACTATGGAAAAAAGGGATTTATCCTCTCTTACCACTCTGGTTTATCGAGCGGCATCCACTAAAAACACTATACCGGTACTAGCAGGATTATTAATTGAAACCAGTTCAGATAAAGGACTGGTAATGACCGCAACCGATATGGAAATTGGCATTAAAGCCTCAAGTACCAGTGTAGAAATAATTGAACCTGGTTCAGTACTGGTAAACGCCCATTACTTTGCGGATTTTATTAAACTTTTACCAGATGGTCCCGTTACTCTTGAACTAAATAAGGACAAGGCTAAACTTAACATAACCTATGGCCGCTCATCTGGTTCCATTAATATTTACCGGGATTATGAATACCCTGATTTACCCTTAGAAAAAATGCAGGCCAAAATGAGTATTTCTCAAAAAATACTTAAAGAAGCCCTGCGAAAGACTTCCCTTGCTGCTGCTGTTACTCATTTTCGTCAGGTTTTTACCGGAGTTCTTTTTGATATAATAGATAGTAATACCCTTAAAGTAGTAGCTTCAGATACTCATCGCCTGGCTTGTTTTTCCCATACTCTGGATGGAGTTGAGACAGAACCCTTCAGATTTATAATTCCTACCCGTTCAGTTAACGAGTTATTACGTATACTGGACGATAATGATGAACTTATAAATATTGCTTTCAGTGAAAATAACGTGATATTTGCTAAGGATAGTTTTATAATCCTATCCCGTTTGATTGAGGGACAATATCCTAACTATGACCAGGTTATACCTTCAACCTTTAACACCTCATTTAAAGTTAATACGGCGGTTTTAGCGGAAACTTTGGAAAGGGCACGGACTATGCCCACAGACGATAAGCTTAAAATTCAATATGTCCGTTTTAATATTAACGAAAACGAAATACTGGTAAATGCTTATTCCGAAATGATGGGTGAGATAGAAGAAGTAATAGAGAATATAACGTTAAACGGAGATACTGATGTTCAAATAGCTTTTAATACCAATTATTTTCTAGACGTAATAAAGATATTTACTAGTGAATGTGAAGAAATTCAAATACAATTGTCAGGTGCCTTAGGCCCCGCCCTAATTCAAAATCCGAAAAAAGATAACTATCTTTATGTTCTGGTTCCACTGCGAACAAACAACTAGGAGAGTGAATTTCAAACTTTGAAACTGAGGCAAGTAGAAGCCAGAAATTTTCGTAATATTACTCAATTAGATTACCATCCCGGATCTGGCTTAAATATATTGCTGGGAGATAATGCTCAGGGTAAGACTAACATATTGGAATCTATTTATGTACTGAGTACTGGTAGTTCCTTTCGTACTGGCCAGGATAAAAACATGATTCAATATGAGAAAGAAGCTTTTATTTTACGTGGTCGTTATAACTACAACGATAGAGATATTGAATCAATTTTAAGTTATAGTTTAAAAGAAGGAAAAAGGTTTGCGGTTAACTCTAAAAAAACTACTTTTAACCATAGCGATCGTCTGCGGGTGGTACTTTTTACTCCAGACGATTTGTATTTGATTAAGGGTTCACCAGGAAAACGTCGGCAATTTCTAGATTTTGTTCTGGGGCAAATAAAAAATGAATATGATTATAATTTGTCTAATTATGTAAAAATACTAAAAAAGAGGAATTTGTTATTAAAAAGGGAACAATCTAATACCAGATCTTTTAAAATTATAGAAGATATTTTTATAGAAAATGCTGCCCGGGTAATACTGGCGAGAATAAACCTCATAACTATCCTGGATGAAAGCAGTTCTTCGATTTATAAAGAGATAAGTAATAAAGGTCAGCTAAAAACCAGATATGCACTTTCATTTCCGATTGATAGTGGTAAAATTAATTTGGATATCTTAAAAAAGGCCTTAAAAAAGCAGATACAAGAAAAAACAGACCAGGAAATTAAAAGAAGGAGCAGTCTGGTCGGCCCTCACCTGGATGATATGCATATATATCAGGATGGAAAATTGGCAAGGTATTTTGCCTCTCAGGGTCAACAAAGGAATATTGCAGTGGCCTTGAAGTTGGCAGAACTTTATACCTTCAAAAAAATTAGTGGCTTCTATCCTGTTTTCTTGTTAGACGAGGTATTATCCGAGCTTGATGCCCAAAAAAGGCAATTGTTGCTGGATCACCTGCAGGAAGCAGAATTTCAAAGCTTCCTGACTTCAGTACATTTAAATGATGTAGAATACAGCCAGGCAGCAATATCTGTGGTAGAAAATGGCGAAATACACTGAAAGGGGTAATACTATGTACATTCACCTGGGAAATAATCACATTATATCTTCACAGAGTATTATAGCTATTTTAAATATTGAACCCCCAATAGCAGAAGATCTTATAGATATTATCGATACAGCTAAACTGGATAAAAAACTAATAAATATTAGCGAAAAAGGGAAAGAAAAAGCCCTGGTCGTTTGTGATAACAAAGTTTATCTATCGCCCATTTCGTCTACTACTCTTTATAAGCGGGCGTTTAGTCACTACAAGGAGGTTTAATTTTGAACGGGGAAAACGGTTACAATGCTTCTGATATCCAGATACTGGAAGGATTAGAGGCTGTTCGCAAAAGACCGGGTATGTACATCGGATCAACAGGTCCCAGAGGCTTGCATCACCTGGTTTTTGAACTTGTAGACAATAGCATAGATGAGGCAGTAGCAGGCGACTGTGACCAGATAGATGTGGTTATTCATCCTGATAATAGTGTGAGCGTAAGCGATAATGGTCGGGGAATACCGGTAGATGAGCATCCCGCTATGGGTATTCCGGCTTTGGAGGTTATATTGACCACCCTGCACTCGGGAGGGAAATTTGGGGGCAGTGGCTATACCATATCCGGGGGATTGCATGGGGTAGGTATGTCGGTAGTTAGTGCTCTATCCAGCCGTATGGAAGTGACGGTTAGACGGGATGGACACATCTATACTCAGACATATGCCCAGGGTAAACCAATAGAAGCGCTAAAGGAAATAGGAGATACCAGTGAAACTGGTACCAGCATACGTTTTTATCCTGATCCGGAGATATTTGAAGAAACTGTTTTTGATAGGGAAATAATCATCCAACGCCTACGGGAATTATCCTTTCTTAACCGCGGTCTGAAGATAGTATTTATCGATGAAAGGGAAGAGGAAATTTTTAAAAAGAAGTTACATTACTCCGAAGGACTGCGGGACTTTGTGGCTTATGTAAACAAAAAAAAGGATGTAATAAACACTGACTCGGTATATTTCGAAAAGAAGAAAGATGACGTTATTGTTCAGGTGGCAGTCCAATATAATACCGGATATAGCGAGAACTTATATTCTTTTGCCAATAATATCCGCACCCAGGAAGGTGGAACCCATGAAGTCGGTTTCAAAAATGGCCTTACCCGGGTAGTTAACGAGTATGCTAAGAAGAACAATATTATTAAAGAAAATGACGCTAATTTAAGTGGTGAAGATATTAGAGAAGGTATGGTTGGTATTATATCGGTACTGGTAAAAGACCCCCAGTTTGAAGGCCAGACCAAGACTAAATTGGGTAATACTTATATCCGAGGTATAGTCGAGAGTACGGTATACGAAAACATAGAGGATTATCTCAATGAAAATCCGGCCATAGCAAAAAAAATTCTGGAGAAAGCTGTATCAGCCCGCCGGGCACGGGAAGCGGCCAAAAAGGCCCGGGAACTGACCCGGCGTAAAAGCGCCCTGGAATCAACTGCTTTGCCAGGTAAACTGGCCGATTGCAGTAACAAAGACCCGGCTATGTGCGAGCTGTTCATAGTAGAGGGTGATTCCGCCGGAGGTTCAGCTAAACAAGGCCGGGACCGTAATTTCCAGGCCATACTACCCCTGCGGGGTAAAATTCTTAATGTGGAAAAATCACGTCTGGATCGGGTACTGTCCAATGAGGAGATTAGATCCCTGATTACCGCTATCGGTACTGGTATAGATGAAGATTTTGACCTAAAAAAAGCTCGCTATCATCGATTGTTTATTATGACCGACGCTGATGTGGACGGATCTCATATACGAGTATTACTTTTAACCTTTTTCTACCGCTACATGAAGGAGCTAGTCGAAAATGGATATATCTATATCGCCCAGCCTCCCTTGTACGGGTTAAAGCGGGGTAATGAAATACACTATTTCCATGATGAAGAGAAATTAAACCGTTTTGTCGAAGAGTCTAATAAGAAATGGACTGTCCAACGTTATAAAGGTTTGGGCGAAATGGATCCCCAACAATTATGGGAAACCACTATGGACCCGGATAACCGCATAGTTTTACAGGTTACCGTAGAAGACGCTATAAAGGCCGATGAAATATTCTCCGATTTGATGGGCGATAATGTCCAGCCCCGACGGGAGTTTATCCAGGCCAACGCTCAATATGTGACCAACCTGGATATATAAGGGGTGATTATTTTTGTCAGAAGGTAGTTTATTTAACCGTGTAGTCCAAATGGATATTGAAAAAGAAGTAAGAAAATCATTCCTGGAGTATTCCATGAGTGTTATAGTTTCCCGCGCCATTCCCGATGTCCGAGATGGGCTTAAACCAGTACACCGGCGGATACTCTATGCCCTTTATGATCAGGGTATAACCCATGAAAAAGCCCATAAGAAGTCGGCCCATATAGTCGGAGAAGTTATGGGAAAATATCATCCACATGGAGATTCAGCCATATATGAAACCATGGTTAAAATGGCGCAAGATTTTTCCATGCGTTATCCCCTGGTTGATGGGCATGGTAACTTTGGCTCCATTGATGGTGATTCAGCCGCGGCTATGCGTTACACTGAAAGCCGAATGGCCCGGATTGCCGGGGAAATGCTCAAGGATATTGAGAAGGATACGGTTGATTGGCGTCCCAACTATGATGATAGCCGCGAGGAACCTCAGGTTCTTCCTGCCCGTATCCCTAATTTATTAATAAACGGATCTGCCGGTATTGCCGTAGGCATGGCTACCAACATACCACCCCACAACCTGGGGGAGGTGGTGGAAGGGTTGGAACTGCTGATAGATAACCCGCAGGCCAGCCTGGAAGAACTAATGGAAAAGATACCAGGACCTGATTTACCCACGGGTGGCATAATCATGGGCGACGATGGTATTAAAAAGGCTTACGCTACTGGTCGGGGTAGTTTTAAAACCCGAGCTCGTTACCACATAGAAGAAAAAAAGGGTGGCAGAAATGCCATTATTGTTACCGAAATTCCCTACCAGGTTAATAAGGCCCGTTTAGTTGAAAAAATAGCAAATTTGGTCCGCGATAAAAAAATAGAAGGTATTGTTGACCTGAGAGATGAGTCTGATCGTCAGGGTATCCGTGTAGTTATCGAGGTTAGGAAAGATGTAAATGTAAACATAGTAGTTAATAAACTATTTAGGCATACCCAACTAGAAGATAGTTTCGGTATCATTATGTTGGCCCTGGTAAATGGACAACCCCGGGTATTAAGTTTAAAAGAGATGATGCAAAACTATATCGATCATCGTCAAGAGGTCATTACTCGGCGTACCCGTTTTGATTTGAAAGTAGCCCGGGACCGCTTGCATATAGTAGAAGGACTGCTTAAGGCTCTGGATCACCTGGATGAAGTGATTGACCTGATTCGTAATAGCAAAGACCGGGAGGAAGCGCGGAAAGGCTTAATATCCCGTTTTCAACTCAGTGAGATTCAGGCTAATGCCATACTAGATATGCGTCTGGCTCAGCTGACCGGACTGGAGCGCAACAAACTAGAAGATGAACATGGAGAACTACTTGATCGTATTACTGATTTTGAAGATATACTAGCCCGCCCGGAGCGGATAAAAGCAATAATTAAAGAGGACCTGGACGAAGTTAAACGCAAATATGCTGATCCGCGTAGAACTGAAATCAGTCAAGAATTAAGCGATTATGATATTGAAGATTTGATCGAGGATCATGAGGTCATGATAACACTCAGCGATCGGGGATATATCAAGAGGCAACCGTTGGACACCTACAAATCCCAGCGGCGGGGTGGAAAAGGCGTAAGTTCTACTGCCACCCGGGCTGAGGATGCAGTGAGCAGTGTTATTGTTACCAGTGTTCTGGCCAATGTACTGTTCTTTACTAACACCGGGCGGGTATTCTCCAGCAAAGCTTATCGCCTCCCGGAATCGTCCCGGCAAGCTAAAGGTATGCCCTTAATCAATTTCCTGGAATTAAGGCCGGAAGAAAGAGTCACCACCATGGTAGCTGCTCGTCATCTGGACCCTCGCCGTTACCTGGTAATGGTAACCCGTAAAGGTATTATCAAAAAGGTACCTCTTTCTGCTTTTAAAAATATCCGTAAAACTGGTCTGATTGCTGTAAACCTGCGGGAAGATGATGAATTAATGGGTGTAAAAAGAGTTGAAAAAGGTGACCGTATTATGGTTTTCACCTCTTATGGGAAATCCATAATGTTTGACGAAAAACAGGCCC
The DNA here is from genome assembly GCA_002424365.1 of Syntrophomonas sp. UBA5432. Lineage (GTDB taxonomy): Bacteria > Bacillota > Syntrophomonadia > Syntrophomonadales > Syntrophomonadaceae > UBA4844. The sequence goes on along the minus strand of DIRQ01000066.1, from coordinate 28,643 downwards.
GGCCCATGGGTAGAACTGCTACCGGGGTAAGAGCTATTCGCCTGGCCAAGGGAGATGTGGTTATTGGTATAGACAAATACCGTGAAGGTGCGGATGCTTTGTTGGTAACCGAGAACGGATATGGTAAAAGAACTCCTACTAATGAATTCCGGCAGCAGAATCGAGGCGGCAAAGGATTAAAAGCGATAGATATTACTGATAAAAATGGTAATTTAGTGGCTTTTCAGATAGTTACCGAAGACGAGGAATTGCTACTTCTAACCGGAGAAGGACAGGCCATTCGCCTGGAGGCAGGGGACATATCCCGGCAGAAACGTTATTCCCGGGGAGTATTATTGATGCGCCTTCCGGAGAATGACCAAATAGTTAGTATGGCTCGTTTTAAAGTGGAAAAAGAAGAATAGAGTTATACTTTAACAAATTTGATAGATAATAAAACCATAGTCTTATCCTTAAGTTTTATAGTGAGGTGTTTTAGAATGAAAGACCAGGGTAGTGTTAAAATAAAATCCAGCAATTTGGCGCAAAGTTTAAAAGGTGGAGTAATAATGGATGTAACCACACCGGAACAAGCCAGAATAGCTGAAGAGGCTGGTGCATGTGCGGTTATGGCACTGGAAAGAGTTCCGGCTGATATTCGCGTTGCCGGTGGAATTGCCCGGATGGCAGATCCGAGCGTCATTTTACGTATTATAGATGCAGTTTCCATACCGGTAATGGCCAAATGCCGTATTGGGCACTTTGTAGAGGCCCAGGTATTAGAGGCCCTGGGAATTGATTATATAGATGAAAGTGAAGTATTGACTCCGGCTGATGATAAACATCATGTTAACAAGAAGATGTTTAAGGCACCCTTTGTCTGTGGTGCCCGTAATCTGGGAGAAGCACTGCGCCGTATAGGCGAAGGGGCAGATATGATAAGAACCAAAGGCGAACCCGGTACCGGCAACGTCATAGAAGCAGTGCGCCATATTCGCCAGGTTATGGATGAAATTAGTTGGGTTAGTAATTTGCCTCCAGAAGAACTGATGGCTGCAGCTAAAGAATTACAAGCTCCCTACGAACTGGTAGTACAAACAGCCGGGCTTAAAAGATTACCGGTAATTAATTTTGCTGCTGGTGGTATAGCTACTCCAGCTGATGCTGCGTTGATGATGCAGTTAGGCTGTGATGGCATATTTGTCGGATCCGGTATATTCAAATCCGGTGACCCTATGAAACGGGCCCGGGCTATTGTAGCGGCTACTACGCATTATAATGATCCTGCTGTTTTAGCCGAAGTTTCCAAAGACCTGGGAGAGGCTATGGTAGGAATTGATATCAGCACCATTAAACCGGAGGAGAGAATGCAGGAGCGAGGTTGGTAAACAATATAGTTTCTTGCCAAAGTACGGTTTATGTAATATAATGATAGCCAATCTTTTAAATAGATATTTTAATGTGATGAAAGGGATTAGTAAAAATATTAGGCTGGCTTAAGAGAACTGGTGGAAGGTGTAAACCAGAGCAGCTTTAATTTTGAATCCACCCTGGATGCAGACTGTGAAAGCAGTACCGGTGGTACCGATATAACCTCCAAGCTGGGTGTTATTATAATACCAAGTAGGGTGGCAACGCGGGAAAAAACCTCTCGTCCCTTATGGGCGAGGGGTTTTTTATTTATAGTCAAGTTAAAATTAAGGAGGATTATGAAACAGATGATTGTGGGCGAACAGTTTTTACTGCTTCCCGGCCCCACCCCCGTACCGGAAAGAGTAGTGCGGGCAATGTCTAAACCGGTTATTAATCACCGGGGACCTGAATTTAGACAAATACTGGGTGATGTAATCGAAGGGGTAAAACAAATCTATCGTACCCAGCATAATGTATTAATTTACCCAGCCTCAGGTACAGGAGCATTAGAAGCGGCGGTGGTAAACTTTATTTCCCCAGGAGATAAGGTAATAGCCATCTCTATAGGTGTGTTTGGCGAACGTTTTGCCTCAATCGCCGCCGAGTTTGGAGCCCGGGTGGAAAAAATTGATTTTCCCTGGGGAGAGGCGGCTGACCCGGAAAAAATTAAAGAAAAGATAAATGCAGATATTAATCATGAAATAAAGGCTATACTAATTACCCATAACGAGACTTCCACTGGCGTATGCAACGATATAAAAACTATTCGCCAGGCCGCCGGAGACCACCCCGCCCTTTTCATGGTTGATGCTGTCAGTAGCCTGGCGGCAGCAGATTTATATATGGATAAATGGAATTTGGATGTAGTAGTAAGTGGTTCCCAAAAGGCCTTTATGATTCCCCCGGGACTATCTTTTATGGCATTTAATGATAAAGCCTTGCAAGTTTATAGGCAAAGCCGTAACTACAAATATTATTGGGATGTTGGTAAAGGATTAGATTATCTGGAAAAAGGGCAGACTCCTTTTACTCCACCGGTATCCCTTTATTACGGGTTGCAGGAAGCCCTGCACATGATGATGGAAGAGAACTTGGAAAATGTACTTGCCCGACATATGAATTACCGACATATGGTGCGGGAAGCGATTAAAGAAATGGGACTTAAGTTGTTGGCAGTAGATGAAAACGCTTCTCCAGCTCTAACCTCAGTTATAGCTCCACCTGAAATGGGAGCTAATCGAATACGCCAGGCTATGCGGGAAGAATTTAATATAGTCATGGCTGGAGGTCAGCAGCGACTGGACGATGTTATTTTCCGTATAGGGCATCTGGGCTATGTAAGAGAACTTGACTTACTCTCAGTCCTGGCAGCTCTGGAGATAATTTTGGTAAAACTGGGCTTTAATCTTAAAATCGGTACCGGGGTTAAAAAAGCCCAGGAGATACTTTTACAAACCCATAAAAACGTATAGAAAGGGGAACAAAAAATGGAAAAAAAGCGGGTTATTGTTACAGAAAGAATAGCCGATGAGGGAATAGAACTATTAAAAACCGAACTTAAAGTAGATTACCGGGACGGCATTTCCCGGGAGGAACTGCTAAATATCATAGATCAATATGATGCCTTGATTGTCCGTAGTGTTACCAAAGTAGATGAGGAACTGATTAGTCGGGGTACTTGCCTAAAAGTCGTGGGCCGGGCTGGAAACGGTATTGACAACATTAATGTTGAGGTCTGTACCCGTTACGGAGTCATTGTAGCCAATACTCCAGACAGCAATACTATTTCGGCAGCTGAACAGACGATAAGCCTCCTGCTCTCCTCAGTGCGTAACACCGCCTGGGCCAATAACGTACTCAAAGGAGGCACCTGGGATCGCAAACCTTTCCGGGGAATGGAGCTTTACGGTAAGACCGTAGGCATTGTCGGTTTAGGTCGGATTGGTTCCATGGTAGCTACCCGCTTAAAATCCTTTAACATGAAAGTAATTGCCTATGACCCTTATATAACTGATGAGCGCTTTGAACGCTTTGGTGCGGAAAAGAAAGAAACCCTGGAAGAGCTGGTGCAGGAATCAGATATTATAACGGTTCATACTCCCCGTAATGAAGAAACTATGCACATGATAAACGAAGAAATGTTTGCCCTGGCCAAGGATGGAGTTAGGGTAGTAAACTGTGCCCGTGGTGGGATTATAAAGGAAGAGGCCCTATTAAATGGCCTGGAATCCGGCAAAATTGCCAGTGCCGGACTGGACGTTTTTGAAAAAGAACCGGCTATCAATAACCCTCTGTTTAAATTTAACAATGTAGTATGCACCCCACATCTGGGAGCAGATACCTTTGAGGCTCAAAAACGGGTAGGCGAGAATATAGCCGAGCAGGTAATGAAGGCCCTTAAGGGAGATATCGTACCTAATATGGTTAACCTGCCTACCATGATGAGTGAAGAACTGGACTACCTGCGGCCCTATATCCTATTAGCTGAAAAAATGGGTAGCTTTTATTATCAACTGGAAAAATCGGCAGTAAGCCGGGTAGAGTTAACCTACAGCGGCCCTATCAGCATGAACGAAACCGAAATACTCACAGTAGGATTCTTAAAAGGCCTCTTCAAACCGGTTATGGACGAGAAAGTCAACTATGTAAATGCCCGACTGGTAGCCGAAGACCGCGGCATTCAGGTTTATGAAAAAAAAGAAGACCAGAGTTCCAAGCGCTATAAGAACATAATTACGGCTAAGGTATATAACCATAACCACCAACTGGAAATAGCCGGTACCGTATCCCGAGGTCACGATCCCATGCTGGTAGAAATTAATGGTTATGAAACTGAAACCGTATTGGAAGGCTACGTAATAATGGTAGAAAATCATGATCGGCCCCGGGTTATTGGACCATTTGCTACCATACTGGGAGATGAAAATGTAAATATTGCTTCCATGAAAGTTGCCCGCAAGACCAGGGGCGAGATTGCCATTATGTTAATCAATGTGGATAACCATGTAAGTGATAATGTACTGGAGAAGCTAAAGGACCTGGATGGAATAAAAGAGTGGCCCCGCTTACTGGAATTCTAGGCACAAATATTTGACATAACAAAGAAGGTGTTAATATGCTAGATGCTCGCAAAATAAGGGCCAATCCAGAAGAAGTGAAAAAACAACTGGAAAAGCGTAATCTAAGTGGAGTGCTAGACCAATTTCTGTTGCTGGATGAAAAACGCCGGGCCATATTGGGCCAGGCAGAAGAGCTGAAAAACTTTCGCAATACTTCTTCCCAGCAGGTAGGAAAAATGAAAAAGCAGGGGCAGGACCCTACGGAATTAATGGAGAAAGTACGTCAGGCCAGTCAGCAGATAAAAGTACTGGATGAAGACCTTAAAGCAGTAGAGGAAGAAATAGATAAAATACTCCTCAACTTGCCTAATATTCCTGACCAATCGGTACCGGTAGGGCTGGATGAGAGTGCCAATATCGAGATACGGCGTTGGGGTGAGCCCAGGCAGTTCGATTTTGAACCCCTGGCCCATTGGGATATCGGGCCTAATTTGGATATACTTGATTTTGAAAGAGCAGCTAAACTATCCGGAGCACGGTTTACCGTTTACAAAGGCATGGGTGCCCGCCTGGAAAGGGCAGTTATAAACTTCTATCTTGATATCCATACCCAGGAACATGGCTATCAGGAAATATTACCTCCTTTTATGGTAAGCGCTGACTGTATGGTGGGTACGGGGCAGTTGCCCAAGTTTGCTGAGGATATGTTTAAAGTACAAGGGCGGGAAATGTATTTAATCCCGACTGCTGAAGTACCATTGACTAATCTTTACCGGGAGGAAATCCTGGAGGCAAAAGATTTACCTAAATACGTTACTGCCTATACTCCCTGTTTCCGTGCCGAGGCCGGATCACACGGGCGGGATACCCGGGGGATCATTCGCCAGCACCAGTTTAACAAAGTGGAACTGGTCAAGATAGTGACCCCGGAGAGCTCCTACGAAGAACTGGAAAAACTCACGGCCAATGCCGAAAAAGTACTGCAGCTATTAGGTCTACCTTACCGGGTAGTACTGCTCTCCACCGGGGACATGGGCTTTTCTTCTGCTAAAACTTATGACCTGGAAGTATGGATGCCAGGGTACCAAGATTACAAGGAGATATCTTCCTGTTCCAACTGTGAAGACTTTCAGGCGCGGCGGGCTAATATTCGTTATCGACCTGCACCTAAAGACAAACTACAGTATGTGCATACCCTTAATGGTTCCGGGGTAGCCATTGGCAGAACGGTAGCTGCTATACTGGAAAACTACCAGCAAGCGGATGGCTCCGTAGTAGTTCCGGAAGTATTAAGACCTTATATGGGTGGTTTAGAAGTAATAAAAAGACAGTAAACAACAGGGCGTAAGCCCGTATTGACATTGCCTTATGCCTGTGATATACTTTCACTTGCATTGACGAGATTCATGCATCCTTCGGTGTGGAGGGGTGTCCGAGCGGTTGAAGGAGGCGGTCTTGAAAACCGTTGAACCTTTGCGGGTTCCGTGGGTTCGAATCCCACCTCCTCCGCCATTAAAAATTAATAATTAATAAATTGGAGAGATGGCCGAGATGGCTGAAGGCGCTCGCCTGCTAAGCGAGTAAGCGGTTAATAGCTGCTTCGAGGGTTCGAATCCCTCTCTCTCCGCCATGTGCGCCCGTAGCTCAGCTGGATAGAGTAACAGACTACGAATCTGGAGGTCGCAGGTTCGAATCCTGCCGGGCGCGCCATTAAATTAAATACCGAAGTATCCTATTTGCGCCCGTGGCTCAGTAGGATAGAGCAACGGTTTCCTAAACCGTGGGCCGGGGGTTCGAGTCCCTCCGGGCGCACCATTATAACAACTATATCCCACAAGCAATTGTGGGATTTATTTTTATATTTATGAAAGAGATGATAGCCATTCTTGACACCATTTGGGCTATATCCTACAATCTTAATTGCAGGTTAAGGGGATACAACAATGAAGAACCATGAAGACTATATGAAAATAGCCCTTAGCCTGGCCAAGGAAGCTGGGGAAAATGGGGAAATCCCCGTAGGGGCGATAGTAGTTGTAAAAGGGGAAATAGTTGCTCAAGGTCGCAATGAGAAAGAAATGCGGGGCGATGCTACCGCCCACGCTGAAATACTGGTTTTACAAAGAGCAGCTAAAAAGGTTGGTCATTGGCGGCTATCCGATGCTACCATGTATGTCACCCTTGAGCCCTGCTCCATGTGTGCTGGAGCCATGGTCCAGGCTCGATTAGGAAACCTGGTTTTTGGAGCTTATGATCCCCGGGCGGGGGCGGCAGGTTCGGTGGTAGACCTTCTAGACCATCCGGCATTTAACCATCGGGTAATAGTGAAATCTGGCGTACTGGCCGAAGAGAGCGGACAGATACTGAAGGAGTTTTTTGATAGCAAAAGGAGATAAATTTTTAAGTGTGTGCGGACATAGGGCTGCGAATACTTAAATAAAAATGGAGAGATGGCTGAGTCCGGTTGAAAGCGCACGACTCGAAATCGTGTGAGCCGTTTGTAGCGGCTCCGTGGGTTCGAATCCCACTCTCTCCGCCATATAGAAAACCAGATGCTCTGCCGAAAGGTAGAGCTTTTTATATGGACCCACGTCGCCCGGCTCCGGGGTTGCGAATACCCCTTCGGGGCACGCGTCCCACTCTCTCCGCCATTAAAAAACACGGAATTCTGCTCCCAAGCAGGTTATTTATTATAACGGGGTTAAAGCGGAACGGAGTTAGAAAATCTATGGGGATGCTTGCGAGAAAGCGGTTTATAAGGTAAAATATAAAAGCTGTCAGCTTGAAACCTAACCAAATAACAAGCTGGCCAACTGAATAAGCAACGCGGAGAGGTGGCTGAGTTTGGCTGAAGGCGCTCGATTGGAAATCGAGTAGGCGGCTAATACCTGTCTCGCGGGTTCGAATCCCGCCCTCTCCGCCACTTTATTAGTGAACGAAGTGAACATCAGTGTGCCCGCAGGGTGCCATTAAAGAATTACCAAGGGGTTTCAGGCTTTGTGCTGAAACCCTTTTTTGATATTTTTTACAAATGGCAGGACGGGAGTAGCCCTGGAGTAGCCGAAGTTAGACACCCGTGTTTCTGCCAGGAAAAGAACACAAAGGCCTCGGTGTAGTCGAGACACTTGTAGAAAGAATTGATTAATTAAATGATGATTTAATAAGTAGTCCAGTGGGTTTCAGGTGGAGCTTGAGATCTATTTTTTTCCACTAATTTAACGTAAAAGGGCATTAATACGATGCAGTTATAGTGATGTGAGATAATAAACATATTAAAAGATTAATCGGATTTAAAACCTGTTTTTGTGGATTGATAGGCTAAATACATTTACAATAGTAATTATGGTAAATTAATGTACATTTTGTAGAATTGACAAGTAATCTTGTTTTTAACTAGACTAAATAGGGGTAAAGTCCTTTTTCTGTGCAATTAAAACCAATCTCAGTATTTTCGGTCTTAATTAATAATGCAAAAGTCTCATTATATATATTGATCCGGCAATTGCGTTCTCGGCAATAGTTGTACTATAGCTAGTGATAAGGTTAACCTTGGGGTATTGGTACCTCTTATTTTAGATGGATTATAGAAAATCTACGTACCATTAATCAATTAATTTATATTAGGAGGTAATCAAAAATGAGCAATATATTCGATGGAGTAAGGGTACTTGATTTTACCAACAACCTTGCCGGGCCTCAGGCTACTGCTATGATGGCAGACTTCGGAGCTGAAGTGATAAAGGTGGAAAGACCGGGATTAGGTGACGATGCACGTGCTTGGCCATTGCAACTCGACGGAATGAGTACCTTGTTCATCCAGGCCAATCGGGGTAAGAAGTCAATTGTGCTTGATTTTAAAAAAGAAGTTGATCTTGAGATTATTAGAAAATTAGTCCAAACAGCGGATGTTGTTGTTGAAGCGTTTAGCCCGGGAGTAATGGATAGGGTAGGTTTAGGCTACGGTGATCTCATAAAATTAAATCCTTCTATTATCATGTGTTCGGTTTCCGCTTATGGGCAAACTGGTCCGTATAAAAGCAAGCCGGGATATGACCTAATTGCCCAGGCTCTAAGCGGAGTGATGAGCATGACCGGCAATGCTGATGGGCCTCCTATGAGGTGCGGCCCGGCAGTAGCCGATTACATCACGGCATATCATGCTTTCGGTGCCATTTCCGCCGCACTGTTCTATCGTGAACGTAGCGGGGAAGGACAGCATATAGATGTTTCTCTGCTAGATTGCATGACCGCCGCGGTTGATCTTTTGGAAATTGCATCTGCCGGTGGGGAAGTTAACAGGAATGGCAACCACAACCTAGCGTTAACGCCTTATGGAATATTCGGCACGAAGGGTAATGGAATAATGATCGCAGCACTGAATCCTAAGCTGTGGAATATCCTGACTACCTTGATGGGAAGACCAGACTTGGAAAATGACCCCAGGTTTAGCACTGTTAACGACCGTTCGATAAATCAAAAAGAATTGATTCCGATAATCCATGAGTGGGTTGACTCGTTTGACAACCTCAAAGAACTTGAAGAACTATTGAATAAAAATGGAGTTCCTTGTGGAAGAGTTCAGACAGTTGAGGAAGTAATGAATGATCCACACCTGCTTTTTAGGGAGACGATCACGGAAATCGATCTACCGCATTCCAAAACTATGTCTAAGTTAAAAATTAGAGGAACTGCTATTAAATTCTCCAAAACTCCGGGAAAACCCCGCCCGGCACCAACACTTGGGCAGAACCAGGATGAAATCCCCAAATTTATTTTAGGTAAATAGCGGGTAGCTGTAGAAAAGGACATCAAGTAGCCCTGGCGTAGCCGAAATAGTCGCAAATAGCAGGTAATAGTATTAGAAAAAAATCGGGGGTTCATCTTTGCGAAAAAACGGGAAACAAAAATATTTTTTACAAGGTCGTCACAGCTTAAGGCATGGCAGAAAATGTTGACAGAAAAACAGCGGGTCATTATAATAGATGCAATATACAAAAAATGACGATGACAGGGAATAGTAAGCTGATCCTCGGGTTATAGAGAGCTGCTGGTTGGTGTGAGGCGGTCGAAGAGGCAAGCAGAACTCACTCTGGAGTTGCCGACCGAAATCTTTTAGAAAGTAGGCTCGGACGGAAATTCAAACCGTTAAAAGGAAGGGGATATCGGGTCTTGAAGATCCCGCATCCTAATGGAGTGAACGGCATTAGCCGTTAAGTTGAGTGGTACCGCGGAATTAATCCCTTCGTCTCAGAGTTCTGAGCGAAGGGTTTATTTTTTTAGCATAGAAGAATGGGGGAACGATATGTTAGAATTACGAATCAACGGGTTTGGCGGGCAGGGCTCCGTTACCCTGGCTCACTTGTTAGCGCAGGCTGCGCTGGAAAACGGTCATCAGGGACAGGCTTTGCCTTTCTTTGGGGTGGAACGCCGCGGAGCGCCGGTGCGGGCAGCAGTGCGCATGTCCCCTACCACTATCCATGCGCACAGTCAATGCGAGCTGCCGGACTATGTAGTAGTTATGAGCGAAAAGCTTACCGAAGCGGCAATTAGTGAGGGCATTACTGAGGTCGGCACCGTAATCATCAATGCTCCCCACGCCGTAGCTGTAGAGAAGCATCCTACCTGGCAGGTGGACGCAGACGCTATTGCCCGCGAAGCCGGATTATTTTCCGCCGATGGGCCCTTTATCAATATCCCGCTGTTTGGCGCGGTGTGCCGGGTGCTAAACATCCCGCAAAATATTATGGAACAAACCATCCTGAATAAATGGCCGGGTAATAACGGCAAGCGTAATCTGGGCGCTGCCGGCAAGGCTTATAATACCGTAACGCAGATTAGCGTATAGCGCACTTTACATTTGGATTAGTGAAAGGAATGGAAATAAATGAAATCAGTTACGAAAGCCTACCGGCCCATTTCCTGGCCAATGAAGGGAGTTGGCGGTGATACCGGTTCCTGGCGGACCCATCGTCCGGTGGTTGACATTCAGAAATGTAATAAATGCCAAAATTGCTGGATATATTGTCCGGAAGCGGTCATTGACCGCAAGGAAATAACGATTGATTACCGCTACTGCAAGGGCTGCGGCGTATGTGCCACAGAATGCCCCACCGGCGCAATCAGCATGGAAAAGGAGGAGTAGCAGTATGAAATCAGCGCAAGTTATAATGGATACCGGTGCCCATGCCGCCGCGCTGGCTGTTAAAAGCGCCCGGGTGGACGTAGTACCCGGTTATCCTATCACACCCCAGACCAGTATTATGGAAGCACTGGCCGACATGATTGAAAATGGCGAATTGCACGCCCGTTTCATTCCCGTGGAAGGCGAACATAGCTCCATGGCCGCTGCCGTGGCCGCATCCGCTGCAGGCGCCCGCGTTTTCACAGCTACTTCAGCCAACGGTCTGCTATATATGCACGAAGTTTTACATATGGCTTCTGGTGGACGTTTGCCGGTCGTAATGTGCAACGTCAACCGAGGTATATTTGCTCCCTGGACTCTGTGGGCCGATCATCAGGACTCATTTTCTCAACGTGATACCGGCTGGATTCAATATCACTGCTCCTCCAATCAGGAGGTGTTCAATACCATTTTACAGGCCTACCGTGTGGCCGAACAGATCAATATTCCTGTGATGGTCAATTTTGACGGCTTTGCTATTTCTCATTGTCTGATGCCCCTCACCCTGCCGCCACAGGAGGATATCGACCGTTTCCTGCCCCCGCATGAACCGGAATGGCGGCTTGACCCGGCGCATCCCTCTTCCTTCAGCAATGT
>DIRQ01000066.1:0-17124 GCA_002424365.1 Syntrophomonas sp. UBA5432 | reverse complement strand
GACACCATCGACACCTATCGGCTGGAAGACGCCGAAGTGGTAGCCTTTGCAGTCAATAGTATGGCGGCAGAATTAAGACTTTCCATCGATATCCTGCGCGAGCAGGGCATTAAAGCCGGCCTGTTGAGGCCGCGCCTGTATCTGCCTTTCCCGGCTGAGGATATCATCAACGCCCTGCCGCAAGATGCACAGGTGATGGTGTTGGATCGCAACTATAACTTCGGGCACCCAGGCGGCATTTTGGCCGCAGAACTAAAAAGCGTGCTCTTTAGCCGACGCAATGACATCACGGTTAAAAACCGGGTAATGGGCATTGGCGGCATCGATCTGCCCCGCCGCTTCATGGCCGCCGAGATTCGTGCCATGATGGATGAATAAAATCATAGACCGTGAAAGGAATGGATGAGACATGGCTACCAGTATTAAACAATTACCGGATATTGAGCAGGTCTTAAGCGGTAACGGGGCCTGCGGTGGCTGCCCCGCCACCATGGCGCTACGTATCGTAGGCAAGGCTCTGGGTCCAAATGCCATCATGCTGCTAACCCCCTCCTGTTCGGTAGCCAGCATGGGAATGACCCCCAAGCTGGGCTACAACTGGCCCGGCATTAATATTTGCTTTGCCACCGCGGGCTCTTCAGCCTCCGGTATTATCCACGCGCTTGAAATAATGCAGGAAAAGGGCCGTCTGCAAGGCGAACTGCCTACCGTATTTTGTTGGGCGGGTGATGGCGGCACCTATGATATCGGCTTCCAGGCGCTTTCGGCCGCAGCCGAACGCAACGATAATATGATTTTCTTTTGCTATAATAACGAAGCCTACAGCAACACCGGCGTGCAACGCAGCGGTGCCACCCCGCGCGGCAGCTTTACCACCACCACCCCCACCGGTAAGCGGCAGCCTAAGAAAAATATGGCCCTGCTGATGCTGGAGCATAATATTCCCTACGTGGCTACCGCCACCGTGGCTTACCCCGGCGACCTGTACGATAAGGTGCTAAAAGCCAAAAACATCCCTGGCATGAAATATATCGAAATTCTAGCCCCTTGCTATTTAGGCTGGCAGTTCGATATGTCTGAAACCGTGCAGATGAGCCGTATGGCTGTGCGCAGCGGTGCCTGGCTGTTATGGCAAGCGGAGAATGGCAAGATCAGCTTTAATAACCCCAGCGCGAGCATCATCAGCGGCAAAAAAGACCCTGCGCCGGTGGATGAATACGTAATGAAGCAGGGTCGCTTCAATCGCCTGCTTAAAGGTCCTGACGCTACCCAGCGCATTGCCGAAATTCAGGGTGACATTGATCGCGAGATTACTTTTATGCGGGAACGGGCAAAGATTACGATTTAGTTGTTTTGGTATATTTAGTATATACCTTCCATCTGTCTGTTCAGCGGCGCGCCGGCAATTGTTACAGGTTATTCACAGTCATGACCATCGGTGGCATCATCTACCCTATAAGGGCATAGTACCGATAGCCCTTAACGTACACTAAAAGTCCCCCAACCGAATATTTTTTTATTGATAAGGGCAGAGTATGCCTGAAGTAGCTGAAAAAGGAGACTTCTCCTCAAGCATTTTTCTTACCCCATCCAGTAAAATAGCACCAACGCTTCATTAACATAAAACAAGCAGCTTCATAAAATAAATTTAACATCTGCAGAGAGGAGCCAGGTTATGGCGGCAAAAGCATCAGCATAAAAAGAATATATGTTGAAAAATATAAAACTTATCAACAAATAAAGAGTTGACGGCGATAATATTTTGTGACAATATATGGATAGACAAAGGCGGTATCTAAGTGGCATTAGATACCGCCTCCATGTGAAACCGATGGTTCACATATGCTTTGGACTTATTATTAAGATCGCTGATTAAAAGTTTTTTGTCAATACCCATCGGAGAAAGGATAGGTGCCTATATGGCTTTCCCTCAATCAATTGTAGATACTGCGTGGAAGAGAGCTGGTGGCAAATGCGAATGCACTCGTTCAACTCACAGTCATGGTGCAAGATGTAGTAAAACACTCTCATATAATAACCGTGGCAAGGATAGTGCCTGGGGTGCATGGGAAGCACATCATATAGTATCTGTTGCTGCCGGTGGAAAGGACACACTGTCAAACTGCGAAATTCTTTGCTTGGACTGTCATAAGAAGACTGGAAGTTATGGTGGATAAATAGTTTGAAGATACATAGGGATAGGGGTTTACCTATCCCTGTGTAATCTTTGTCCTGATAGGAGTGGAGTAAGATAAATAAGCTCATACCATTTAATGAATTAAAACCAATCACCCAATTGGAAGTAGAGGAAAACAAGGCGCTACTAAAGCTGGCCGAGGACACTCGTGTCGCTATCGAAATACTAAACTATGAGGTCAATTCCCTGCCTAATCCATCTATTATGTTGGATACCTTGGCTTTACAGGAGGCCAGGGCCAGCAGTAGTATAGAGAATATTTTGACCACCAATGATGATTTATACAGAGGTATTATTTTTGATAGCTTTACGGCTGAAGCCAAAGAAGTTGCCCAATATAAAGACGCCCTTTTTATAGGATTTAACCGACTAAAAGAAAAAGGTATTCTATCTATTAGTGATATTGAGGCCGTTAACGAACCGGTAAACAAAAGACAGCGAGGGATTAGAGCAAATTTACCGGAGTTTGAGAATAGTTATACCAGAATAGCCAATGTATCCAACGGACAAAATGAGATACTATATACCCCGCCCCACGGCAAGGAATTGCTTCATAAATTACTGGTAGATATGCTTGAATATGTCTATAACGATGAGATGTTTCCCACCCATCCGTTGGTAAAAATTTCGCTGGCGCACTACCAGTTCGAGAGCATTCATCCCTTTTATGACGGCAATGGTCGTACCGGCAGAATATTAAATATTTTGTTTCTATGCCAGAAGAAATATTTACACTATCCCGTTCTCTATGTCAGTTCCTACATCATCAAAAACAAAAATCAATATTATGATCTACTGCAAGGGTGCAGGCAAGAAGAAAACTACACATCGTTTATAAAGTTTATGTTGACTTCGCTCAGGATAACCGCTGAAAAAACCCTGGAGATGGTTAACAACATAAAAAGACTAATAGGGAGATACTCTGACGAAGAATTTTTAGAAACTATCAAAGGACAAAAAAAGGTATTACGACAAGTAATTGAGCTTATATTCAATAAGGTTTATGTGAGGATAGAGGATCTTGTGGAGATGGGTGTACATCGGCAAACAGCATCCAGCTATCTCCAGCAACTGGTTGAAAAAGGCTTACTCCAGGAAGAAAAACTGGGGCGGGAAAAAATATTCAAGAATATGGAGCTATTAAATTTGTTTGAAGGAGAATAAGGAATGATTAATCAAGCCGATATCAATGCCAAAGTCAACCTGGTTACCAAAATAGCCAATAAACTCCGCGGCCCCTATACTTCTGAAAAATATGGCAATGTCATAATACCCATGTCGATTCTGCGGCGCTTTGACTGTGTTCTGGAAAGTAAAAACAAGAAAATTAAAAACATCCTAAAAAAGTTTGGGAAACTAGATGTTGACGAAAAGCTTATTGAACAGGCAGTACTAAAAGAGTGTGGAGTACCTTTTTATAATCAGAAATGTGTTAGCTTTGAGGATTTAATTGGTGACAGCGATAATATCAACGCTAACTTTATGGAGTTTATTACCGCCTATTCCCCCAGCATTGAAAATATTATTAAGGGGCTTAAATTTAAAGAAGAAACTGAATTCATGATTAAAAAGGGTATCCTTTTTGAAGTGGTCAAAGCATTTGCAGAAGTCGATTTTCATCCTGAAAGTACCGATCAGTTGATGATGGGTTATGTTTTTGAAGAAATTATAAGAGCCTATAAATCAAATGCCGAGGCCGGTGATCACTATACTCCGCGAGAAGTCATTGAACTCTGTGTTGATTTGATGATGGCAGAAAATGTGGATAATCTCAAAAAGGAAGGCAAACTAATTCGCATATATGACGGGTGCTGCGGTACCGGTGGGATGCTTACGGTAGCTAAAAGGAAACTAAATGACATGATCGGCAGCAGTGACCGGGTGCGCTTGTTCGGGCAGGATAACAATCCCGAAGCCTATGCTGTTTGTTGCGCGGAAATGCTTATGTTGGGTGAGGATACCAGAAACATTTTCGAGGGCAATACCTTGACCGAAGACTACCTAAAAGGTGAAAAATTCGACCTGCTTATTACCAATCCCCCTTTTGGAGTGGAATGGAAAACAGAAAAAGCTATCGTGGAAAGAGAACGTAATAGTACCAATAATCGGTTTGTGGCGGGATTACCCAGGGTCAGTGACGGGCAATTGCTATTTCTGCAGAACCTGCTGGCCAAGGCTGAAAAAGATGCCAGAATAGCCATCATACTTAATGGGTCCCCCTTATTTTCCGGTGATGCCGGCAGCGGGGAAAGCGAAATCAGGCGCTATGTTATGGAAAACAATCTCCTGGAAGCTATTGTGGCTTTGCCTGACCAGATGTTTTACAACACCGGAATCTATTCATATATCTGGATATTATCAAAAGCCAAATCAAAAAGGCGGGATAAAAAGGTTCAGCTAATTAATGCAGTAAACTTTTACGATGAGCAGAAGCCCAAATCTCTGGGCAACAAACGCAAATATATTTCTCCTGCACACCGAGAGAGAATCGTCCAGCTTTACCGCAATTTCGCGGAGAATGAGTTTTCCAAAATATATGATACCACCCACTTTGGCTATAATAAGGTAGTAATTGAACGACCCAAAAAAGATGAAAATGGTCAGTCCGTTCTTAAAAAGGGCGTCCGGCAGGCGGATCCCTCCCTGCGGGATACCGAGAATATCCCGCTTAAAGAGGATATTGATGAGTATTTCCGGCGGGAGGTATTGCCCTATGTACCAGATGCCTGGATTGATTATGAGAAAACCAAAGTGGGCTATGAGATCCCCTTTACCAGATATTTCTACAAGTACGTACCACCCCGGAAATCTGAGGAAATACTGACTGAAATTATTGAGATAGAAGAGGACATTAAGGATACCATATCTGCACTTATAGGTCAGGCGGTGAATCCTTAATGGTAACAAAAATGAAACCGAGTGGTATTGAATGGATTGGGGAGATACCGGAGGGGTGGGATATTTCCAAAGTAAAATATTTCTATGAGACACAACTGGGAAAGATGTTACAACCATCTCAAAAGAATAATAATGAGACGCTTGAAAAGTACCTTTGTTCTTTCAATATAACATGGGATGGAATAAATCAAAGTGAAATAAAAGAGATGTGGTTTAGCGAGCGGGAAAAGAAGATATTTAGTATAAAACGGGGAGATTTGTTGGTTTCAGAGGGAGGAGACGCTGGAAGGGCATGTATTTGCGATATAGATTTTCCGTGTTATATCCAAAATGCTGTTCACAGAGTTAGGGCAAGAGAAAACGCAATAAATAAATACCTCTATTATTGGCTGTATGTACTCAAAGCAATTGGGTATATTGATTTACTATGTAATAAAGCGACTATCATGCATTTTACACAAGATAAAATGCTAAATATAGATATTCCTATCCCGCCAATTGATGTTCAGCACCAGATTGCCGACTATCTTGATCAAAAGTGCGGCGATATAGATAAAATTATCTTTGCAAAACATAGGCAGAATGAACTGCTGAAGGAACAGCGCCAGTCAATCATATACGAAGCTGTTACTAAAGGGTTAGATAAGAATGTTCCATATAAGGACAGCTATATTGAATGGATAGGGGAGATACCTGAGGATTGGGAAATATGTAAGATTAAATACATTTGTGATATTGATAAAAATAGGTTGTCAGAAAACACCGATGAGAAATTTCTTTTCAACTATATAGATATTAGCAGCATTACCGAACTGGGTGGAATAGGTGAAACGATTAGAATGAGTTTTAAGGAAAGCCCTTCCAGAGCGAGAATGGTAGTTTCTAAAAATGATATTATTATTTCAACGGTAAGAACTTATCTACGGGCGATTGCCTTTATAACGGAAAATGATAAATACATTTGCTCCACTGGTTTTGCCGTATTAACTCCCAAAGATAATCTATATTCAAAATTTGCTTTTTACCAGGTTCAAAGCGAATATATTGTGCAAGAGATCGTAAGAAGATCAGTAGGTGTAAGTTATCCAGCTATAACCTCAACTGCGTTAAGTAATATAAGTTTAATTATACCGCCTTTACCCACTCAGAGAGTGATGGCCGACTATCTCGACCAAAAATGCGCTGACATTGACCGAATTATTAACACCAATAACGATATGATTGAAAAGCTGAAAGAATACCGCCAGAGTATTGTATATGAGGCAGTTACTGGTAAAATATAATATATAATGATCAAGAAGCCGGTATATGCAACATTTGCACATACTGCCGTGGATGACAAACATAAAACCGTTCAAAATTAAGGCCGACCAATGGGCGCTATTGGAGGTGAGAACCATGGCGCGAGAAGACCTGAAAGAAAACCCTTTCCGTGATGAAATCTATGATTATCTGCTCAACAGTGGCTATTGCCCAGGTAAAAAAACCGATTATGATTTCCGCAATGCGCTTGACCGGGCCAGGCTTTTTGATTTCCTGGAAAGCTCGCAAAAGGAACAGCTTGAGCAATTTAAGGCTACCCACGGAAAAGGTTATAAAGATAGGTTTATCAAACTTTTAAATGACAAAATCAATTCCCGGGGCCTGCTGCTATCACTTAATGAACCAATTGAGGACTATACCAGCAGCACCAGGTTTTACCTGGCCTTCTTTAAGCCTAACCTGGAAGGGATGAGCGATGGCCTTAGCCTTTACGATAAAAATATCCTCTCTATTAACCGTGAATTTGCCTATGAAGACAAGGAAGACAGTTTCCGGGTTGACCTGGCTATATTTTTAAACGGCATCCCCATTATAATGATTGAGCTAAAAAAGCAGACCGCCGGGCAAAGGGCGAGTTTTGAAGGCACCAATCAATTCAAATATAGGCGTAATCCCGATGAGTTAATTTTCAGCTTCAACCGGAGGACCCTGGTTTACCTGACCATGGATGAATTCGAGGCTTTTATCTCTACCCGCCTGGACCAAAAAAACACGGTATTTCTTCCTTTTAACCGGGGATCAACGGATGAGGGGGCCGGTAATCCTACGGTGGAGGGTAAACACTGTACCTATTATGTTTGGGAAGAGATTTTGCCAAAGGATATGCTTTTAAAAATTATCCGTGAATTTATGTTTATTGATGATGAAGGGGTCATGATATTCCCGCGTTATCATCAGCTGGATGCTGTTTTAAAGACGGAAGCAGATGTAAGGACAAACGGAATCGGCGGCAGGTATCTTATATGGCATAGTGCAGGCAGTGGTAAGACCAAAACCATTGCCTGGCTCTCCAAGCGTCTGATTAATCTTCCTGAAATTGACACGGTTGTCGTTATCAGTGACCGCACTGTCATTGACAGCCAATTGGGAAATGAGATTACTACGGTTGATGGCAAAACGGGTGTTGCCCAATGGATAGAAGATAACTCGGCCGAGTTGTTAAAAGCTCTTCAGGCGGGTGGGTATATTGTTGTCACCACCCTGCAGAAATTCCCTTTTATCCTGGAACAATTAAAGGAACAGCAGCAACGCCGATTTGCCATTATTATCGATGAAGCGCATTCATCAGCAGCGGGAAAGACTATGTCCAAGATATCGGAAACACTATCCGGCAAGTCGTTTAAAGATGCCATTATTAGTGATGAAGTTTATGAGGAGTTCGAAGATAGCCAGGGATTATTGCTCAAACAGGAGAACCGGATAAAAGCTACCCGCAATGTAAGCTATTTTGCTTTTACAGCCACCCCAAAGGTCGAAACGATGGAGCTCTTCGGTACAAGAAAAGAGATAGGCAAGCAGTATTTCCATAAATACTCCATGAAGCAGGCTATACAGGAGGGGTTTATTTTAAATCCCCTAGCTGCGTACACTACTTATAATGAAAAATTCGAGATCAAGAAGAAAAAGAATGATGACACGGAATACGAAAGCAGCCGGGCAACTGCTGCAATTCTTAAACATATTACCAGTTCGCCGGAGGTTATTGATATAAAGACCGCCATCATTATGGAGGACTTCATATCAAAAAGAATATCATGGCTGGGCGGCAAAGCGAAGGCCATGCTAATTACGCCTTCACGTAAACATGCAGTTTGTTATAAGCTGGCCATCGATAAATACATCGAAAAACACGGCTATGCCTTCAAGGCTGTTGTTGCCTTTACCGGTACCATAGAAATTGATGGGATTAATTATACCGAGGAAAATATGAATGCAGGTCTTAAGGAAAAAGATATCAAAAAGCTTATAAGCAATCATGATCAAGTAAGAATTATCGTGGTTGCCGACAAGCTGCAAACAGGATTTGATGAGAATAAGCTATGCATTCTGTATGTAGATAAAAAGCTTAACAGCAGTGTTAAAGCGGTTCAAACCTTGTCCCGTATCAACCGGGAGGCGGAAGGTAAAAAAACTTTTATTCTCGATTTTGTTAATACTGCAGAAGAAATCCAGGCTTACTTTAAACCGTATATAGGCGGTGAGCTTTATCTGCCCGCGGAAAACGAAACTGACCCCAATATACTCTTTGGCAAACGGGATAAACTATTGGATTATTATGTGTTTACACTTAACCAGGCGGACCAGGGTTATGCATTGATTAAGGATGGCAATAAACATTCCGGTGAACTGACATCGCTCTTTTCACAGATTAAACAGAACTTTGAAAAGCTTAAAGAAGTTGAACAACAATTGTTCATTGCAGAAGCAGCAAAATTTATCAAACTGTTCTACTATATCTCCACGGTTTATAATGTTTGGAACAATGATATGAAGCGCCTGGCCGTATTCCTCGATGCGCTGCATAATGTGCTGAATGTAAAGGCCCAAGATGCTGGAATAAATCCCGATGAACTGGTTGAGCTGGTAGTTTATTCAGCCGAAAAGGCTATAGAGGATGAAAATTTACTGGGTGATAGCATAGAATATTCATTTGACAAGATTTCAACGGAATCGGTGGTAAAAGAAAAAAGCTACTCGCTGATTGATGAAATTATTGAGCGCATTAACACCCGCTATGGAAATTATGAAAATGCTTCTAAAGAGCTTAATGAGATTGTTGATACCCTCAGCAACGATAAAGATATGATTGTGAATATCAGAGACAGTACACCCAGTGCTTATGAGGCGGAAGCAATAGATAAAATTGGGCAAATCTTTGTCAACCGCATATTATCATTAGATGAAGAACAGTCGCGCTTCTTTGCTCAAATCAGTAGTGATAAAGATGTTTTAAGAACACTAGCCCAGGCCGTAATAAGAAGGATCCAGGAAGGGCTGAGGGCGAGTTGAGAGGGAATATACAAATTGGTAAGACGGGACACTTTGCAATAAATGCATGACACAATTAGTAGGGACGGAGGCAGGGAGATGGAAAGGAAAATAAAGGTAAGACTTCAAACAGATCTAACCAAATACGCCCCTAGTCTAGTGCCAGGCGTTGAAGGATACACTATTGGTAAGTATGGTCTTTGGAGTCGTGGTTCAGATAGATTTATCGGAGTATGTTTTCCTGGAATCACAACGCTGGATGTTCTATGGGATTCTATTGAGATTATAGATAAGGAATATCTTGAAGAGCTTGAATTACTTAAAAAGAAACAGAGGGAAGCGCTTAAGAGTGCTAAAAACGTGATTAAGTATGTTGGACCCAAAGGCGGATTCCGTTATATAAGTTACGAATATATAAATTCGGAAGGTATTAATGGGCATGTGAGCAATAGTTCAAAAACGGAAGGTGAAAGATTACTAAAAATATTTGAAGAGTACGGAATTAAGGTTGAAATAAAAACTCAAAGATAGGGGACTGGGGCGAAGCTCAACGTGGGGATATGTTCCAGGTAAGATATAATGCATAAAAATAATGAGTTGTTGGCTTTGTAAACTATGAGGAAAAAACAATTTGTATTGGATCTGCTACACAAGTGTTGTTCTTGATTTGGGGTTTCGGAGTTTAATCTGAAACTCCTTGTTGACATATATACAATAAGTAACATCTACAAAGCGTATTAATATTGCCAAAAGTCGTTGTAGTTTTAGTAACAAACACGCACCCTGTGAAGTTGTGCCGAGATACATTCAGACCGTGGCAGCCATTATCGTTGGCCGGGTTGGATAGAACGAGTGGAAAAGGCTTAACTTACACGCTCTATGTCAAAGAAAGGTTGTTCACCTGATAACTCCGCCTGTGAAGGCTTCTTTGGCAGACTTAAAAATGAGATGTTTTACAATCGCCACTGGACTGGTATTACAATAAATCAATTCATAAAGCAACTTGATGAATACATAAAGTGGTATTCATCAAAACGGATTAAGTTATCGCTAGGTGGAATGAGTCCTTTAGATTACAGAAGAAGTCTGGGGTTGGCTGTTTAAGGTCCAAGAAAACGTCCGCACCCCCAGTGGTACACAATTAGATTATCATTCACATCTTCAAATCTTTCGCTGATTGTTTCTGCAATTTCTTGTATAATATGTTTCATAAGAGTTTCTCCTTTGTTATGATATAGGGTTTTGCGACAACTACTATGTTATCACAAGGGGATTCTCTTATTTGTTTTTCTGCTCTCTTCCCCCACAGTAATTTTACGCTAAGTAAAATCAGATTAGCGATTGACAAAACACGGTTAAATGATATATTAATTTATAATCTAATATTGCAAAGGCATTGACGGAGAGAGTACGTTTCAGCCAAACGTTTCAGCGAGCCGGGGACGGTGCAAGCCCGGTACCAGTAGTCTGAACCTGAAAATCACTCCTGAGCTGCGGACCGAACGATTAATCCAGTAGGCTCCGACGGATTTCCCCCGTCATCAGGAACGCATATGATGGTATGTCGTACTAATGGGTGGTATAGCGAATGTCTTTTCAGGCCTTCGTCCCTTTGTGGGACGAAGGCCTTTTTTATTATATCAATCACAATGACTGGAGGAAAAAGTAATGGTAACCAACAACATGGTAGAAATTCGCTGGCATGGCCGGGGCGGACAGGGAGCCAAGATGGCCTGCATGTTGCTGGCGGATGTGGCCGGTTTAGAAGGGAAGTTTGTGCAGGGGTTCCCGGAGTATGGACCGGAACGTATGGGAGCCCCGATAACGGCTTATAATCGCATTAGTGAACAACGATGTACTATCCATTCCAACATTTATTATCCAGACTATGTGGTGGTGGTAGATGAAACTCTGCTGGATAGCGTCGACGTTACTGGAGGACTGAAAGAGGGCGGTGCCATAATCATCAACACTCCCGGTTCTCCCCAAGAGATGCGTATTAGGCTACCAGGATGGACCGGAAAAGTCTGTACCATAGATGCCCGCCGCATTTCGGAAGATATTCTGGGCAGCAACTTCCCCAATATCCCTATGCTGGGTGCTGTGGTTCAGGTAAGTGGTGTTTTGGATACCGAACGCTTTTTAGCAGATATAGAAGAATCCTTTAAAAGTAAATTCGTATCCAAGCCCCAGCTTATCGAGGGGAACATGGCAACCCTGAAAAAATCATTGGCGGAGGTGCAGGTAGGATGATTTATGCGAAGGATATCAACGAACATACTCCCTGGCAGGATCTAACCCCCGGAGGGGAGATCTACGAACCAGGAACTGCACGGCTCTTTAATACTGGTAGCTGGCGAACCAATACGCCCATTTTTCACGAGGAAGCATGTAAACACTGTATGCTATGTGTTCCATTCTGCCCGGACTGCGCTATTCCGGTGAAGGACGGGAAACGTCTGGACTTCGATTATATGCACTGCAAGGGCTGCGGTATCTGTGAGGACGTGTGTCCTTTCCCGGCGATTACCATGGTATCTGGAGGTGCGATCAAATGAGTCACCGTCTTTCCGGCAACGAAGCTGTAGCTTATGCCATGAAGCAGATAAATCCTGATGTCATTGGAGCATTCCCTATCACTCCCTCCACCGAAATTCCGGAATACTTCGCCCAGTATGTGGCCAATGGCGAGGTAAACACTGAATACGTAGCCGTGGAGTCGGAGCACAGTTCTATGTCGGTATGCATTGCGGCGCAAGCTGCAGGGGCCAGGTCCGTCTGTGCTACTTCATCCTGTGGACTGGCACTGATGTATGAGCTTTTGTACGTGGCAGCTTCATGCCGTTTGCCTATTACCCTGGCCTGCGTAAACCGAGCCCTTTCCGGGCCCATCAACATAAACCACGACTACTCTGACTCTATGGGAGGCCGTGATGCCGGCTGGATTCAAATCTACGCCGAAAATAATCAGGAGGCCTATGATAATTTTATTATGGCCATGCCCATTGGCGAGACCCCGAGCATACGTTTACCGGTGATGACCTGTATGGATGGCTTCGTTACCAGTCATGCGGTAGAAAACATAGAGCTTTTGGAGACGGATGTGGTACGCCGCTTTATCGGAGAATATAACCCGGAACACTATCTGCTGAAAAAGGAAAATCCGCTGGCGGTAGGACCGTACGATGTGAGTCCCTATTACATGGAACACAAGGTCCTACAGGCGGAGGCAATGAAGGCGGCCAAGGCCCGCATATTGGAGGTAGCCGCAGAGTTTGAAAAGATTTCCGGCCGGTGCTATGGGCTATTTGAAGAATATCGGATGGAGGATGCTCAGTTGGCTCTGGTACTAATGGGCTCCACCGCTGGAACTGCCAAAGCCGCTGTCGATAAATTGCGAGAAAATGGAGTAAAGGCCGGGCTAGTTAAAATGAGAGTTTTCCGTCCTTTCCCGGGCGAGGAACTGGCCCGGGTATTGGCGGGTACTAGGGCTGTAGCTGTCATGGATAAATCCGAGGGCTTTTCGGCTAACGGAGGTCCTTTATTTGCCGAGACCCGCAGTGCTTTGTATGATTTGAAGGAACGTCCGTATCTGATTGATATTGTTTACGGTCTGGGCGGGCGTGATGTGAAGGTCGAGGATATTGAAAAAGTATTCAGCCGACTGGCGAACATTGCTCTGACCGGTGAGATTGGACCGCTATATACCCATATGGGACAGAGGTCAAAGGAGGAGATGGCATGAGTACGGTATATAACCTAAAACGGGAAGTGGAAAAGCCGGTACGGCTTACCGGAGGGCATCGACTCTGCGCCGGTTGCGGCGCTGGGGTTGTTGTGGCCGGGGTTCTACGTGCCCTGAATAAAGAGGACCGGGCAGTAGTGGTTAATGCCACCAGCTGTTTGCAGGTCTCTACCTTTATGTATCCTTACACTGCTTATATGGACAGCTATATTCATTCTGCTTTTGAAAACTCCGCAGCTACCTGTTCCGGAGTGGAAGCAGCATATAACGCTCTGAAACGTCGCGGTAAGGTGGAAGGAACCGTCAAGTTCATTACTTTTGCAGGTGACGGTGGCACCTATGATATAGGGTTTCAATCCCTGTCAGGCGCTATGGAACGCGATCATGACATGGTCTACGTCTGCTATGACAACGAGGCTTACATGAACACAGGAATCCAGCGTTCATCGTCAACGCCTCGTTTTGCCCGCACGACTACTACGCCTGTAGGTTCTGTGGGGCAGGGTAAGAAACAGAATAAAAAAGATCTGACTGAAATTTTGGTTGCTCATCATATCCCTTATATTGCTCAGACTGCCCCTATAGGCAATTTCAGGGATCTGCACTCCAAATCCTATAAAGCTATTTATACGGAGGGTCCTTGCTTTTTGAACGTATTGTCCCCATGTCCTCGCGGATGGGACTACCCCATGGCCAGGCTGGCAGAGATCATTAAGCTGGCAGTGGATACCTGCGTCTGGCCTCTTTACGAAGTAGAGGCGGGAGTATGGCGTCTGACCTATATACCGAAGAAAAAGCTGCCGGTAGAAGATTTTCTTCGTCCTCAGGGTAGATTTCGCCATATGTTCCAGAAAGGTAATGAGTGGATGATTGAAGAAACTCAAGCATATGTCGATCAAAAATGGGAACGCTTGCTAGAGTACACCGGCGCTTAATTTTAAGCTGAGACTGGGAGCAAATCCTAAAAATATGGTATGATAACTGTTAATAAAGGAGGTTTTGCCTGTGGAACAAACAATGTTTACTAATGAAATCATTTTATCTTGGCTTCAGTATTTTTCACAAAACGTTGATATCAACCTGGCAAAACTGAAGATGTTGGACATTACTGGGACGAACAAGAACCTGATTCCGACCGTTATGAGCAACCGGGCAGTGCTGGTCTTTACGGACGCCGGACATCCAGATATTTTCTACGACATGTGGAATGCCGAATTGGGGGACTGCGATATCTGGTACAACGAAGGCTCAGATCCATCCGGCGAAATCAAGCACGACAAGGTTTCAGATATGATTAACCGCGGTATCAATGCCTCTGCCGCCATGTTGATTCTAAATCCTGACGCAGCCACGAATTATCATATAGGTATGGAGAACAGCCGTTTCACCTGTGGTTCGGTTCAGTATGTGTGCCGGGAAGTGCGGGCAATTATAATGAGTAAGCTTAATCTGAGGGACCAGGATAATATATGTATAATCTCAGGTGAGAGCATTGCGGTGGAGGCCGCTATGATTGCGGCTGAGGGCAGTGTCATAGCTGTGGAATATGACCCCCGGGATCGGAAAACTATGAAAGAGAATGTTGAGAAATTTGGCCTGAACAACGTAATCATAGTTGAGTCTCTGGAAGATAATATCCTGGATAAACTGCCGGTGCCGGACCTGGCGTTTATAGTGGCTTCTGACCGAATCGATAGTGAAATAAAGAATCTGTTGGCCATCAATCCCCTCATGAATTTTGTCATCTACACCCTGGACTTCGAAATTCTTACGTCTATTCCTGCTTTGTTTGAGGAAAACGGCCTGGAGCGTACGGAAGCCATACATGTAGGGGTATCACGAGTCAATAGCAAAAAAATGGTGGAGCCATTTCCAGCTCCCTGGCTGATCTCGGGCAGAAGGGTTACAGGACAGTAATACCGAATAATTTTTCAGGGCACTCTTGCATGCTCTGCCACTTTATTAGCGACCGAAGTGAATATCTGTGTGCCTGCAGGGTGCCATTAAAGTACTGATAAGGGGTTTCAGATAATAATCTGAAGCTCTTTCTATTGTTATACAATTAGTAACGCAAAAAGCAATAGCAGCACAAAAGTCGTTGCAGTTTTTGTAAAAACTTATCGGGGTAAATTCAGTCTGGAATTATCGATGCGCACTTTAATGGTAGATTAAGAAAAAAGAATGACTAGTGAATATACCGCTATATGTGGTAGTAATGATAAAGATGTTTTAAGAACACTGGCCCAGGCCGTAATAAGAAGGATTCAAGAAGGGCTGAGGGCAAGTTGAACATATGCTAATAATCAAGAATAGTAGCGAGTTGTTACGCATAATTAGAAATTAAGTAGGCGGGTTATTATATCCTTGCGGGTATATTGCAGCAGCTTTAAACGCATTACAAGAATATTAACTGTAGAACAGCTGGTATTTTTGTGGTATTATAATCAAAGCAGGTCTTAATAAAAATTATTTATAGAAATTAACCCCTTCATGGCTAAATTTATTATTTAAGGAGATTAACCAGTGGAGGCTATAACTTATTCCAGCGAAGAAATATATGAAATATTAAAAAATCGGATTATTCAGCTAGATTATGAGCCTGGGCAAATACTTAATGAAAAAGATATTGCCAGCGAATTTAACGTAAGTCGTACACCAATTAGGAAGGTATTTGAACAATTAAAAAATAATAAACTATTGAATATAATTCCTAGATATGGGGCTCAAGTGGCACCTATTGATTTTTTATATATGAAATCGGTATTTGAGGTAGTAAGGGAACTTAATGGGTTTGCTGCCAATTTAGCGGCAAAAAAAATAACTCCGGAAAAAATAGAGGAATTGGAAGCTATTTTAGAAAAAATAAAAAATTATGATATTGAAAAAGATTATACCGAAATCATCATTCAAGACCAAAATTTCCATAAAATAATTTTTGAAAGTGCAGCCAATCCATGTCTGATAGATATTCTTTACGGCTTGCAGATGCATACTGAAAGGATGTGGATTTACGCCAAACCAGAGATAGGCGAAATTAATTTATTTCTAAATACTATGCCTGATATTGTTAAAGCTCTGAAATCAGGTAATAGCGAGCAAGCAAGTAATTATGCCAAAAATCATACAGATATATTCGTTGAACGAATCAAACAAGAATTTTTCTAAAGGTTTCGAGGTATGGTAAGCAATAGCGATTCATATAATATATATTTGGTCAACTAAGAAGGGGAGATATTATAAAAAATTCTCCCCTTTAAAATATCTATAGATAGGTGTTTATTTAGTAAATTAGAAGAAAAATGGGGAAAATTATTTCGTGTCTTAATAAACGTGGTCTATAATAAATTAGGTAAGAACTTTTTAATTTTACTAAAGAACATTGTGTCCTACAATTATTTCTATCGTTGATGTAACCGATGTTCGGGGTCAGGATAAGGAGATACCACCTTTATCTCGTGAATTACTACAAGGGGGAATAAAATATGCCAAACTCCGACAGCAATATTCCTCAAGCGTATGAAAATGAGAGCTTACATCAAGTAGCAGAAAAGTTTTTAGAAAGTTCAAGAGAGCACCTGAATATTGTAAATGATGAAGGTCAGGTGGTAGGCAAAATAACTTCCAGGAGTTTGATGCTTGCTCTGGCCAAAAATATCAACCCTAATACTCTGGTTAAAACATTAGTTAAAGAACAAATAGAAATGACCAATATAGACAATCACCAGGATATACCGCTGGTGAATGACAGCAACGTACTAAATGCTATTTTGGAGGCTTCATCGGATGGAGTTTTAATTTCTGATAACAAAGGAAATATTACTTATGTTAATAGTGCCTATGAGCAGATTACCGGTTTAAAAAAGGAGCAAATGATAGGGCAGAACCTCCAAAAACTGCTTGACGAAAAACTGTTTAACATAGCCGCATCTTTAATAGTTTTAGAAGACGGGAAGCCGGTATCGATCATGCATAA
>DIRQ01000037.1 GCA_002424365.1 Syntrophomonas sp. UBA5432 | reverse complement strand
TGCGGTGTACGGGGAAACATGTCGACAGGTTGAACCCTGGTTATGGTATAGCCCGAAGATGTAAATAGCTGCAAATCACGGGCCAGAGTGGAGGGGTTGCAGGAGACGTATATGATATGCGGGGCATTAGTTTTAATAACTGCTTCGATGGTCTGTATCTTGCAACCAGCCCGGGGTGGGTCCAGGACAACTACATCAAAGGGCTGATTTAACCGGGTAATTATTTCTTCGCAGGAGCCAGCATAGAATCGGGCGTTATGAATGTCATTTATGACGGCATTCTGCGTCGCATCGGCAACTGCTTGCGGGTAAAGCTCTATCCCAACCACCTGAGAAGCATTTTTTGCCAGGCTCAAGGTAATGGTGCCAATGCCGCAAAAACCGTCCAGTACTGATTCCCTGCCACTTAGAGCGGCATATTGGTGTATAAGTTGATACAGTTTCTCGGTCTGCTGGTGATTGACCTGTAAAAAGGCCAAAGGAGATACCTGAAAAGTTAAGCCGCATAATTGTTCCTCTAAAAAGGGTTTACCCTGCACTGTCTTAATCTTGGAGCCTTGGCTGATATGCAGGGATAGATTAGCGGATAAAGATAAAGCCCAGGCGGATAATGCTTCATTATTGCATTTACCATTAAAGACCAGGCTCATATGCCCGATCCAGGATGAACGTCGGAGGGTGATTTCCGTTCCTGGTTGTACCTCCAGGTCGGATAGATTGGCGGCCAGGCTATTTTGTACCTGTTCCATATCCTTATGAATCAGGGTACAGCCACCAAGGGGTATCAGCTCATGACTTCCTTCGCGGTAGAAACCCATTTGCATTTTGCCATTAACCATGGCGGTATGCCAGACTACTTTATTGCGGTAGCGGTACGGTTCTTCCATGCCTATGACCGGCAGGACCTCAGCCTCTATTCCCCCCAAACGTTTCAGGGTTTCCTTAACCATGTTTCTTTTTAAATCTAGTTCCCGGGCATAATCAATATGCTGGTAGGCACAGCCACCACATTCATAATAGGCAGGGCAGGCCGGTTCCCTGCGGTCAGGTGATGCCGTGTAAATCCCGGTTAGCTTCCCCCGGGCAAATCGTTTATGCTCTTGCACAATTTCTACCTTAACCTCTTCGCCAGGGATGGCGTAAGGAATGAATACCACTTTACCATTAATTCGGGCTACACCTTCTCCGCGGTGGCTGATACCTTCGATTTTAGCCTGCATCAGGCTGTCCTCCTTCAAAAAATCGCATTAAAAAACTCCTCCTAAAAGCGGGAAGAGTTTATTGTTTTGTTTGCCTTTTTGGCTCCAAGTTATTCATTTTTCAGCCTTTCGTCTATTAAACAATGCTTTCATCATATTAATTGCTTATATCAATTTATCATAATCTTGAGCACCGTAAAAGAAACGCAGGATGCTTACTATTTTAGCATCTTTATCCGCTTTATAGACGATAATATAATTTTTTACCACTGCCTTGCGGTAATCTTCCTTTTCCAAACGGCTATCGTGACACTTGGAATACATCATCGGATTACTTTTCAAATATCCGTAGCATTTGTCGATCTCATCAAGAAAACTTGATGCAGCCGCTGGATTTGCCAATTGAATAGCAATATATGAAACGATATTGTCCAAATCCTGATGAGCAAGTTCTGAGACAATCAATTTATACATTGTATTTTTCTCTTATACTCTTCAGAGAAGTATCTCCTTCAAGTATCTTCCCTTCCGTCAATTGTTGCTCGGCATCCCTTAATTTCTGGTAGACATCCGACATAAACATCTTTTCTTCGTACAGCTTAATACTCATTATAACCATATCGCCGTATCCATTTTTGGTCACAAAAATAGGCTCATCTGAAGCACGACACATTTGAGAAATCTCGCTTGTATTTTTTAAATCCCGAATCGGAATGATTTTAGGCATAATTACTCAACTCCTTTCGTGGCTCTAATGTACCATAATTATGTCCTCAAATCAACAATCCCTTAACGTAGCCCGGGGGCCTTTTTCAAACAGGCATTCTATGAGCTCGGCTTCGCTATGCATACCTATTACATGATGCTCCTGGTCAACTATTACCACCAGCAGGTAATGGCTGGGCTGGCTGGAGTCCAGGATGTTTTTCACGAGAGCATCTTCCATACTTACTACCTGACGAGCCGATAGAAATCCTTTGCGGGCCAGTTCCCCCTTTTTGTGTACCAAAAAGCGCATAAAGGCATAAACCAAAAATCTCGATTCCCTTCTAGCCGCCCAAAAGAGAAAAACCCCTAGTATGATGAAATTAATACCAGTAAGGTTAACCCAGGTAAGATAAGCTCCTCCTACAATCATTAACCCCCCTAGGGTTTCTCCGGTTAATGCCGCTATCCTGGTAGCTTTCTTATAACCCCTATAAGGTGATAGCAATGCACGCAGTACCCTTCCCCCATCAAGGGGTAAAGCAGGCAGAAGATTTAAACATCCCAGTAGTAAATTAACTTTAACCAGCATATCCAGGTTCAGGGGATCCATTTTAAGGGGCAGAAAATAAAAAACCGCTGCCATGGACAGACTGATAATAGGTCCTGCCAGGGCAACGTATATCTCCTTCTCCGGGTCCAGACCGGTAAAATCTTCAATTTTCGCCTGCCCTCCGAAGGGAAACAGATCTATTTCCGCTATTTTTAGGCCCATTATTTTAGCCATAAGGCCATGGGCGGTTTCGTGTACCAGCAGTGACCCTAAAATAACTAAAATCTCCCGGGCCAGTCCCAGGTAGACATAAGTAAGACATAGTAGTAAAAATAGCGGGTTTACTTTTACCTGAACACTGGATAATCTACCCAGTCGCATTATTCAAAAAGATAGTTAACATTAAGGGGTCCATCCTGGCTTCTCATCTCCAAATACAAACTATTGTCGCATTTACCCAGAGCATCATCCAGATCTACCGTATTATTCTCTTCTACCAGCACTTCTTTAAGACCACTATATAGGGTATAAATCTGGTCATCATGCCGCAATAACACCGTGCGTCCCTTGTCATCTACAGATATTTTCTCCACCGTTCCCGCCATCATCGGCCGGACCAAAGTATTTTTCTTAACCTTTAAACTAAGTCCGGGATAAAAACTCTGTTTCTGTTCTTTAGGGTCCCAGTACCAGCCGTATTTCTGCTGTAGTTCCAAATACTCACAGGGAAGCTGCATAGCTACATCGCCTGATACCGGTATCAGGCTGCTATTTTCCCGAATATTATGTATAAAGGTAGCTGCCTTTTTTTCTATTTGGTAGTCTTTCATTACATAAGCAATTACCGGTTCTACTACTTCCCGACTACCATTATTGGATTGCATTGCCAACCCCGCCAGGGTTACTATTATGATAACTATTAGTAAACGAGTTTTAAAACTTCCTAACATCCCACATCACCTCAAACCAAACTTGTACCCCTTTTTTAATTCAATATATGATTCCCATGCAAAAAGTATGTTTACTGCCAATATCTCGTGGTGATTAATTAATTCTTTTACCATGTAGAGAATACCTCATAGCTTTTATCATTAAATTTTACCGCCATAAAAGGGATGTTATTTCATTGTTATTTCCTTAAATAAATGTTTTGTATTTGATATTTTGTTATTGTAATATATAGATATCAGGAATTTGAGGGGGGGTTTATATGAAGACCAGGATAACAGAGTTATTTGGTATTGATTATCCTATTATATGTGGAGGTATGCTCTGGCTGGCGACTCCCGAGCTTTGTGCCGCCATTTCTAATGCTGGAGGTTTGGGCAATATTACCGCCTGCAATTATAACAGTGGTGAAGAATTAAGAGCAGCCATCCATAAGGCCCGGGAACTTACCAGTAAACCCATCGGTATAAATATTACCTTACTACCTTCCATGCGTTTCACCGAGGAAATTTATGATGACTTTTTTAAAGTATGTGCCGAAGAAAAGGTAACCGCCATAGAAGTCTCCGGTAAACCAGCAGTAAAATACCTGGATATGTGTCACAAGGCCGGAGTTAAAGTCATGCACAAGGTAGGTGCGGTAAGGCATGCTTTAAATATCGAACGCTGGGGTTATGATGCTGTTATAGCCGCCGGTATTGAAGAAGGCGGTCATCCCCTGAATGACGATGTTGCTACCATGGTTTTACTACCTCGCATTGCTGAAAGTGTCAAGATACCAGTCATATCTACTGGCGGTATAGTTGACGGGCGCAGCCTGGCCGCAGCCTTGAGCCTGGGAGCCGAAGGGGTGTTAATGGCTACTCGCTTTATTGCCACCAAAGAATGTCAAGTTCATCCCCGCATTTGGGAGGAGCTTATTAAAAGAGAGGAACATGAAACCACCTTAATTTGTAAAAGTGTAGGACTGCAGGGTCGGGCCTTAAAAAATGATCTTACCCGGCAAATTTTGGATATGGAAGCCAAAGGGGCTAAAATCGAGGATCTCATTCCCCTGCTAGCAGGACAGCGTTCCCTGGACGCTTGGCAGACAGGTGACGTTGAGAATGCCCCCCTGATGGTGGGTCAGTCTATTGGCCTGGTAAAAGAAGTAACTACCTGTGCGGAACTGATACAGTCTATGGTTAATGATTCCCAGGCTATTCTGGAAAGGAATTTGGCGCGGTTTAATTAGAAGGTTCTTTTGACATACCCATAGGGCACACGGATGCTCCCTACGGTCGCTATTAAGGGAGCTGACGGACGCTGATTTTTTTATGAATATCACTGAATTTTATTATAATCATTTACAAGGTTCGGCATCGGATGCTAGAATAGGGTTTAGATAACAGATGAGTTGAGATGAGATAAGCATAGATTAGATTAGTTGAGCTGGTTGCAGATAATTGGGCCAGGTCAGCACCTTCTGTTGACCCGGCCTTTTGTTTTGTAGGTGAGGTGTGAAATTTGGCCAAGCAATTATTATTAGGAAACGAAGCTATCGCCTGGGGCGCAATAGCTGCCGGGGTTAAGGTGGCTACCGCCTACCCAGGAACTCCCTCTACAGAAATCTTTAGTACCCTGGCCACCCAGGCCAAATATTATGGTTTTCATGCCGAGTGGTGCGTAAATGAAAAGGTAGCTTTGGAAGTTGCTTATGGGTCTGCTATCAGCGGTGCCCGGACTCTGGTTACTATGAAGCAGGTGGGACTTAATGTAGCTGCTGACCCCCTTCTTTCCGGTACTTACCTAGGGGTAAAAGGAGGACTGGTTCTGGTAGTAGCTGATGACCCGGGACCACACAGCTCCCAAACCGAGCAGGATACCCGGCAGTTCGCTAGTTTCGCCAAGGTTCCGGTACTGGACCCTTCTGACCCTCAGGAAGCTATGGAAATGGTAATGGAAGCCTTTAATATATCGGAAAAGTATCACCTGCCGGTGATACTACGCCCTACCACCAGAGTGTGCCATGTGGGGCAGGATGTGAATCTACCTGAGATTATTATAAGGGATTCTGAAGCTCGCTTTGAAAAAGGGGGAGACTGGGTTATTTTTCCCAGTGTTTCTCTTCGTAAACATGGTGAATTACTGGAGAACCTGAAAACCATGGGGCAGGAATTTTCCAACTCCCGCTTTAATTACCAGGAGGGTCAGGGCGAATACGCTATTGCCTGTTCCGGAGTAAGCTATCATTATGTAAAAGAAGCCCTGCAGCGGCTTAATATGATTGATAATACTGAAATCTTAAAAATATCAACCCCTTATCCCTTTCCCGAAGAACTGGCTGCCCAATTCCTGAAAAAACACGAACACTTGCTGGTAATTGAGGAACAGGACCCAGTTTTGGAGGATGCCATGCTGCGACTGGCAGGAAAAATTGGCCTGCATCTACAGTTAAGCGGTAAACATGATGCTATGGTACCAGGTACCGGCGAGCTAAATGTAGACCTGGTAACCAGGGTGATTGCTAATTGGTCAGGAAAAGAACTAGAAAGCAAATCGATTACAGCAAAACCGGAACTACCCATACGCCGGCCCATTCTCTGTGCCGGTTGTCCCCACCGGGCATCTTTTTACGCTATTCGCAAGGCGGCTGGTAAAAAGTCGGATGCAGTGTTTACCGGCGACATTGGTTGCTATACCCTGGGTATGATGCCACCTCTATCAGCAGTGGATACCTGTCTGTGTATGGGGGCAGCTATAACCCAGGCTCAGGGTATTGGCAGAGCGGAGCCGGGTCGACAGGCTATTGCCGTTTTAGGAGATTCAACCTTTTTTCATAGCGGTATTACCGGAGTTATTAATGCAGTTTACAATCAATATCCCCTTACCCTAGTAATACTGGACAACAGTACTACTGCCATGACTGGTTTTCAACCTCACCCGGGAACGGGACAAACTGCTACCGGGGAAATAGTGGCGGCGATTGACCTACAAAAAGTACTGGAAGGCTGTGGGGTAACATTTATAAAGAGGGTTGACCCGGTAAATTTAAAAGAAGCGGTGGCAGCAGTTAAAGAAGCACTGGCTTATGACGGTCCGGCAGTAATTATAATGAAGCGAGCCTGTATTAACCTCCCTGAAGCTAAGGGTTCTGCCCCGGTTGTGATTGATATGGAGAAATGTAAGGACTGCGGCCTCTGCGTTACCGAAATTGGCTGCCCGGCTCTGGTAATGGAAACGGGACAGAAACCTCAGGTGCTGGAAAGCTGTGCGGGTTGCGGCCTGTGTATAGAAGTATGCCCCTTTGAGGCTATACTAGGAGGGGATAACTAATGGATATAATTATGTGCGGAGTTGGTGGACAGGGAACCGTACTAACCTCCCGAGTATTGGGAGAAGCTTCTATAAAACAAGGTTATGAGGTACGTACATCGGAGATTATTGGAATGGCCCAGAGGGAAGGTCCGGTAGTATCGCAGGTTAGAATTGGCACCAGGCTAGATGGTCCTTTGATTCCTGAGGCCTGTGCTGACTATCTCTTAGGCTTTGAACTGGCGGAAGCCGTACGTAATATCGATAAGCTGGATGCCAGAGGCCAGGCCCTGGTAAACACCCATATGGTAGTACCCCCAACAGTATATCTGGGAATATCGAAGTACCCTAGTGAACAGCTTATTGATTATTTAAAAGAACAAACTTCAGGATTAGTCTTTATAAATGCTAATGAACTGGCCGCCCAGGCCGGTAGTAACAAAGCTGTTAGTGCGGTTATGCTAGGAGCTTTTACCGCACTATGCCCTGATATTGCTGAAACCATTCTGCTGGAGGAACTTCTAGCCCGCCTACCAGAGCGGGTACAAGAACTAAATACCTGCGCTTTTAAGCTGGGAAAAGAATTTGTGGAGGGAGAGACGAGATGAGCCAGGCAGCAAAGGTTATTGGAGACGAGTACCAACCCGTATTGCTTAAGGAAAAACAATCGATTCTTTTAAGGAGATTGATGGAGCGTTTGCAGGAATACTCCTGTTTCTACCGTAAAAAGCTAGAGCAAGCCGGAATTAGTTTTACTGACATCAAGTCTATTGATGATATTAAATACCTGCCCTTTACCGAAAAAGAGGAATTGCGGCAGGAAGAAGCTCTAGCTTTAATGGCTGCTCCAGAAGAGGAAATTATCCGCATTCATTCCACTTCCGGCACCACCGGTAAACCGGTTATTGTTCCCTACACCCGCAAGGACGTGGATGATTGGGCGGAAATGATGGAGCGTTGTATGCGCATAGTGGGACTAAAGAGCAGTGACCGGGTGCATATTACTCCTGGTTATGGTCTGTGGACAGCCGGTATTGGATTTCAGACTGGTTGTGAACGTCTGGGGGCTATGGCCGTACCTATGGGACCGGGTAATACCGAAAAGCAACTGGCTATGCTATTAGATATGCAGGCCACGGTACTAATCGGTACTGCATCCTACGGGTTATTGCTAGCCGAGGAAGCTAAAAAACGCGGCATTGCCGACCAGCTCAAACTACGCAAAGCCATTTTCGGTTCGGAACGATGGGGAGAAAAGATGCGTACTCGCATGGAACAAATTTTGGGCCTTGAAAGTTATGATATATATGGCCTCACGGAGATTTATGGTCCCGGTATCGGCATTGACTGTGATTTGCACTGCGGCATTCATTATTTCCCGGAATATATCTATTGTGAAATAATCGACCCTCAGACTGGAGAAATCCTACCTCCGGGAGAACTGGGAGAACTAGTTATTACTACCCTAACCAAGGAAGGAATGCCCCTCCTGCGCTATCGTACCCGTGACCTGACCTATTTGGACCCCGAACCCTGTAAATGTGGTTTACCCTATCCTCTGATGGGTCGTATACTGGGCCGCAGTGATGATACAGTTAAAATAAAAGGGGTCAATGTATATCCCGGACAGGTGGAGGATGTCATTCGCATGACTCCGGGCTTATCCAGTGAATACCAGATGATAATCGACCGGGAAGATGGCAAGGACTCGGTTCTGATTCGGGTTGAGGAAGACCCTGAACGTCATAATCCTAGGGCAGCCTGGGAATTTAAACATAATATTAAGGCGATAATCAATATCATCGCCGATGTAGAAGTTACCCCTTATCAGACCCTGCCCCGCAGCGAAAAGAAAAGTAAGCGGGTATATGACCGGCGCAACCTGGATTAAAAAAAGAAAGCCAGAAAACCCTCCGGAAATCATAATGTTTACCGGAGGGTTTGTTATAATCCGTGCCCGAAGAGTCAGTGTTATCTATGTCTATTCCACGTATCTGTTTTCTTACTAAGCTTCACTCTTCACTTCGTATTCCACATCGGTATAACGCTGAGGGCGAGATTTTTTGATTAATTTACGATAAACTCCCTCGGGAATAAATTTTACCGCCAGGTTGATTATATCTTCCATTAGCATCAGCAAATCTTTATTTCCATCCCAATATGACAGCAAGGTTTCTCGGTTGACGCTATCCATCAACCTTTTTAGCACCAGGGATATTAGTAAGATATCATCTAATTGACCCAGGAAAGGTATCATATCGGGGAGAAAATCCCAGGGAGACAGTACATAGGCTATAGTCCCCAGTAAAAGTGCCCGGTCAGTTTTGCTAATATTCGCATCCTGGGATAGCCGGTAAATTAGCTTTAACAAGTTAGGAATAAACAACAGGCTTTCCTTTAAAGTAGTCATCGCTGCATTTTGATTCAAATCTTTATTCAACTGCACCACCTCTTAGATAGTATGGCTAAATAACTAAAAAACTATTTTCCGCCCCCGGATATTTACACTTAAAATTATGCCCACCGCTACTAAGTTAGTAAGCATGGAGCTGCCTCCATAGCTTAAAAACGGCAGTGGTATTCCGGTAACCGGCATTAATCCGATTGCCATACCAATGCTCTCGAATATATGGAACAGCCACATGGCGGTAATACCCAACACCACCAGAGTGCCATAAAGCTCTTTAGCATTATAGCTAATGTTAATAGCCCTTAATATCAAAATTCCGTAGAGTATAATAACGAAGGCTGCGCCTAAAAATCCCAGTTCTTCCCCTATAACCGCATATATAAAGTCAGTATGGTGCTCGGGTAAAAAGTTTAATTGTACCTGGGTACCATTAAACAAACCCTTGCCAGCAAGCCCACCGGAACCAATAGCTACTAGTGACTGGATAGTGTTCCATCCTGGTCCTCGCCCCCCCTGCCCATCGTTATAGGGATCTAGAAATACTACCAGGCGCTTTATCTGGTAATCCTCCAAAGGTAGGGGCAAACCAAGTTCGACATGGGCCAAAAAGAGTAATACTGTAAGTAGTACCCCTGAAAAAAGCAGGGTTAGAAGAATTTTGGGATTGGCTCCGGCAACATACATCATCACCAGGGTTATGGCTATGTATACCAGTGCAGTGCCCAGGTCAGGCTGCATCATTATTAATACAAAAGGTAGACCCATATAAGCAAAACAGGGAAGCATTTGGGCCAGGGTATCCATTTCTCCTTTACGGTTATTTAAAAAATCAGCAAATGCCAGTATTAATAGAATTTTGGTAAACTCAGCCGGCTGCACCGCAGGTAGGGGGCCAAAACTAATCCAACCGGTAGTTCCCCGAACTTCTTCACCAAATACCAGTACTAAAACTAGCAAGATAATAGAAAATCCATATAAAAACCAGCTATATCTACTCAGCTCTATATACTCATAGCGCAGGATAATAATAATAGCCACAAAACCTAGAGCTATAGAAACAATCTGTTTTTTTAAGTAAAAATAGGGATCGCTGGAAATGCTGCTACTGGCACTGGCCAAAACTACCAGACCACAAACCAGAAGAATTAAGAGGGTTATGACATAGGTTTTATCTATAAACTTAAGACGCTTTATTTCCAATTCTCTTACCTCCCTGTCCATTATAAAGCTTACGAAAATAAAGTGTCCAGCTTACAATAGTGAGGAGTGAGGGGTTACCTTTGCTGCAGCTGTTCCAGTTTGGCTTCTATTCTGCCCAAACTTTTTTCAATCCGGCCCATCGTTCTAACCAGCCATATTATGAATATTACGGGAACAGCGATAATAACAATTCTAAACAATATTATAATGCAAATGCCAATATTCATTTTTTCTTATCACCTGCCTTACATCAAAAAACAGTCTGGTAAGTTTCTAATTATTTTCCCATATACGCTGCTATCCCTTCAGCTATGGCCTGAGCAGCCAAATCCAGGAAATACTCCTGTTGCAAGAGACTTTCTTCCTCAGGGTTGCTGAGGAAAGCTACCTCTACCAGAGCAGAAGGCATGGTGGTGTTTTTTAAAACCCAATAGGAATTTTGTTTTACTCCCCGGTTAGGGCGTTTAAGTTTAGCTACTAGCTGGCGCTGCAGGTTTTCGGCCAGGGATTTTCTTTCTTCATACTGCAGGAAGAGCAAATCATTATCAACAGGAGCATAATAATAGGTCTCAGTACCCTGCGCAGCAGAGTTTCCTGGAACACCGTTAGCATGTATGGAAACAAACAGCCCCGGATTAAGTCGGTTGGCAATTTCACTGATCTCATCGCGATCTTTTGTTAGTTCCAGGTATATATCAGTAGCACGGGTATATTCCACCTCGATACCTTTTTGCCTCAATAATTCGCCGGCTTTTAGTGCTATTTTTAAATTTACATCTTTTTCATTGATATGAGCTCCGCGGGTTCCGGTATCCTTCCCCCCATGACCAGGATCCAAAACAACCAAATTATCACGCCGAGCCTTGATTTGCCCCTGGTCTACCAGCAGTATATTGAGATCACGACCATCAGTACTCTGTCCTACCGTATATTTACCCAGGTCGCTATCGGTGGTAATCCTTATTATGGTAGTGCGGTCCCCCCCCCTCATCTCCTCTTCAAAGGTTACATTCTTTATTAGGGGGCCGTTATACCGGTAATCGTCCTGGGCTCTGCCCTGGAGGACGCCTGGTAGTCTAATTTCAATGACATCTCCGCTCTTACTTCTGCTATATTGAACCGGGGTAAGGGTCTTTATAACCAGGCGCTCACCGCTGCTGCCAACGCTTTTACGCTGTACATCCCAGATAGCGTTAGGAATGATGAATACTTCCCGTTTACCGCCTTCTTCGCTGGCAGTCTGGTACTGGACGTTATAGGGGAACTCTATTTCTACTGTAGCATTATCTCCTACATTCCTGGCTTTACCCTTGATTTCACCACTATCCAGGGATTGCTTAACCAGATTAAGTCCCTCAATCTGACAGTCTTTAAACTCATAGATTACCTTACCGCTGCTCTCCCTGATATCTGCATCCAGTCTGGCGCCAGATTCCATAACTATTTGTAAACCATTTTCGTCTGTATTAAGCGATAACCACATTACACCCGGACCGGGTTTTTCAGATTTTGATGGGATTGCTGGTTTCGGCTCTTCGGTGGGCTCTTCTGAGGGTAAGGGTTCATTCCCTTCCCCGTCCACATCAACTACCCAACCTGCTACCCAGGCAGTACGCCCACCGCGGCTAACCTGGTACCAGCCATCTCTTTCAGTCAAAATCGTCAGCTTTTCGCCTTGGTTTACGC
Organism: Syntrophomonas sp. UBA5432; assembly: GCA_002424365.1. Classification (GTDB taxonomy): domain Bacteria; phylum Bacillota; class Syntrophomonadia; order Syntrophomonadales; family Syntrophomonadaceae; genus UBA4844. The sequence goes on along the minus strand of DIRQ01000037.1, from coordinate 36,666 downwards.
TGTCAACGGTATCATAGCTGGTAGCAGGGCCACTGCGCAGATTAGTGTTGTTACCTTTTATTACCAGGATACTGGCACGGCTACTACTGCTGGTGGTAGGGGTGGTTATAGTTATAATGCGGGTACTATCATTCCAATCAACTTTGCCGCCAAAGGCTTCACCCACAAAGCGCAAAGGAGCCAGAGTACGGTCGTTTTTAATCTTAGCCGGTACCTCCAGGGGCCATACCTGCCCGTTTACCATTGGGCGAGTAGAGCCAATAGATAAAACTACCGTGGTATTCCCCTTGACCGAAGTAACGGTACGAGTTTTGTTATCCCAGTTTACACTGGCTCCTATGGCCTCAAATATTGCTCTAAGAGGTACCAAAGTACGCCCATTTTCGATAACCGGAGGTACTTCAAAGGTTAATTGCCGCCCGTCAAGTATTACTTGTGGTACACCGGTAGGGTTACTGCTAGGTGTTACCGGGGTGGGAAAAGTGGTAGGGTTACTTATAGGTTTTGCCAGGGCGGGAACTGAAGCATTACTGGACTGAACCAACCATCCGGCTATATAAGCACTGCTGCCATCGCTCTTCCTTATTTTGTACCAATCACCCTCCTGACCTAATACGGAAAGAATATCGCCTTCAGAAACGCTCCCTATTTGATCGAAGTTACTGCCCGGACCGCTGCGCAGGTAGACATTACCTGAGATAACTTCTACCTGGTTAATAGATGTCAAGACAGAGGAAGCTAGCTGGCCAGGAACAGCTGCAGGAGTATTAACAACAGTTGCCTTTTCAGTTGTTTCAGCGAATTCAGCCTTTATATACGCCTGTAAACCAGCCGGGGTTCTAACCTTATACCAGTCACCGGTAATATCCAGCAAAGTAAGTATTTCTCCCTGGTTGATCGAGCCGACAATATCATAATTAATACCTGGACCAGAGCGCAAATTTACCTCGTTGGCGCTTACTTGTACCTGATATTCTTTTTGCATATTAATAAGGTCGTTACGTACCCAACCATTAAACTGCTCAGTTTTTATCTGATACCAGTTGTTTTCACTACCCAGGATTTCTACCTGGTTGCCCTGCTGCAAGCTGCCTAAAGCACCATAAGTAATATCGGGACCGGAACGAATGTTTACGTTATCAGTGTTTATGATGCCAGTAGTTGCGGTGGTATCGAGTAGGAATGAGAAGAAAAATAGATTTAACAGGATAAACAGCAATAAGACCGGGGGTTTATTTTGCATGTTATCACCCTTTAGATTTTTAATTCTGGTAAGTTTCGACATTATGTAATATTACTCCTTCAATTAGCTGGTTTCTTTGTCTATAATACACCATTTTAGGTATTTTGCTTGCAAGAAAGGTAATCTTTTCTGTAAAAATAATTGATAATAAATAAGTATATTTCATTATTTTGTCATATGGTCTAGAATGAGGTATGTTCTTAATTAGAGGGGGAGCTAAAAAATGGATACAAAACAGAGAAAAAACATGCTACGGAAGAAGATACCGCTTTACATTTTAGCCATTGTAATTCTTCTTACAGCTGGAGTGGGGTTTTTATTTCGAAGCGAAATCAAGACCGTCAACAGTATTGAAAAAGTTGATGATTATGGGGTTTATACTATGGAATATGCAGGAGACTATGGATTTGATGAATTCTTAGAGGTGGGCGCCAGCAATGATGAAGAATTAATTGCATTTGTAGCCAGGAAACTTTTAAAGGGGCTTCCGATTACAATCACCGGACCTAAATTGAGCTGTACTACTTTTAATGCAGTTACACCAAGGGGAGAATTTATTTTCGGAAGAAACTTTGACATGGATTATTCGCCAGCAGTGCTGATTCATACTAAACCGGATAATGGATATGAAAGTATATCTATGGTCAATCTAGCTTTTTTGGGCTACAACGATGATTATTTGCCGGACCAGTTTTTTGATAAAATTCTTGCCCTGGCGGCACCATATGTACCATTAGACGGAATAAATGAAAAAGGGCTGGCCGTTGGTGTATTATTACTGCCCGACACACCGCCTACCATGCAAGAAACTGGAAAAATAAACATTAACAGCACTACGGCTATTAGAATGTTATTGGACAAAGCAGCTACGGTAGATGAAGCTGTTGCCATGCTTAAGGAATACGATATGCATGATTCTGCAAGCAGCTGTTTCCACTATCAAATAACCGATGCAGCGGGAAACAGTGCAATTATTGAATATGTAAATAATGAAATGCAGGTTTTAAAACCGGAAGCTACCTATCAGGTTTGTACCAACTTTTTTCAGACACCTGGTGAAAAGTACAACTTCGGAGTTGGCCAGGAGCGTTATAATATTGTGATGAATGGTTTAAAGGAAAAAGGTGGGGTAATAACTGCAGAATACGGAATGAACCTGTTAGAAGCAGCCCGAATGATTGACGAACCCGATGAAAAAACGGGAATTATATACAATACCCAGTGGAGTGCAGTGTATAATAACAACCAGAAATGTGTAGATTTGGCTATTGGAAAGAATTATGATAAAGTATATCGGTTTTCTATTGGGAAATAAGCTAAAAAGAAGGACATTAGAGTTCAAATCCCTTTATTGTGGCTAAAATTCATACGGCCTGACCAATAAAGCGGTATTTGGTTTAGAACCAAATACCGCTTTTAATTTAAGTTTAATTGTCTTCCTCCAGGACAAAACGCCAGGCGCAAAACCAATCATCAGGATGCTCGTCGGGCGGACAGCCAACACATTCAGTACGGATACGTTCATCTATGGTCCAGGCAAAACGGCTGTACTCCACCAAACCTGCTGATTTGCACGGATAATCTGCCAATCCTTTGCGCTTACGGGCCGATTGTACCCGACAATCATTCATTTGGAATATAATGCTGTTGGGACTTTCTTCAATAATAGACTGTACATTTATCTGAGCGTACATGCGAAAGGCCAGGGCTCGCTTTAATCCATCAATACCGGCTTTTTTAGGAAGACCAAGGAATTTCTTAATCAACCGAGCTTCAACCTGCGAATAACGCCCCCAGCAAGAATCATTGCAACGCTTGGCGTCATTCATACCATAAACCTTCTCCACCGCTTGAAACCACAGACCATCCATAGCCAGCCAATTCTTACCTATCTCCCCGGTTAACTCCACCAGCTTTTCCCGCGGTAATTTTAGCAGCGGTTCAGGAATTCCATCCTTTACTTCGAAACCTAAAGTCTTCCCCAGACGGTCCATTTGAATCTTATTAATATTTCCCTCTACCTCTTCCAACAAATCTAATGCCCGTTCCATGCCTAACTGGTGTTCTATTTCCCTAAACCATAAGGTATGATGTACGGCCATACGATGACCCATATGGATAATAAAACGGGCCAGCTCCTCCTGACTTAAATCTTCAATTTTCCGGTTATCATTGTTCATGCTCTGTCCCATAGCAAATCCTCCCCACATACTTGATTAATTGTTGCAATAATTGTTTTCTATCAGGCCTGTTGCCAATGATTGATGAAACGATATGACCATATCAATCATTTCCTCTTTAGTTATGGCTTTATAAATTAGCCACGGTGAATCATAAACTCGGGTATGGAGGAGGATATTCATCTCCTCTATACCCCATTGCAATGGTAATCGCTTTAGCGGCATGGCAAACATCTGTAATACATTCCTGTAGTTTTTCATTCAGTATCAAATTGGCTTCTCCCGATACACTTAGTGCTGCTATTACTTGATTAGAAGAACCAAAAATAGGCGCAGCGACACATGCGATTCCTATTACCGTCTCTTCGCGGTCAACAGCATAACCACATTTTCTTATTTGCTGGAGTTCTTCCCTTAACTGCTGCGGTTCAGTAATGGTGTTCTTAGTATAAGGTTGTAACTCTTCAAACTGAAGGTATTCTTCAATATGGGCTGCCGACTGCCAGGCAAGTAGTACCTTACCAACTCCTGTACAATAAGCTACAATGCTGGCACCGACACGAGGGAAAATAACGTGACTGGTACCGGTTTTATTACCAATTACGAAAACTGCCATTCTCCCGGCATAAATGGCGATGTGAACTGATTGATGATATTTGTCTGCCAGTGATTTTACATGTGGTTCTGCTACTGATCCAAGACGGGCACTGGCTTGATACGTCATACCCAACTCATATATTTTCATACCTAATCTATATCTAGAATTCTCGGTTTTTTCTAAATAACGGTTCTTTTCCAGGGTGGTTACCAAACCATGGACTGTACTTTTGGGTAAATCAAGTTCTCGACTAATATCGGAAATGCCCCATTCCCCTTTCCGTCCGTTATAAAGTTCTAAAATAGAAAGCGCTCTGGATAAAGACCTGCTCACCGATTTTCCCCCTTATGAATATTGCCAAACTGCTAAAAGCCTATTATCTAGTTATCAATCCGCTTTTCATTATAACATCGTACTACAATAAGCAATAGTCCTTCACCCAGTACCAAAGGGAGCAGAAGTATGAACCTTCTGCTCCTCCCGACTACTAAATTATAATCCGTAAGCTTGGGCCAATATTTTTATTGGATGGGTAACTTCCCGGTCCATTACTTGAAAACCGATATAAAACCTACATACCGGGCATTGGGTTAAAATTACATCCGATACAGTATTATTTATATCCTGTAAACGTAAGGCCCGAACTTTTTCCGCTACTTCGCGATGTTCCATAAAGTAAGTTCCAGCTCCACCACAGCACTGTTCGGGAATATCAAATTCTCGCAGCTCTGCATCAGGTATCTGCCCCAACAGTTGACGGGGTGCATCCTTAACTGTAGGTGACCAACCGCGGTGACAGGGAACATGATAACTCCATGTAATATCCAACCGTCCGGGTGGTACCTCCAAGCCTTGGTTCTGTAAATAATCGGTTACTTCCCATATCTTGGCTGTTACGGCTGCAATTTTTTCCTGTAACGGATCATCGTCTGACAGACATTTTGCAGCTTTTTCCTTAAACATCATCCCACAGGAAGTACAATCAGTAATAATCGCATCAACATCCAATCCAGTAAAAAGCTTAATATTGGTTTCGACCATACTTCGAGCACCTTCCAGGTCACCTTCTGCTAAAGCCGGAATACCACAGCATACCTGTCCTTTGGGAATAATCACTTCTATACCGTTATGATTCAAAACCTTGACAACTGCTTCACCGGTGTCTGGAAAAATAAAGTTGGTTCCACAGCCTACGAAATAGGCAACTCGTTTTTTAACGGTCCCTGCCGGAGTATAAGTACCAGAATACATTTTATCGAAAGACTTGCTGGCCAGTTGCGGAATTTCTTTGGTTGCTATCCCTAGTTTTTGGGCTAAGGAACCTGCTTTACCCAACGCCCCGGTTAGGCCCCTTTGGGTCAGCATCTTGCCCATTACAAATTGTTTGATACCACCGACACCCTTTTGCCCTATCTTTATTCGAGCAGCAATAATAATATCATCAATTGGTACTTTACTAGAACAGGTCTGGGTACAATTGGTACATAGCAGGCAGTTGTCCACAATCTCCTGAGCGCGCGGAGTAAACGGGAGGTTTTCATGCATAAGCATTTCTTTAATAATAAGTAATCGATTTTTAGCAACCGAGCTTTCGCTTTGCTCGGCTAAATAAGATGGGCAGGTCGACTGACAATAACTACAATGCGAACATTTTGCAATAATCTTTTCATAGTCTTCCAGTCTAAGCATGTTTATCACCATCCTCCATCCATATTTTGCCGGGATTCATGATGCCCTTGGGGTCAAAGGCTTGTTTAATCCGTTTCATCAGCTCAATCTGGATGTCCCCCAGTTCCCAGGCTAAATATTTGGATTTATGAATGCCGATTCCGTGCTCACCGGAAATGGTTCCTCCCATATCTAAACCGGTACGAATCAATTTATCAATAGCAAATTCAGATTTCTCCAGGGCTTCAGGAGTTACCTGTGGAAATAATATCGAAGGATGCATGTTGCCATCCCCGGCATGACCAGCTAATCCAATCATGACCTCCTCCGCAGCAGCAATCTCCTGCACCGCCCGTACCAAGTCCGGTAGTTTATTACGAGGTACAGTTATATCCTCAGAATTAGCCCTTTCAAAAATAGTTTGAATGAGCGGATAAACATTAGCCCGGGCTGTCCAGTAAGCTGCTGCCGCTCTCGGGTCTTCAACGAGTCTTACTTCTTTCGCTTTCATATCATGACAAATTTCACTGACTAATTTAGCTTCATATTCAACTTGCGCTTCGGTCCCATCAAAAAACATAAACAGATAACCTTCACCATCAGTAGGAAGTGGCGGGAAAAAGTACTGATTCATAATCGTAATAGCAAGCTTTATGAGAAATTCCAACATGGCAGGAACTGCTCCACGGGCAATAATTTCCGCTACTATTTCCGCTGCCTGCTCCAAAGTTTCACAAACCACGATAACCGTACGATCCGCTTCCGGTAATGGCAAAAGACGCAGATTAACCCCGGTGATTACCCCTAAAGTACCTTCCGAACCGGTCATTAAATGAGTAATATCATAACCTACTGATTGTTTAACAAACTTCCCCCCCGGGGTAATTATAGAACCATCCGGTAGTACGACCTCTAATCCGGTCACATAATTACCGGTAGTCCCGTATTTTACACCCCTGGGTCCGCCTGCCCGGGTCGCTACATTTCCACCAATAGTGCATACACACCCGCTTTGCGGGTCAGGCGGGTAAAAGAGTTTACGCTTTTCCACCGTATCCTGAAACTTTTTTAATACAACGCCCCCTTCCACCCTGGCGGTCATATTGCTGCCATCAATTTCTACAATCTGATTAAGCCGCTTCAGGTCCATAACAATGCCTCCATGAATCGGTGTACAACCTCCTGCCAGACCACTGCCAGCCCCTCGTGGTGTAACCGGAATTTCCTTTTCAAAAGCATATTTCATTACTTTTGCTACTTCTTCAGTTGTGTGAGGTAATACTACCGCATCAGGTATACGGCTTTTAAAATAATGAGTCGCATCATTTGCATATGCCAGCATTTCTTCCGGTTGGGACAAAATCTGGGTAGACCCTAATAATGTTGCCAGGTCTTTCACTAAACCTTGCATCTATTTCCCCCCCTTTTTTCTTAATGGAACATCCCGACTCCAGCAATTATTTTACCTGCTCATAACCAACCTTTAGAACTTTACGATTCATCTCCAGTACTTGACCACTAAAGCGTTGTTCTAAAATCCGTTCGTAGTCATCAATGTCGATTGGCACTAAAGGTAAAGCAGTTAAAGCCCCCATCAATAGGACGTTGGCAGCTTGACTATTACCTGCCTCCACTGCCAGCTTGGTTGCTTCAATTATCTGTACCTGATTACTCAGCTTTCTTAACTCTGCTTCTATTGCTTCCATAGCTGGATAATGAGCTTCACCAATTAAGACCCCCAATGGATAATTAGGTCGGGAGTCGGTTATGATTAAGGTTGATTTATTAGCATAATCACGTGCAACCCGTAAGGTATCAGTAGGTTCAAAGGAGACGATAATATCCGCTTGTTGTAGCGGGATTAACACGCCATACTCAGTAGCGGCTGATATTCTAACATGACTCATTACTGAACCACCACGTTGCGAGGCTCCGTAGGTTTCGCCTACAGTTGCAAAATAGCCCTTTTCTACCAGAGCAGAAGCTAAGAGTTCAGTGGCTAAAATATTCCCCTGCCCTCCGACACCACATATAATAATATTTAGAGGGTCCTTTATAAGCTCTTTACTCATACTGCTTCGCCCCCTTCTATCTTGATTGCACCTGCCGGGCACAGTGAGACACAAACCCCACAACCAACACAGACCACCTCATCAATTTTGGCTTTACCGACCTCATAGTCCCAAATGTTGCCGGGACAGCCCCAAATTCGACTACAGAACCTGCCACATCCGCATTCGTCTCCCCGGCACAAATCCTGATCAACCCAAACCTTAGCTTTTTCGCGTTTGCGTATCGCCAACGTAGCACATTCCTGTTTCAGAATTAATACCTTTAATCCCGGTTGTTTGAGGAGCTTATACACTATCTCAGTTGTACCCGTAATGTCGAAAGGATCTGCTACAGTTACCGGGCATCCAATCGCTTCTACTACCTTCGCAATCGAAATAGGTTCTGTAGTTTTACCCATGGCAGTTAGTCCGATGCCGGGATGAGGTTGAAATCCGGTCATCGCCGTAGCTGAATTGTCTAGAATAACAAATAGCATATTGGAGTTATGGTATTTGGCATTGATCAATGCAGGCATACAAGAATGGAAAAAGGTCGAATCGCCGGCTAGAGCAATAACCGGTTGGTCAAAACCAAAACGGGTTAACTGACCTAAACCTTCAGCCGCACTTATACCGGCACCCATACAAGACAAGAAATTAAAAAGATAATGACCGGCCCGCTGTCCACCCATGGTATAACAACCAATATCACCCATTACTACGCCCTGACCTTCCTGTATACGCAGGGTCTGTTTTAAAAGAAAAAAGGAAGCCCTATGCGGACAACCGGCACAGAAGGTCAATTCCCGAGGTGGTAGTGCAACTGCTTCTTCAGGAGGAATAAATGTAACCTCGGGGCCTGTAAAAGTTGTCCCGGTCATATTAGCCAGTGCGTTTCTTACCACATTTGGATTTAGTTCGCCATTACGAGGTATGACTTTTTGACCGTGGCGCCCTGTCAGTTCAATATTCAATTCAGGATGATAAGCGATAATATTGGCAATGTTTTGTTCCAAAAAAGGGTCAACTTCCTCTACAACTAACACTTTTTTCGTCCTGCCCAAGTGTTTGACAATAAATTCTTCCGGCAGTGGCCAGGTGGTACCGATTTTCAAAATACCTACCGAATCCTTAACGCCCAATGCTTTAACCGCCTCTATACTATAAAGCCAGCCCGTACCACAGGTAACAATCATCATATCAGGGTTTTCAGGACCGTTATACCAGTTAAAAGGTGACTCTTTAAAAATAACCTGGGCTTGTTCAAGCTTAGAAATTTGAGCATCTTTAAACCAGTTGATTGCAACCAGACGGTCCCATTCACCAATAACTGCGGGAACCTGCTTTTGCTGTGGTATTTCACCCAGGGTTACACTGCTGCGGCCATGATTAATGCGGGTTACGGTCCGAACCATAACTAGCTGCTGTAACTGTTCCGACAGTTCAAACCCCCACTTGACCATATCTTTGGCTTCTTGCATATTAGCCGGTTCCAGCATCGGTACCGCTGCTGAACGTGACTGATGCCTGCTGTCAAACTCATTAGTGCTGGAATGCGCACTGGGGTCATCAGCTACAACTAGTACCAACCCACCTTTTACGCCAGAGAGTGAAGCACTATGAAGAGCATCCCCAACTACCAGCAGACCATTCTGTTTCATGACACAAAGCGAACGAATTCCGGCAAATGAAGCCCCCAGGCATGCTTCCAGAGCACAGGTTTCATTAGTCGACCATTCAGCATAGATTTCCATCTCATCGGCTACGTGGCCTAACATGGTTAAAATTTCCGAGGATGGTGAACCAGGATAAGCTGCAGCAAAACGGATGCCGGCTTCCAGGGCTCCTCGGGATATGGCTTCGTTTCCCTGCATAAGATAAGTCTTGCCAGGCTCATTGGTAGTAATCATCCATTCCATAACTATTTCACCATCCCTTCGGCCAGCTCCTTAAGCTGTATATAATATGCACTATTTAAATCTATGAAAGGTTTTACCCCTTTATCAAATGCTGTCTGCACATGGTTCAGGTTGCGGGTCTTTTTCCCCAGCGAGGCTCCCTTTAATCGCTTAAGCTCTTCTTCAGGATATTCTTCGCTAATTAAATATCCTTTTGTCAATGCATCATTAAAGATTTGCTGTCCTTTGGGAGTACGGATAATTACTGTATTCCAGCCTTCTTGAGGTTCAAATGCTCCAACTGAGATATCTGCTAATTCCGAAGTCATATCCAAGCAGTAATTACAACCAGCCCTGCTAAATTTCTTAACCGTATCAATCGGCAACTCGTGTACTCCCTTATCAGTCGTCACCTCAAAACCGTGCTGGGGAATAGCCAATCGTAAAACCTCTTCTTCAGGAAACTGTTTTTGCAAATAATCCTTAAAGTCCCACCCTAAAGACCACATACAAAACAAACCTATGCTAAGTACTTCCACCTCTGGTTTTTGAGGCGGGCGATTATAGTCAAGCTTACGCAGTGCCTGAATTTGGCAGGGACGACCTACGACCGCCATTTTTTGCACTTTATTGTTCTGCGCTTCAATGATTTTACGCATACCGGGTGAAGCTAAAAAACGAGAACCGGCTGACTTTTGAATATCATCAATCTCCGATGACAAAAATGGTTCCGGGGTAACCTGGTCATCAGTGCCCGTTAGTAAAACGGTTTCTGCCAATTCATCTTCCAAAATGGTTTTCACCAGATAACTGACCGTACCTCCATCCTGCTGTCCGTTAATACCTTTCGCAGCCTTAACTTTATAAGCTTTCAAATGAGGCCCTATAGCAAAATCTCGCGGTATATCCGGTAAATACTTTTCGCTTATCGCCTCCCAATCCGTGAAAGTACGCGGACAAACTGAATAGCAACGTCCATTAGAAACATTACAATCAAAACGTAGAACCAGATGATCTTCAATGTTGGCTATGTATGGACACCAATCAAGACAGGCACCACACAGAGCACATGTAGCGCTAGCTAATACTTCATTTTTTAGCTCCATTCCTCCACACATTTAATCCCCTCCCTTACTATGGTCAGCCAAAATACACTGTTGGTAATTAAATAATGAAGCCACCCTCCTTTTGCATATGTTCGACTACATCGAACGTCGTTCGTAATATAATTTAACTTCGGCGTATTAAATAAATAATCCTTCTTTAATATGAAAAATTAGTGAAATTCAGTTTTATATACCTGTGAAAATATTCTAGTCAACTATCATATATATACTGCTAATTGTCATATTGAGGTTGGAGAAATATGGGTTTACATTAGATATGTTTAAAAGAGGAAAAACAATATCTAATCAAGAAACATACCATAATAATACATAAAATAGAATTAATAACTGGAGGTAGTAAAAATGAGTCTATTCAAGCGGATCAATGACAACATCAGAGCCAACCTTAATGCGCTGCTAGATAAGGCTGAGGATCCAGCCAAACTTCTTAACCAGTATCTTATGGATATGGAGGATGATATTGTCGATGCCGAGAGCGCTGTTGCCAGGCAACTGGTGGTAGTTCACAAGTTCAAATCTCAGTATGAAGAAACTTCCGAACTGGTTGCTAAACGTGAGGCACAGGCAATGGAAGCTCTGCAACAAGATCGGGAGGATTTAGCCCGGCGTGCTTTGGAAGATAAGTTATTACATAAATCCAAAGCTGAAGATTATAAGGTTCAATATGAAAAAAGCTATGCTACCGCTGAAATGCTTAAATCACAGCTTAGAGAAATGAAGGATGAATACGAACGCTTAAAGGCTAAACGTGATACCCTGGTTGCTCGCGCGCAGGCCGCCAGAGCTCAAAGGGATATAAGCAGTGCGGCGGGTAGCTTCGGAAAAGATAATTCCCGGCGCGGTTTTGAGCGAATGGAAGAAAAGGTTATACAAATGGAAGCTGAGGCCGCGGTAGCTACAGAGATAACAGGCAGCAGCCCTGCTCTGGATGTAGAACTGGCTGCATTGGGCGCAAGCGCGGATGTCGAACGTGAACTGGCAGAACTAAAGAAAAAGTTAAAACCATAAAGGTAATCATAATATAACTGTTCGGCAAGGGGGGGGAAGACTGGTGCAAACAGTATATTGGGGTTGTTTTTACGGTGGCATTTTTTTTGCGGTAGTAACAATTATTTTCGGGGACCTGTTGGGAGATATCTTCAGCGGCTTGGATTCCCTATCCTTCGATCATCTTGACTTTCTAAGCCCTATGGTAATTGTCGGTGGAATCACTGCGTTTGGTGGGGCCGGTATAATGCTTGAACGTCTAACCTCCCTGGGAACACTGACCATAGCTATTTTATCTCTGATAATTGCCATTGCTTTATCAATATTTGTTTATTTCATCTATGTCAAGCCAATGAAGAACGCTGAAACCTCAAATAGTTATACTATGTCAGAGCTGGTCGGGAAGATTGGTACCGTAACAGTACCCGTTCCTGAACATGGATTTGGCGAAGTTTTAATTAAAATTGGTGCAGGCAATACCAATCACATTGCCTGTAGTTGTGATGGAGAGGAGTTTGCAACAGGAACCCGGGTAGTGGTAGCTGATATTAAAGATGGCGTTGTTAATGTTTTTCGTTATCAAGATAATTAAAAAGGAGGAGTATATGTGTTTGGGTTTGTAACTATTCCACTTATTGTCATAGTGGTTATTATTATTCTGGGCCTGGCCTTCTGGGCAAGGTACAAAACTGTTGGGCCCGATGAGGCCATGATAGTAACCGGGTCATATTTGGGCAGTAAAAATGTTCTTTCCGATGATCCGGGTAGAAAAATCAAGGTTGTTCGCGGTGGCGGAGCGTTTATTCTGCCGATTTTTCAGCAGTGTAACTTCTTATCCTTGTTATCTCACAAACTGGATGTCACAACTCCAGAAGTATACACTGAACAAGGTGTACCAGTTTTGGCAGACGGAGTAGCCATTATTAAAATTGGAGGATCAACCGACGATGTGGTTACCGCTGCGGAACAGTTTATGGGCAAACCCACTGAAGCTCTTCGGTTAGAAGCTCAGGAAGTTTTGGAAGGACATCTTAGAGCTATATTAGGAACCATGACAGTTGAAGAAGTCTATCGCAACCGTGACAAATTTGCTCAGGAAGTCCAGGCAGTTGCTGCCAACGATCTCAAGAAAATGGGTCTGCAGATTGTATCTTTTACAATAAAAGATGTACGTGACAAACAAGGCTACCTGGATGCTCTGGGAAAACCCAGAATAGCAGCAGTTAAACGGGACGCGGAAATTGGCGAAGCCGAGGCAATTCGTGATGCCCGTATTCAAAAGGCACTTGCAGACGAAGAAGGACAAAAGGCAGAGTTGCTTAGAGATACAAAAGTAGCAGAGGCTGCTAAAGAAAAGGAATTAAAAATTGCTGCATTTAAAAGAGAACAGGATACTGCCAAAGCTGAAGCCGACCAGGCTTACAATATACAACAGGCCCGTTCGGAACAGGTAGTTGTCGAAGAAAAGATGAAAGTAGAGTTGGTTCGTAAAGATCGGGAAATTGATTTACAGGAGAAAGAAATCTTACGCAGACAGAAACAATATGATGCTGAAGTTAAGAAAAAAGCCGATGCTGACCGGTACTCAGTAGAACAGGCGGCTGAGGCAGATAAAGCCAAACACATGCGGGAAGCAGATGCTTTACAATATAGAATTGAGGCTGAAGCCAAAGCCAATGCCGAGCAAAAGCGCCTGGAGGGTATGGCAATTGCAGATGCTGAGCGAGCCAAAGGTACTGCTGAAGCCGAGGTTATTCGTCTACGTGGTCTGGCCGAAGCCGAAGCCAAACAGAAACTGGCCGAAGCCTTTGAGAAATTCGGAGAAGCAGCAGTTCTTGATATTGTCATTAAAATGCTACCGGAACTGGCGTCCAGGATTGCCGAACCATTGAATTCCATTGATAATCTAACCGTAGTTGATACAGGTAATGGAGCAGGTGCCACCCGGTTAAGCAATTATGTAACCTCCTTAATGGCCACTGCTCCAGATATGGTAAAGAGTGTATCTGGCATTGATTTAACTGAAATGATTAAATATCTAACTCAGAAGTCTACTAACACTGCATTGCTTCAGGAAACGGAAAAATAATATTACTATCCCCAAATAAATTTAAATTTTCTAAAACAGAAAATAGAGCCCTTAATCATATCAATTAATGACCCGGATAGCTATGAAATTAAATTTTATAACCATCCGGGTCAAGGAGTTTATCCGGGGAGGTGTTTAACATGAGTAAATATCAAAAATGGACGGTTATATTCTGTTTGTGTTTCAGCGCGTCAGTAATTTTTGGGCAAGCAGCTAAATCCTTTTTTACCTACGCTCCAATAATCGAGTGGGTTTTGGGTTGTATATTTTTAGTTCTGGCTACTATTACCGCACTTAAGGCCTGGACAACAAAGTAATTCTGGAGCAATACTTTTTTAATGCTTATAATTAAAATAGGCTTATGCAAATGGAGGGCACGGTATGAAAGAAACGCACGTGGTAACATGTTTTCTCGAAAATAAGGCTAAAATACTGTTTCTATGCCGCAGTGGGCAGGTGGGTTCTTATACCCAAAGGTGGGCCGGAATCAGCGGCTATATTGAACCAGGGCAAAGCCCCCTGGAGCAGGCCTTGCAGGAAATCAGTGAAGAAACCGGGTTGAATAAAGATGAAGTGAAGCTGCTTCAAGAAGGTTTACCCCTGGAGGTAATAGACGAGACCCTGGGTAAGGTTTGGGTGGTGCACCCGTTCCGCTTCCAGGTAGAAAAGCCAGACAAGATTCAAATTGACTGGGAGCACAGCGAGTGCAGATGGATTGAACCAGAAGATATCACAAACTATAGTACCGTACCTGGTCTCTATTCCGCCTGGGAGAGAGTAAAGTAGAATCTGCAAAATAATAGTGGCTCCTTTTAGAAAAGAGAGGGATAAAGCCTGGGAGAGAGTACAATGAATCTTAAAGCAGCAGTTGATAAAATCAGAAATGACCGTCAACATGGAGCCAGCCAACTCACCAGACTGGCCCTGGAACTTATTGAGCAAACTACTCTGTATGATTCTTCCGATAATATAGATGCTTTTCAGGCACTTATGTCCTCCCTGCTTTCTGAACTGGCGCTTTGCCGTCCAACCATGGTTTCCATTACCAATGCTATTAATCAATACCGGAATAAACTGCAGCAACAGCTTTCCCTATCCCCCGACTTGCCTGCCCTTCGTCAAATAGCAGCCAAGCTTGCCCGGGATTGCATCAATGAACTTGAAACCTCCCGGCAACAAGTCATAGAAAACGGAGCTTCCCTCGTTTATTCGGAAATGACTATCATGACCTGCAGTTATAGCTCAATCGTAATTGCTTGCCTCCTGCAGGCCTGGCGCCTGGGCAAGTCTTTTAACCTGCTGGCAGCTCAGTCCCAACTTTCACCGCATCACCCCGCCTATGGAGAACTCCTGGTGAGAGAACTAGCTCAACAGGGTATCTCTGGTCAAGCGTTTCCAGATAGAAATATAGAAAGTTTAATAAAAGGGGCCGACCTGATTTTACTCGGTGCTGACACTGTTCTGGCCGATGGTTCCCTGATAAACGGTTATCCCAGCCTGAAGATGGCACGAGCAGCCTTTGATTCCGCTAAAAACCTCCCCGTTTATGTTCTCTGTGAAACACTCAAGTTTACAACTCAAAAACTTCCTGTATCGGAAGAGGGTTTTGATACCGTACCTGCGGCCTATTTGACCGGAATTATTACGGAAAGGAGATAAATTCGGTAAGATAAGGGGTAGCCAACCCAACCAAGGAAAAAGTTAAGGCGGCAATAAAACCAACAAATCAAGGCCAGAAACTACCTTTCAAAAATACGCATAAGCCGCAGCAAAATCTTTCTAGTTAACATAGTACTGGAGCATAGGCTATACCAGGCTATAATATATCACTATATGTCTGTAAGAAATGCTATATTTAAGCGTATCCTGGAAGGGAGGTATGACCATATAACATGGACTATGTTATATAATAAAAAAGAAATATGATATCCCCGATAACCAAACAAGGAGGTACACACTATGGAACTGGAACTTAATACTGATACCCTATCGCTGGGGCAGAGATTGTCCCGTATTTTTACCAGTCCGAGCCGTGTTTTTGTGGATCTTCAGCGTAATCATTCCTGGCTCGCCGCTTTACTCATAATTTCGAGTATAAGTTTAGTTGCCGCTTTGCCCCTGTTATCAAAAATGAGAGAATTCAGTATAATGCAGCTACAGCGGATGCCCGATAATCCGGCTCTTTCCAGCCCGGAAGCCATAAACTTGGTGGGTACCACTGCAGTTATAGGCACTATAGCGGGGGCCTTGCTGATGCCACTTCTATTTGCCTTAATAGTCGCCCTGTTACTTAAGTTGTTTAACGCTTTTACCGGAGATAAGGTACAGTACCGCAAGCTGTTTGCGGTCTGTGTCTATGCCTACCTACCCATGCTGCTATCTTGCCTGATAGCGCTTATTATAGGACTGACAACCCCGGTAGAGAGCTTCGGTAATGTTTCTACAACTCTGTATCTCTTTTTTCCTCCTGATACCTTTACTTTTCCCGCCATGCTTGCTGCCCGGATTGACCCCTTTATGTTATGGAGTCTTTATCTGGCTGCCCTGGGAGGAGCTATCCTGATGAAGAGCGAAGTTAAGAAGGTAGGCATCTATGTTTTTCTGATATGGCTAATCTATGCACTGGGTACCAGTTATTATGGTGCCTTAAAAATGAGCACCATGGTCTAAAACGAAAATAGGCGCTAATGACATAATTGTCTTGTAAATAACTTCGAATTTAGAAACTGATTAATTATCTAGAGTGAGGAATCAGGGGTAGGGGTGAGTTTTTCATTCGTGGTTGCGTATGCCCGGTAATTATTATACTAATGAATTCCTACTCAATGGTAAATGCGAGGAGTGACTTGTAAGGTGCCTGCCCTGGACGTAAAAGCTATAAGCAAAACACCGATATTCAAAATAGTACTCATTATAATAGTTATCGCTCTCATAGTAGGTCTGAACTTATGGCGTAATCACAGCTATTCCGGTCAACTGGTACATACCGCTAAAGTAGAAGAGAAGAGTATGGGGGAAAAGGTATATGCCAGCGGGAGTATAGAATTGCAAGAAAAACAGGAAGTAGTTGCCCGCGATACCAGGATATTAAAGCAGTTATATGTAAAAACTGGAGATCGGGTTAAGGCGGGACAACTTCTGGCGGTTCTGGAATGTGTTACGGAGGAAAGAATGCTGGCTGATGCCAGAGCTAGCCTGGCAAGTGAAGAGGCAAATTATAAAGGCCTTATAACGCCATCTGGTGAGGATCTGGCAATTGGTGAGGCAGAATTCGAACAGGCCAAAACAGCCTATGAAAACAAACAGAAAGATTGGCAGCGTAAAGAATCACTATATACCGCAGGAGCTGTCAGCGCTCAGGAAATGGAGATAGCCCGCCAGGAATTGATGGTTGAGGAAGCAGCCTTCCTCAAGGCTCAAAAAAACTATGATATACTCTGCAACGGCCCCCGGGGAGCCGAACGCAAAGCAGCTGAAGCTAATCTGAGCAAGGCTCAAACTACAGTCCAAGCAGCCGAGGAAGAAATATCTCATTATATAATAAAAGCTGATATAGATGGTGTAGTACTGAATCTGGAAAACCGCCCCGGCGATATGATTAAAACCGGAGACAAATTTATTATCATAGGACAACCTGAACGCCTGCAGGTTAAAGTTGGTGTAAGTGAAGCCGATGCTACCCGGGTGAAACCAGGGCAAAAGGTACTTATAGAAGCCGCCGCCCTGACGGGAAAGAAATTTAGTGGGAAAGTAACTGAAGTAGCAGGCCTGGCCCGGATAAAAGAGACTAATAATACCCGCCAGGTAGAAGTGCCGGTTGGGGTTAGTGTAGAAGACAAATCCGGCCGTTTAAAAGCTGGTTATTCTGCGGATTTGGAGATTATCAGTGTAGCTGAAAAGAAACGCCTGGTGATTCCCTATGAGGCTCTGCAGAAAAGCAAAGGGAAAAAGCAGGTATGGGTTTATGATGATGGCAAAGCCCGCCTGCAGACAGTAACTACCGGTGTGGAAGGAGAACTCTACCTGGAAGTAATCAAAGGGTTAAATAAGGGAGACTTGCTTATTTTAGACCCGCCAACCGGGCTTAAGGATGGGCAAAAGGTACGTAAGGCAACTATGCCGGCTGCAACCCCAAAGGATGATAATCATGATTAAAATGGAGCAGATAAATAAGATTTATCGACCTCATTCCAACCCGGTTCACGCCCTGCGGGATGTTGATTTACACATTGAGATAGGAGACTTCGTTGCGATAATGGGTCCTTCCGGTTCAGGCAAGTCAACCCTGATGAATGTAATGGGATGCCTGGATACCCCCAGTTCCGGAGCCTACTGGCTGGGTGGAGTTGAAGTCAGCAGTATGAACAGTGACCAGCTGGCAACCGTTCGCAACCAAAAAATTGGTTTTGTCTTTCAAAATTATAACCTGCTGCCCCGCATGACCGCACTGCGCAATGTAGAGTTGCCTATGCTTTATGCCGGAGTAAATAAAGATGAACGCAATACCCGTGCCCTTGATTGTATTGGTCGGGTAGGGATGCTGGATCGAATCCATCACCGTCCCTCGGAACTCTCTGGAGGCCAGTGCCAACGTATAGCCATTGCCCGTGCTCTGGTAAATAATCCGGATATTATTCTGGCCGATGAGCCCACCGGTAACCTGGATAGTGCCACCAGCCTTGAGATTATGAACCTTTTTCAGTCACTCTACCAGGAGAATACCACCATCGTACTGGTTACCCATGAAGAAGATATAGCTGCTTTTGCCCGTAGAGTCTTAACCTTTCGTGATGGTAAGTTGGTAAATGACGAAATACTCAATCCTCACCTTATAGAACCATCTGCTGTTGAAGGTGGTGGTGATATATGAACCTAGGTGAAAGCATACGGGTAGCATGGGATTCTATCCGGGCAAATATGTTGCGTTCTATTCTGACCACTCTGGGTATAATGATTGGTATTGCGGCAGTAATTGCCGTAGTTGCAGTTGGTCAGGGTGGGCAGCAATCAATTATGAAGGAAATGGAGCAATTTGGCAGCAATTTGTTTTATATTACGGTGGACTGGCGCAGGGATGAACTTCCCACCGGCAAGGAATTTACCATGCAGGATATAGAGATTATAAAGGCCAATGTCCCGGAACTGGAATATTTGCTCCCTTGTGCCCAGACTTATTCCACAATTAAAGGCAGGAACAAATCTAAAACTGCCCAAATCCTGGGTACAGAAGCCGACTATGCCCGATTACATCCTTTGAAGATAACCGCAGGCCGTTTCCTTAATAACAGTGATTGCCAGGGCAAAAGAAGGGTAGTAGTGATTGATGAGGAATTGGCTCAGGAACTTTTTCCCCGGGATAATGCCCTGGGAAAAAGAATAGTTATCGGTAATCAGGCCCTGGTAGTCTGCGGATTGCTCAAGGCCGAAAATTCTATGTTTAGCATGGGAACTAAAGTAATTTATATTCCTACTCGAGTCTGGCTGGATATTTACCCTAATGGCGGCATATCCTATATAGAAGGGGGTACCCGTAGTCCAGAAGATGTTAAGACGGCCATGCAAAGCAGTATTAAAGTACTGGAAAAACGCCACCACAGTGAAGACTTATATCAAGGCATGGATATGGAACAAGAGATTCAAGCAGTAAATAAAGTAACGGGTGTAATGACTCTGGTGATTGGAATTATTGCCGGGTTTTCCCTGCTGGTAGGTGGTATCGGGGTTATGAATATTATGTTGGTATCAGTTACGGAACGCACCCGGGAAATTGGATTACGTATGGCCCTGGGTGCCCGTCGCCGGGATATCCTGATTCAGTTTCTAATTGAAGCTATAGTTCTCTGCCTCCTTGGAGGAATAATAGGCATGACTCTGGGTATAGGTGGTGCTTTCCTTATATCCGCCCTGGCCAAGTGGCCGCCACTAGTTTCCTGGACTACTGTCTTACTGGCATTTACCTTCTCGGCCACTATTGGTATTGTTTTTGGCATTCTACCCGCCAATCAAGCTGCCAATCTGGACCCTATCGAGGCTCTGCGAAGGGATTAGAACAGTAAACCCGGGGATCCCCCCGGGTTTACCAGTAGTTAAAAGAAATGTATGTTACACCTCGACAACCTTTTAATTACTTGCCTTTGAACTCTGCCCTGCGGGATTCTAGGAAAGCCCCCATTCCTTCTTTCTGGTCTTCGGATGCAAACATCATGGACCAGGCTATTTGTTCAGCCCGGCAACCAGATTTAATATCCATATTCATAGCATTATTAATGGCTTGTTTTGCTGCCCGCAGAGATAATGGAGATTTGCGGGATATTTTCCTGGCTATCTTCGCAGCCGTATCCATAACCTCATCAGCAGGAACCATCATGTTAATCAGACCCAAACGGTAGGCCTCCTGAGCATTAAAAAAGTCTCCCGTAAAGATATAATGCTTGGCTGAGCAAATTGATGCTGAACGTGACCACCTCTGGGTTCCTCCAGCACCTGGAAATATTCCCAGGCTGATTTCAGGAAGACCCAGGGTAGCATTATCTGCAACAATGCGAATATCACTAGAGAGAATGATTTCCATACCTCCACCCAGAGCCAGTCCCCTGACCGCTGTAATAACTGGCTTATGATTATCCTCAATAGCAAACTGAGTGCGATGAACATGATCCAAAAAATCCCGTGCTTCAAAAGCATTCATCTCTTTAACTGCGACCAGGTCTGCGCCAGCACAAAATGCATTTTCGTTACCACAAATAATAATTACTTTTACCTCCGGGTCATCACTGTAAGCAGTTAGAACCTCATAAGCCTCTTCCAGCAGTTTGACATTAACTGCATTCATGGCTTTAGGGCGGTTAAACTGTACGTAGCCAATACCGCCTTCAACCCATGCCAGTACGGTTTCATAAGAAATCCCCCGATAATTCTCCATTAAAAAATTACCCCCTTAAAAATTTTATATATTTATATGGTCTCCGGTATAAAGTTCAATACCGGGTATCCATCATTGTGTCCGAGTACTATGCTATCTTGTTATTCAGGTGCCATGTTTTTCCGTTCGATGCTGCTTTTATTTATCCCTACAATGGGGATGAGTCTATGTTGTTTAGGAAATTGTGTAAATATTTCTATATTTGATTGTAATCTACATAAAGTTTCCAGGCAATGATATTTCAGTAAATTTATTCGGATATGGGAAACATCCACCTAATTTTGAACAGGATTCGGTGCAAGATTAACGCAGCAAACCCGAGGGTTCCCTCGGGTTGAGAGCTAAAATATTCTGATTTTTGTAATATTCGAGAAGTATCACCCCGCTCTCTTGAAACCCTTAACTGGTATATTAGCAACCAGGGCTATGGAATCTTCTTCATTTTCCAAATCCACCGACAAGGCTTCTTCATCAATCTCTAGGTATTCTCTAATAACCTTAATCAAGTCTTCCTTAAGCTGGTTCAAAAACTCAGGAGATACCGAGGCCCTGTCGTGGACCAGAACCAGGCGCAGTCTTTCCCGGGCAACATCTTTACTAGATACGTTGTCCTTGGCAAAAAATCTGGTGATAATATCTAACAAAGCCATACCTCCCCTCCTATCTAGCTAATTTTAGTATTTTCCTGAATCTGTCGACAAAATTTAAATTTTCCTCATCAATAGACAACATGGGCACTTTTTCTCCGATGAGCCGCCGGGAAATACGACGATAGGCTCCTCCAGCCCGAGAAGTGGTTTCCATTACAGCAGGTTCCCCCCGGTTAGTGGATACCACAATAGACTCGTCCTCAGGTACTACTCCCAGCAGTTCTATAGAAAGGATATCAAGTATATCATTTATATCCATCATATCGCCGCGCTTTACCATTTTGCTCCGCAAACGGTTGATAATAAGGCGGGCATTATTCAAACCGCTGGCTTCCAGCATGCCAATAATGCGGTCAGCATCTCGTACCGATGAAATCTCCGGAGTAGCAACCACAATAGCATCATCAGCTCCTGCCACCGCATTTTTAAATCCCTGTTCAATCCCGGCTGGGCAGTCTACTAGAATATAATCAAAATCCTTGCGTAATTCATTGGTTAGGTTCTTCATCTGGTGAGGACTTACTGCAGTTTTATCTTTGGTCTGAGCAGCCGGTAGCAGGTAAAGACCATCAAAGCGTTTATCCTTAATCAGGGCTTGTTTCAGTTTACAATTACCGTTTACCACATCAACTATATCGAAGACAATGCGGTTTTCTAATCCCATTACCACATCCAGGTTTCTAAGACCAATATCGGTATCAATCATAACCACCTTTTTGTCCATCATAGCCAACGCGGTACCAATATTGGCCGTGGTTGTAGTCTTGCCCACTCCACCTTTTCCGGAAGTTATGACGATAACTCTACTTTTCATCCCTAATCCTCCAATCATATTTTTAACTTCTCAATCACTACTTTACCGGCTCTAATACGAGCCAGTTCAGGAGTTGAAACTACGATTACCTCCCCATCAGGTGGGCGGGTAATGTGGTTGGCAATCCTCAACTGAGTTGGGCTTAAGCGATAGGCGCTAATAATAGCTCTCTCATCACCAAATGCCCCAGCATGGGCCAGGCCTCTTAAAGAACCCATAACCACGATATTACCTCCAGCTACCACCTCCGCTCCCGGGTTAATATCACCCAAAATTACCAGATTCCCTTCGCAAAAAACTTTTTGGCCGGATCTAAGGTGCCTGCAAATAAGGGCGGTATCACTATACCCAGGCATATCACCAAAAGGATTTTCGTCCTCCTCCTCTCTGGGTTTACTATTAGACCTCAGTTCCCTCAAGTGCAGCCCGTGATCCAATAGCAGGTCCTCAATTTCTCTAACCTGCTTGCTGCTAAGGCGTTTATCACCCATATCCAGGGTGACCAGGGTTCCCAGCACATAGCTGTCAATTCTCTGCAGCTTTTTTTCCAGTTGGTTTTTAATTTCAGAAAAAGTGTTGAACGATCTCATGTCAACCCGGATTTCCCCATTAACACTTCTAAGAGCTGCTGACAATGTATACCCTCCAATCTTAACCGCTGCCAAATGCTTATACCTTGCTTTTCTATTATTGTAAGTTTTTTCCTGCAAAGAAAAAAATAAAAAGAGGGGAGTTTTCCGCTAATCCCCTCTTTTTCAGTCGTTTTACCACCACAAAATTCTCTGAAGTTTCGCACTTGCATTCGACATAAATATTGATTAGACACTGAATGCACTGATTTCTTATGAATAACACACCCTAAAGGGTACACGGATGTAGCGCTAACGCGCTACCATTAAGGGAGCTGAGTTTTTTAAAATATAACTAAATCCCAGCTACTATTTTTTATCGGTGGTTGCTGTGTGCCCTTTAGGGTATGTCCTTCGGGCATGATGGGTTAATAAGAAAATAGAATTTTTTAGACACAGAAGACACTGAATACACTACTTATAAATGAGCAGGGCAGATACATAGTTTTACCCCTATAACCCTAATCCCTCCCCCTCACTCCTTGCTTCTCGTTCGTTTGCGCTCCAACAGGCGGGAGGTATCAAGAACTGACCCTCCGGTATCTTGTTTTTCACCTTTCTGGTTAGAACCCTTGGTGCTAAAATCAGAAGAGGATGAAGATGGTAGCAACCCATCATTCAAAGCGCGGCCAGATTTAAGCGTTTCCCGCCGCTGCTGCACCTGCTGCTTACGCTGCTGCAGGCGAGTATAAGTGGTTGATGCTGTATCCAGCGGGTCATCCACTTCTCGGCGTAAGCGGGTACGGGCTTTTTCTATATCAACCTGCCTTATGTTCAAACGGCGGGCAGCAATATCCAGGGGTAAAAGGCAAGTGGCCATAATTAATAGCCAGGGCCATAATTCCACGATACCTTTTAATGGAGGCAGGTTATCGGCAAAAGCCTCTTCTGGCCGGGAAATAATACTCCCTCTACCTTTGGCCGCTACCTGCTCCAAGAAGGCATTATCCCGCAAGGTATTATTATATTCCGGGGAGTACGACAAAGCCGCCCCTCCGCTTACACTACCCAGGGATTCTCCTTCTTTTTTTTGCAATACCTTGATTAAATAGACTCCTGGTTCTTTAACCTTAAAATTTCCGGCAAAGCTACCCGGGGCCACAGGTTGCAGCTCTAAATTTTCTGTTTTTAGGTCAGGTTTAATAATAGTGGCGCTATATGTTAATGAAGTGGCCGTATAATCATCTGCATCCACTTTAATATATCCTTTACCATCCTCTATATAAGTCTCCATCCGCAAACTACTATCCTGGCTGCGGGGTAATACCCAGGACAATAGATTACCCCAAAAATGATTATAGTTCTCCCAGCTAACCCAATTCGCTGCCCAACGCCCACCGGCATCACTGGTAAATGCCAATGACCGGCCTAATCCATACTGCCAACCAGCCAGAACCGGATCACCGCGATGGCTTTCCAGCATAAGCTGGGCCGAATCTTTTACCGTACTGGCCACATAGCCGTGCAGGTCAGGCACCGCCGTTATACCATGTAAAACCTCACTACCGGCTACTCTTAACGGGGTAAAATTCTCTTCCACCAGGTAACTGCGGAGAGCGGTAATAGTTTCCTTGGTAAATATCCGGGGTATGCTATAAGCCTCATTGGTAAAATAATATCTTCCCCGGCCCCATTCAGCTAGAATCTCCAGCAATTCTGTGTCCGCACCATCACCCACTGCTACCGTAGACATGGTAATACCGGCCTTTTCCATCTTACGAGCCAGGAAATAATAGTCCCCACTGGTAGCTGACTGTCCATCAGTAAGTAATATAATATGTTTATATTTAGTGTCAGCCTTCTTCAGAGAATCATAAGCCAGGGCCAGAGCCGGGTATATACTGGTACCACCTCCGGCCCGCAGCGTACCGATATCATCCTGAATGGCAGTTAAATCATCTACCTTACGCATTTTAACTACCCATTTGGCCGCACTATCAAAAGCCAGTACCCCAATTTGGTCCATGGGCCCCAGCACTTCAGTAGCCTGCACTGCCGCCTCTCGGGCTAAATCGATTTTGGCATAACCACCAGCCGATTCCGACATGCTCCCCGACTTATCTATAACCAGTAAAAGTCCCAGGCTGGGAATTTCTTTTTTGCCCCGTAAATCCATGTAAACCGGCAGGGCCTCTTCCACTGGGGTTTTGAAGTAGCCTCCTGGTCCAAAGCTCTGGTCACCACCAACCATTATAAGCCCCAGACCCAGGTTTTTCACCGCCATATTAACTGCCTGCATACTATTACCCTTCAAAGAATTGGCTGGGACATTACAAAGGATTATCACTGCATAGCGCTGCAGTTCCTCAATACTGGCAGGAAACTGATAAGCCGGAATTACCCGGTTGTCCAGCTCCAGGGAATCTAGAGCAGATTTGATAGCAGCCGCTTCCCCGGGTGAACCCTCTACCAGTAAAATCAGGGGGGGACCCTCAACTAGAGTAAAGGCATGAGCAACATTATTCTCAGCGATAGTATCTTTTTCAAATTCTGCTATGGCTTCAAAGCTATGAAACCCGCTTTCCTTAATCATAGCGGCACAGCTAAAAGAGTTTTCTCCCCGGTTAACCGAAGTATTAAGCTCACCGATTACTTCCCGGTCCTGGTATATGCGTAAAACTACCGGAGTAGCTACATTACTATCAATTTTAACTTTGACACTAAACTTCTCCCCGGGATAAAGCCTCTGGGGGATGACCATGCTCTCAATACGGGCTTCCGGCCCGCTATCTTGATACAAGGGTACAACATCTACCCTTACCCCTTTTTCGGCTAAAACTGCCGCCTCTTTCATCAGGTCCCCACTATTCTGGTAGCCATCAGAAACAAGTACTACCCGGCGTAACGAATCGCGGGGAATGAGCACGTCGGCCAGTTTCATGCCCTCACTTGGATTAGAATAGTCACGGTCCACCACAGTTTCAATAGTATGAAAGTTAGGATTCGTAGATAGCGGCTGGTCTACCCGAGCGTCACCACCAAATAACACAACTGCCGCCCGATCATCGGCTTTCTTTTTCTCAAGGGCTTTTTTTATAAAATCTTCCGCCTGCTCTCTAACCTTCTCGCAACTGGCAGAGCCGTCAACCACAAAGACTACGCTCTGCTTATGCAGGGGAAAACGAAATTCTATCCCTGCCACAGCCAGGATTAAACAGATCAAAAGACTTATTCGCAATGTTATAATCAGGTTTCGTCTCCAGCGGGGCAAATGCTGACTGCTGCGATACCAGAGATACAAGGGATATATAAGTAAAGGTAATAATAACAGCCAGAAGGGGTGGTTAAAACTAATAGCCACGGCGGTATACCTCCCATTCCAGCAGGAGTATGAACAAACATATCGCAGCCAAGTAAGGCCAAAATTCCCGATTACTCATGGTTCCGGACTGCCTTTGTTTAGTTTTTATCCAACTTATGTTTTGAGGTTTTAGGTCTGACTCCAGCAGGTTACCATTATTCTTAACCACACAAAAACTACGCTCGGTATCATCATACACCTGAGTAAAACGATAGGGACCAGGCTTTGTAATTGAAAAAACAGATGGAAATGGAGTCCGGTAGTTCTCCTTTTTACCATCCGGGCCTTGCACAATAATTTCTTGGCTACCCGCTACAGGTGTAAATCTATATTCATCGCCGCTGATTACACCGACATTATCCTGTCTTTCCGGTAATAACCAGGTAGCCAGATTATTTATCAATATAGGAAAACCAGTCTGCAGGGGAATATTGCTATGGTGCAGGTCAAAGCTAAATAATGCCATCCGCTGGCCTTGATATTCACCGACAGCAAGTAGTGGTTTATGCTCATAGTTAAGTAGACTTTTAAATCCCACCGGCAGGGTAATATTATTAGTGTCGGCCATCTGCCATCCAGTGACATCCACATATCTTAAAAGCGGCTCATCGGCACTGGCAGTAATGGAAGCTATATTTTTGCTAGTTCCATTTATAGCAAAGAATGGGTTGGGGACAGGTGGATTTAAAACTATGACAGAAGCAGGGGGTAACTGCTGTGGCAGCCAGCCGTCAAATACATACAGGTCATAATATTCACTTTGCTGCAAGTAGTTTTCCGGACTAGTGCGATATAAGTCCAGAGCCTCAGACAGGTTCAAAGCCTTTTCCATAAAAATGTTGCCCGGGGTGACCAGCAAAGCACGGTTCTTACCCGCAGCCTGCACTACTGCCCAGGCCTGGTTATCGGGGGAGTAGATATCCTCTACTGACAGCCGGGCTTCAATTACCTCTACCCCCGGTGGCAGGTCCTCCCAAATGATATCGCGTACTTCGCCGGGCTTTGTTACCAGACTGCGTACGTCTATTAGCATCTCCTGGGCTCGTAATTCAATATCGCTTTTAATTACTTGCTTACTGAAGTTCTGCACCCGGGCCAAAGTAATTACCTGTGAACCCTGGCGGCGGGTAGCCAGAGTAGTTATAGCCAGGTTATCCGAACTTTTACCAATCAACTCTACTTTTACCGGGCAGGAGAGTTTAATTTGATTTTCCAGCGGTTTTACTCCCCCGTCCGTTAAAATGAGCAGAGAGATGTTATTATCGTTTTTTAACATGGCCGAAACAATAGCCAGTACTGGTTCCAAATCGGCACTACCCGAACTCAGACTAGTCTCTTGCAGCAGACGTTTAATTTCTGCGCGATCGCGGCTGGCGGTAACTAGAATACCAGGTTTCTCCTCCATAGTAATCAAGGTCATACAATCACCTGGCCCCAGCTGATTAGCCATTTTGCCGGTAATTCGGCGAGCTTCATCAAAACGTGATGGGGATACATCATTAGCTGCCATACTGGCCGAACAGTCCAATACCACCACCAGGTGGCGGGCACTATCCTGGGCTACTGGTACATAAGGCCGAGTCAGAGCCATTACCAGCAGCACTGCTGCTAATAATTGCAGCAGCAGCAACAGGTTTTTTTTAAGGCGTTGCCAGGGATTACTAGCTTCTATATCTTTTTGCACCTGCTCCCAGAGGTAAATGCTAGAAACCATCATCTCCTGACGCCGCGGCTTTAGCAGGTACAGCAGTATTATTAACGGTATTATTACGGCAAATCCTAATGCCAGTGGATTAAAAAGCTGCAAACTATCACCTTCTCCCCAAAATACCGGCGCTGGGAAGGCTGCGTAATATAATATCTTCCAGCGGTTCTGATGCGCTGAGCTGCAAATAACCGAAGTTACGTTGATAACAGAAATTACGTATTCCTTCACTGTGTTCCTGTAGTTTGCGCTGGTAAGCTTTAAGCACCAGCGGGGTAATAGTTACTTCCCGGGCATCGCCGCTTTCAGAATCTACCAGGCGCAGGTCTCCGTTTAAGGGCGGGGTTATTTCATCCGGTGCCAATAACTGCATTATTATTACATCCTGTTTCAAGTACTGCAGATATTTTAAACCCTCCTCATAACCAGACGGGGTCATGAAATCTGAGATAACCAGGGACATACCCCCTCCCCGGGCATAACGTCCAAAATCCTGCAGAGATTTACTCAGATCAGTATTCCCTTCGCAGGGAAGCCCAGCGATGAAATCCCATACCCTTTTAAGCGCAGCTCTCCCCCGCAGTGGCGGTAAATAAGCCCGCAAATTATCGGAGCAGCAGGCAATAGCCACCCGGTCGAAACTAGCCAGGGCCAGGTAAGCAAAGGCAGCCGCTATCTGTTTGGCCACTCTGGCTTTGGTGGGTTCTCCCCAGTCCATGGACTGGCTCAGGTCAATAAAAATGGTTAGCAAAAGGTCCTGCTCTTCCATAAATAACTTTAAAAATAGTCGTTCACTGCGGGCATAAGCATTCCAGTCGATGTGGCGAAAATCATCTCCGCTGGAGTAGTTACGAAAATCGGCAAACTCCACCGAACTCCCCCTATTAGGTGAGCGTCGCTCCCCGCTATGCTTGCCGGCAATAATTTTCCTGGCCTGTAGCGACAGTCGCTCTAAACTGGCCAGGAACTGCTGGTCAAAAACATTATCCATTATTTTAACCTACTTCCCTTACCCCTAACTCCTTACTTTTTTATGTGCTGTAAGATATCGGTGATTAATTCATCAGTGACCAGGCCCTGGGCTTCGCCTTCGAAGTTTAGAAAGAATCGATGACGCAGGGCGGGATAGGCCAGTTCGGCAATATCTTCAAAGGCCACATTATAGCGTCCTTCCATCAATGCCCGTACCTTACCGGCACCAATTAGGGCCTGACCTCCCCGGGGGGAGGCGCCATAACGTACATATTTTTGAACACTTTCCGGAGCATATTCACTATCCGGATGAGTAGCCAGTACCAACCGGGTAGCCATTTCCAGTACCCTTTCCCCAACTGGTATCTCCCGTGCCAGAGTGCTCATGGCAGTGATGGTATCTGCACCTGCTACCTGCTTAAGGGTGATTTCGTCACTGCCGGTGGTCATGTTTATAATGCTGCCAAGTTCTTCTTCCCCCGGGTATTTTACCAGGAGTTTAAATAAAAACCGATCCATTTGGGCTTCCGGCAGTGGATAAGTCCCTTCCATTTCCAGTGGATTCTGAGTAGCCAACACAAAAAAGGGCTGGGGCAGGGTTCTGGTTTTACCGCCCACCGTAACTGTCTTCTCCTGCATAGCTTCCAGCAAAGCACTTTGGGTCTTTGGAGTGGCACGGTTTATCTCATCTGCCAGTACTATATTTGCAAAAACCGGGCCCGGCTGGAAACGAAAATGCCTGCTCCCCCCAACCTCTTCGCTTAAAATATTAGTCCCGGCTATATCCGCCGGCATCAGGTCGGGAGTAAACTGGATACGGCTAAATTCCAGGGATAATACCTGGCTAATGGTCCTAACCAGCATGGTTTTACCCAGCCCGGGAACCCCTTCCAGGAGAACATTGCCACCGGCTAAAAGGCAAATCAGGGTCTGGCGAATAATATCCCTCTGCCCTACCATTACCCGGCCTATCTCTTCCTCTATTTCTTTAACCACCCGAGCAAAATCTTCTACTTGCATCAAAACACCCTCCAAACTATTTTCTAACTAACCCTCCATGCCCGAAGGCTATACCCCGGCATTCATTGCCATCTTCAGTTAGGTTTTAGGTAATTAGTTTACTGCTGAGTGCCGGAGTATACCCAACCACGGATGAAAATATGTTATCGGGTTGCAGAGTTAAGAAGAAATCCTTACCCCTCACTCAAGACAATTAAGCAAGCTTGAAATACAAAATTATTAACAAGACAACTTCATTGTTATCTCCCATTTACGAATTAATTTTCCAGCGAAGAAAAGTAGTCTCGTACCAGGTCCCTGGTCCCTGGTCCCTGGCGGAATTACGCTGCGGTTCAGGGATTCCCGGGCCAACTGGCTGTACTCTCCTACCACCTGCTGGTAAGGAAACATAGTATCGGGCATAATATCAGGATTATCTATGGCTATAGTCTGCTGGGGGCCGCTACCTTCCTGGCCTTTTACATATGAAGTTTCTCCAGCCCTTCCTATCCGGGCCGGGTCATAGATTTTTTCGTAATCTGCAGTATTTATAGCTGCCGGCAAACTACCTCCTGCCGGTCCACCGGATGAAGCTTTTTGTTGCGGGTTATCCTGGTTACTGGTGCCCATGCCTGCTCCTGCTCCTGCTCCAGCTCCAGCTCCAGCTCCAGCTCCTGCTCCTGCCCCGGCACCAGTTCCCGGTTTTATCCCCTGCCCACTACCGCTCCCCGGTGAATTTCCCCCTCCAGGAGAATTACCACTTACCTGTCAGGTTCCGTTGCCGCCAGGGGTATTACATCCAGGATGTGAGCAAGTATTACCGGTAGCTGCCAGATTCCCGTTACTACTGCTACCCGCTGCCGCTATGGCCATTCGGGACGATTGCAATGCCATTTGCGCCTGAGCTAAATCCGAGTTTACCGCTGCCTGACTGCTCATTGCACCCAGGGTTGCACCCAGCGTACTTAATTGCCCCCCTGCAGTTCGTGCCGACCCGCTATTTAGGCTTTTGGCTGCCTGATTTAGCTGCTTTTTTAGGCCTGCATCACTTATGGCTGCCGATGATTCATTCAGGCTGGCAGCCAGTTTTTGCTGATCGGCGCTGGACATAGTTGGTAGTTTTTCTGCCATTTTAGCAAAACTTTGTTCTACTTCCCGGCTATCACCGGCAGCCAACTTTTCACCCAATTCCCGGCTTATCTCCTCTTGTTTTAACATCTGGGACAGCCGTTCCACATCACTGTTTACATGGTCCTGTTTATTTAAGGAGACTTTTTGTAATTGCTCTTCTGTAGCAGCCAGGGATTTCATGGCTTCTTCCTGCTTTTTAGCTGATCCTAGCTTCTGCTGTAAATCTTCCAGGGCCTTAATCCCCTCTTCCCGTTTGGCAGAAGGGGCCTTTTCATTTTTCTTGGCTAATTCCTTTTTAACTTTCTCCACTTGTTTTTGCTGCTGGGCAATTTCTTGTCGAACCGCCATTTGCCGGTTCACCTCTCCCTGCCAGGGATTGGGAATTACATTAAGCAGCAGCAAGAATCCGGTCAGAACCAGTAAAATCTTACCCTCCCGCCGGGGTATTTGCAGAGGAAAAGTGGCCGCAGCGTCCACTTCCCGCAGGTGTCTTAATGCATCCTCTCTTTGTAATCGCTGCATCGGGTTATCTGAAACAGAATTGGATAATTCCAGAGCAGTAGTTACCCGCTCTTTTAGGCCTTTAGCGTCCACTTGGCAAGCTGCTTCCCATAAACCCGGACGTGAGATTAAAGCCAGTACAACTGTAGCCAGAATTATAATTCCTGCTACAACCAGGCAATAATACGTAGTATCAGCCCAGGGGCGCAGGAAGGAATAGGCTAGCAGCAATAGCGTTGCTAACATAGCCACAGCCAAACCTCTAAAAAGGCTGACCATGAAATGCTGCCTTTGTAAGCGTTTCCATGCCGGTTGTAGGGCAGTTTTAATTTCCCGGTCATTAAAGCTGCGCCGCTCCGACTTAAGCTTCATTATGTACTTTGTTATGATGGATATCTTCATTTATTCACCCCCACCCATAGGCATCTCTAAAGGGCACCCAAAAACCATCGATTAAACTTCCTTCCCGGATTACACATAACCTGTAGGGGCGAACCCATGTGTTCGACCGGAAACAAATTTATAAGCGACAGATTAAAAGCCCGGGGTTCAGTGGTCGGCTGGGCAAACACACGGGTCTGCCCCTACACCCTCATGCTTCACGCCTCACCCCTCACTCTAAATAATTAGTCAAATTCTCAATTCAAAATTATTCACAAGATAGCTGTGTTAGACGCCTACTTATTCCCTCTAAGCCGGAGGCCATACCTTAAAGGGCATACGACAACCATCAATTAAAATAGAGGTGAGAGTGCTATAGGTTAAATAAATATTTTAAAAACCTCAGTGTCCTTCATAGTTTTCAGTGGATTCAGTGTCTATTTTCTTACTTATCTCCCCGCTATCCACCTGCACTTTTTTCTTTCGTTTAAACCAGCGTTTTAATCTGGAGAATCGTCCTACCGGATCCAAAAGTAATATGGCAATAAATAATAGCACTACTATAATAATGCCATCACCGATAAAGTTATACTGCCAAGGCTGCAGACTTGTCACATTGGCGCCCACCGCCCCGCTGGGTCCAGGTGCAAAGTTTAGCGGCAAACCCCGAGCAAAAGAGCCCGGGAAGGTTGAATACAATGCTACCAGCGGATTGAGATAAGCTATCACCGGAACACCGCCGAAGTTGGGCCGAACATTTACCAAAAATGCAGTTATGGCTGCCGTACCAGCCAAGAAGAAAAAGACGATAACATAAGTTACCACTACCGACACCTGAGTTTTGCGAAAAATAGTGGAACAAAAAACCCCTACCGCGCCAAAGGTAAGAGCCGTCATTAAATAGACCAGAAATATCTGTGCCAATTCGCTAAGTAATATGCCGCCGAAGAAATATACTACCCCGAAAAAGGGTAATGAAGATATTATCAATAGTAGTATATAGGCTATCGAGGCCATTAGTTTATTTAAAATTATTGAAATAGCCGACAGCCGGGTACAAATCAGGAGGTCCAGAGTCTGTTTCTCCCGCTCACCGCTGATTACTCCAGCGGTAAAAGCTGGGGTAACGAAAGAGACCAGCATTAACTGGAATATGGTCAGAGTAACATATATCTGGGGCCCCACATCGGGTCCAAAACCAGAGTAATAAATCCTTTGCTGCTGGGTCCAGTAATAACCCAGAGTAATTAGAGCCAGGGTCCCCAGGTACAAACTTATCAACAAGGGAGACTTCCAGGTCCGCATGCGGGAACGAAATTCCTTATCCAGCACCGGGTTTAGAACTAGCCTTTTCATTACTGAACCACTCCTTTCGTAACCTGCATGAAAATATCCTCCAGGTTGTTCTTGCCTTCACTGAACGATATTACCGGAATACCGTCCTTAATCATACGGGTTAAAATGCGGTTAAGATCTTCGTCACTGCCGCTAAAGGGAATATCCAGGCAGTTATTAAGAAAAGGCATCTCAGTAAGACCAAGTTCCTCCTGCAATATAAGTGCAGCTCCATCGGCCTGGTTCATTACCTTTATTTGCAGAATTCTTCCGGTTCGAGTATGTTCTACTATCTCCTCGTTGGTGCCGTTTATCACCAGTTGTCCCGCCTCCATAATACCAATATGGGTGCAGAGTTCAGCCAGCTCCGGCAGTATATGGGAGCTGATAATAATGGTCTTACCCATGGCTTTTAATTCTTTTAACAACTCCCGCATTTCTACCCGTGCCCGGGGGTCAAGACCGGAAGCAGGTTCGTCTAAGATCAGCAGGGCCGGGTCATGAACCAGACTGCGGGCCAGGCAAAGGCGCTGTTTCATGCCCCGGGATAAGGAATCTACATAGGCCTGGCGTTTATGGCTCAAATCTACTAGCTCCAGTAAATCGCCAATAATCATTCGTCTTTCCCGGACAGGAATACCATAGCTGGCAGCATAAAAGTCCAGGTATTCATCAACCTTAAGATCATCATAAACTCCAAAGAAATCGGGCATATAACCAACCAGCTGCCTTACCCGCGAAGGATTGGTGCTAACGTCCTCCCCAGCAATCCAGGCCCGTCCTGAGGTTGGGGTTAAAAGTGCTGCCAGTATTTTCATGGTAGTGGTTTTACCGGCACCATTGGGACCAACCAGACCGAATATAGCTCCTGTATCTACTTCCAGAGATAAATTATCTACTGCGGTCAATTTTCCATATTGCTTACACAATTTTTCTATAAGCAGTATCTTTATTACCTCCCCTCGATGGTGGTCAAACTTGGTTGCTGACCACGATTCTGATAATTAGCTTCCATAGTAAGGGTTACCCCCTGTAAATGTACCCATCCATCCGTACCAGATGGGCTTATTCTCACTCGTAAGCTGCCTTTCTCAGATAAATATTTCTGCCAGTCTTCAATGGAGTTGCCCATTAACTGGTATTTTATCTCTTTCCAGCTTCCCGTGGACCATTGGTATAACTCCATCCTTACCCACCGGGCGCTTTGAAAACTCTCAGCTGGAGCTAATAAGTTTAATTTTTCTACCTGCAATGAACTAAGTTCATAGGGTAAATCCAGTTGGAAGGTAACTGGTCCCCCACCAAATTGAACCCCTTGTAAGTTTTGTTCACAATGATTAGCTTTAACCTCTATTATGCGGCCATTTATTATCCCCGGGGGAATCGATACTCTATCCCCCTGCAGGAGGTTGACTGGTACGGGTGACACCCAAGCTGTAGACGGGTATACCTTACCTAATCCGTTATTATCCAGAACACCTTTAATCTCCTCCTCAGACCAGCCTATAAACATGAGTTTTTCGTTATCCTGCCCTTGCCCTCTATTAAAGTACATCTCCATTATTCGCATTTTACTATTGTCTTGGGCCCTAAACGGATTAAATCCTCGGGGATAATTAATCGGATAGGACTCAAACAAACGATAATAGGACGGCCGATTTTGCATAGACAGGTATAGCATAAAATCAACCTGCGCGGTTTCTCCAGGTTCGAGCTTATTAAGCTTCTGATAACCATAGCGGCTGAAAATTATGCAATCGCTCAGGGTCTGACGTGTATTATTAGTTACTGTACCGGTAATTTTATTACCTTGGGTGTAAAGTTTAGCGTCAATGTTTCCGGGTTGGTATATACTGCTGCGGGTGGCAATCGAACGGGTCGACCAGCGACTGAGGTCACCGAAGCTAACTTTGGTGTCTGTACCCTGCTTCACCGTAGCCAGTACCGGTAAATTTTCGTTATCTATCCCCGGGCCATCCCGGTAGAAATCCACCGGCAAAATATCTACCAGCAAGTTACCAGTTAGCTTAACGGAAAAATCCCGGTGGGTAGGAGCAAAGGCACCTATATATGAATTTACCCGGGCATAATCAAACTCCGGTTCCATCTGTACTATAGAAATAACCCGGGTAAAAACATCACGTCCTTTACCCTTAAAGCCTACAAAATAGGTAGCGCTGAAAAGTAATATGGCAGTAAGAGGTATAACTATCCAACCCAGTTCTCGACGGTCAAACTTTTTCAGTAATAAATAAGCCCCGGGTCCTAATATAAGAATGTAGAGCAATAATACAGCTGCCAGCAACCCCCGCGAAGGTAAATCAGATGCTGGTATACTGCGTAGGGCCCAGCCTATCTCATGGCGTCGCTGGTCCATCATCATAGTCCGTGCATTAGCTGCACTTATGACCTGGTGAGGGTCACTGTTAGTAAAAATGTTAAGCCATAAACTATCGTTGCCGGACCAATTATCAAAGGGACTGGAGCCAGGATCACAAGCCAGGTAATAAACATTCCCATGGCCTGTTTTACAGGCTACCAGTACTGGACTCTGTCCGTTAGCTACTAATGTAGTACCCCGGGTAATTTCACCCTGGCTAAGAATAATATTCTTTCCTGCTGGTAGCTGTTGTCCGGTCCATTTTTCCAGCTCTGCCAGGGAGCTTACCTGGACACTGCCGGAAACTTGCACCGGTAGTAATATCTCGGGCAGGGAGTTTAAAGTTTTTTGCCAGCTAGCCCCACCACAGGTTACCAGTAATCCCCCGCCTTCTACCCAGCTTTGCATGGAGGATAGCTGTTCAGGACGTAGATTGTGGCTGGAAAAATCAGCTAGAACTAAAACATCCATACTTTCCAGCATTATGGGGTTAGAGGGTATATCCTCACCCTTCAAGTTTATTACAGTAACCCTCTGGGCATTACCTGGTAATTTCACTGCCCCCAGGTGGTTTAAAGCTTCCTGGTTATCTGACAGTACTCCTACCATCATTTCCTGGGGTGGTAAGCGAGTAACCTTAACCCGGCTAGAAACTAGCTCTTTATCTTTAGCCATTAAGCGAAGGTTAAAGCTTTGGCTCTGGTCATCAGATGCATAGATGTTAAAACTCTTGCAGGCACCTCGGGGTAAAACTACCTGCCGGCTATATATCACCCGGGAACCAAATTGATTGCACCTTACCTGTAAGTCACCCCTGATTTCCGGCCCCTGGTTCTCAATTTCTACAGCAAAAGATACGGGCTCGCCGGTACGTACATAACCATTGAACCCTGCTTTGGCAGTCATAGAAAGGGTTCCTTCTGCCTCTGCCACCGTAGGTAAGCTCAATACCAAAAATAAAATTATAACCAGACTAATTAAAGCGTAACCCCCAAGGCTTTTTCTCAAGTTCAGACCCATCTTAATACCTCCCCCCACCGGTTACTGTAGCCTTTACCGCCGGGGTTACAGGCCGGGGTATAGCAGTTTCAACTTTTCCGTTTAT
>DIRQ01000100.1:8062-8866 GCA_002424365.1 Syntrophomonas sp. UBA5432 | reverse complement strand
TCTTACCTTAAATAAAATGACGGTGCGGGAGATTTATGTTGGTAACCGCCACTTTAACGCTGATGATGAGCTGAAAATTGATGCCGACCTGGAGATATTCATGCAGGCGATGACGCTATGCAACGATGGAATTTTAAGCCGAGGGGAAAACGACCAGTTAACTGCACTGGGTGATCCCACTGAAACTGCTTTACTTTATTTTGCTGCCAATGAGGGGATAA
Organism: Syntrophomonas sp. UBA5432; assembly: GCA_002424365.1. GTDB lineage: Bacteria > Bacillota > Syntrophomonadia > Syntrophomonadales > Syntrophomonadaceae > UBA4844. The sequence goes on along the minus strand of DIRQ01000100.1, from coordinate 8,645 downwards.
CAAAAGAACAACTGGAAACGACTATTCCCAGAACCGCAGAAATCCCCTTTGACTCTGACCGCAAATTAATGACTACGGTAAATAGAATTAATAATACTTATCGTATATTAACCAAGGGTGCACCGGATGTACTGCTTAGTAAATGTAACCGGATTCTAATTGATGGTCAGATTAAAGCTATGGATGAAGCTACCTTTCAGGATATTAAAAAGGCCAACACCGACATGGGCTCCAAAGCTTTAAGAGTTTTGGCCATGGCTTATAAGGATAGTGAAACTGCAATTGTGAATCCTAATCCGGCTGACACAGAAAATGATCTCATCTTCCTGGGTCTGGTCGGTATGATCGACCCGCCGAGACAGGAAGTACGGGAAGCTATCAAAGTATGTAAAGATGCCGGTATCAGACCGGTAATGATTACCGGTGATCATCGGGATACAGCTGCAGCCATTGCCATTGATTTAGGTATTATACAAGATCAGGGTGAAGTAATTTCCGGCAGTGAACTGAATAAGATTTCTGATCAGGATTTTATGCAGCAAGTTCATCACTATTCGGTATATGCCCGTGTATCTCCAGAGCA
>DIRQ01000100.1:0-7803 GCA_002424365.1 Syntrophomonas sp. UBA5432 | reverse complement strand
GCTCTGAAAACTGCCGATATAGGTGTTGGTATGGGCATAACCGGCACCGATGTAGCCAAAGGTGTATCAGATATGGTGCTTTCTGATGATAACTTTGCCACTATCGTTTTGGCCGTTCAGGAAGGCAGAAAAATATACAGTAATATACGTAAATCTATACAATTCCTGTTATCGGCCAACATCGGGGAAGTACTTACATTGTTCATTGCTACCATGTTAAATTGGCCTATACTGTTTCCTGTTCATATTTTGTGGATTAACCTGGTCACCGATACATTTCCCGCTCTGGCCCTGGGTATTGATAAGGGTGAAAAGGATATTATGAAACAAAAACCCAGGCCTGCAAATACCAGTGTATTTGCGGGAGGTGTGGGAATCAGTATCATTTATCAGGGGATATTTCAGGGGGCTATTACACTGACCGCTTATTATATAGGGATGAGCAATTATTCCCAACCAGTGGCAGTGACAATGGCTTTTGCTACACTGGGTCTAATCCAGATAGTGCATGCTTTTAATGAAAGATCTCGTTACCAGTCTATTTTCAAGTTGGGATTATTCAGCAACAAATACCTGGTAGGGGCAGCACTATTTTCCGCTCTCCTTATGGTAGGCGTCATTATTACTCCGGCACTTAATTCATTATTCCGGGTTGTGCCTCTCAATTCTGAACAATGGGGTATCGTGGTACTAATGTCGGTGTTAATAATTCCACTGGTTGATTTCATGAAAATATTTGCTAGACTGAAAAAGAATAAATATGAAGCATAAAAGGCCTCCCGGGTATTATTATGGGAGACCTTTTTGAAATCACGGCAAGAAGAGGATTATCACTATATGGCTAGTTTATACCCAACGGGGCATTCCTATCTAAAGGAATGCCCCGTTTTGGTAATATCGTATTTAATTTAGATGTTACTTCAATAGTTTACCGATTATAACGGCTGCTTCCGCCCGGGTGGTTTTTCCTTGCGGCTTAAAAGTGCCATCGGGATAGCCGGTGATAAACTTGCCTTTAAATGCAGCGGCCACGCCTTTTTTGGCCCAGGAGGAGATAGCTTTGTTATCAGTAAAGTTTGACTCATCAGTGGCAGTTTCTAGTTTAGCAGCACGAGCGATGATTACTGCTGCCTGTTCTCTGGTAATCAGGTCATCGGGACCGAAGATGTTTTCATCATAGCCGCTGATAATACCGTAAGCGGCAGCTGTAGATATGCTTTCTTTAGCCCAGTGGGAGGCGGTATCGGTAAATGTTTTCCCCGCTCTGGTTTCCAAATTCAAGGCTTTGACTATCATAACAGTGAATTCAGCCCTGGTAATGGTTTTATCAGGTTTGAAGGTTCCATCAGGATAACCCGATATAACTCCGGCATTAATCATTTTTATAATGCTGTCTTTAGCCCAGTGACCGGAAATATCGCTGGGAATATTTACGGTCGGTTGGGGAGTTACAGGTTTAACTAGTTTTTCTTCCTTAAAGGTTTTGGGAGTAGCTATTACGGCAAATTTAGTAAAATGAGTAGTATCACCGCTTATGCTACCTGCCTCCAGGTTAAGCCTAATGTTGTCCAAAGCTTTCCATTTACCCGTATCGTCATCGTAGTAGTAAATAGCAATGTCATATTCATCTGGGTTAAACTCGGATTTATTAAAGGATAGGGTGATGGTAACTGCTTTTTTGAAATTGCCGGACTTGTCTTTTATAATATCCATTATATTACTGAGCAGCTTACTGCCATTCGGCAGGGTCATCCCTGCACTTAGAGCTGCTTCTTTCACCTGTACTTGGATATCACTCTCCACTGCTCCGGCAGGGAAAGTGACGGTAACTCCGTTTTCACTTGCGGTTTTACCCGAGGAGGTTACTAATATACCGGTAGGAGTAGTACTGCCACCACCGCTACCACCACTGCTGCTGGAAAGCGCAGTTATGGTAATAGTAAAGGTTTTGCTCTGAGGGGTCCCTCCAGCTTTGCTAATGGTAGCTGTTAGGGTTATGGTCTGGTTACCCTGGCTTTTGGTTGGTCGATTGACTGCCCCGGTAGTAGTATTAATCCAGCCCGCTGGGGATGCACTCCAGGTAATGGTAGTACCATTAGCTCCAGCCGATACAAAGTTCAGGCTGCTTGTTATGCTGTTTTCCGTATTATTTGTACCCTTAATGTTGTTCCAGGTTAAAGCAGCCAAATCTAAGGCGATGGCTTCATCGGAAGTCTGCTCTGCTGCAGCTGCCTTAATCGTTAGAGTAAAGTCCTTAGCAGCACTGGTAGAACCTTTTCTGATGGTGGCTGTCAAGGTTACCGTTTGGTTACCTTGAGCCGAGGTAGGCCTGGTAACTGCTCCACTACTGGTGTTTATCCAACCAATCGGGGATGTACTCCAGGTAATGGTAGTACCATTGCTACCTGTAGTTGGCAACGGATTTATCAAGTTAGTAGTCACATTATTTTCTGTGCTGTTTGCTCCTCTAATAGACTCCCAGGTCAAGGCAGTCTTAGCGGCGGCAACCGCATCAGTATACGACGTTGCGTCTTTGACCCACACTGCGCCAGTGACGTCTTCAGTGTTATCGCTGTATTTGAGGTAACCTGGCTTGGCAGGGTCGTCAACACCGGTCCCTTTAGTCAAACCCTTCGACCCGATCTGCACATAGTTTATGTTGGCGCTGATCTCACCGTCCACGGTGATGGTGCCATTACCGGAGTAAACGATTGCGCCATTGTTGTAGCCGGAGAGGTTTCCCCAGATGATAATTTGGGAGTTCATATCCTCTGCCATTGCTCCGTGGCTGGCGCTGACATTGCCTTCAACGGTAATTGTTCCACCAATAGCGTGTACGCCATAAGAATCAGAACTAATTACGTTGCCTTTAACAAGCACCTCGGCCTGCCCGCTGCTGTGTACAGCGCCCGTCACCTGTGCACTATTCGAAACATTGCCATTTACGGTAACCTTGGTAGAGGCGTTTTCCGCCTTAACGCCATGAGCAGCACCGGTCGCATCTCCGCGCACAGTCACTTCTGAGCCGCCCGTAGCATATACGCCCATACCTGAGGCAGTGCCGGATATGTCCGTATCGCTGGCAGTGGCATTGGTAACAGTGACATTGCTGTTATCGGCCCACACGCCGTAGAGCTTGCCGGTGACATTTAGTGCGCCTTCACCAGTAAGCGCTACGCTCCCTCCTGTTACCTTTAGGCCTTCATTGGCAGCCGTTGTGATAGTGAGACTCTTTCCATTTAAGTCAAAAGTGATGTCTTTTGTATCGATCGTAACAGTCTGCACGGTCGTGAAACTTTTGAGCAGCCTGATGGTTGCGGAGTCGCCTGCCGCGCTCAAGGCCTCCGCCAGGGTCCCAAACTCCATTGTATCGATAGCGCAGACCATTTCTCCTGCTATATCTGCAGGGGTGGTGATATCCAGGTTTAAGACGTCGGTGCAGTTGGCGAGAGGATTAACGTAGTAGGTATGACCCACCACCATGTACAAGTCATACGCCGTTCCCCCAGTCGCTCCAGTTACCAGGAAGGTTTCCTCGCTGCCCTGGCTAAATTCAGGGCTGCCACAAGTGATTGCAGTATTATCACTGCCATCGGTGCCTGCAGCCACCTGCTCAATACTGGGACGAGGTGCTCCATCTGGCAGCAGCACCCAGTACACCTTGCCCTTGCGGTCGTTTGCGATGTTTTGCAGCTTTACCTTTATCTGCACCTGTTTGCTCCCCTCCGGCTGGATAACCCCAATCTGCGGGTAACCGTTAGCTACCAGGTTCGCGGGCGGAGGCGAAGGGAAATCCACCATTGCCGGTTCAGACAAATTGCCTACGTCGTCCTTCAGCACCACATAGACGTCATAATCTGTGCCATGCAGCGGCACAAAACCGCTTATAGTTATATCTGTTTCTTTGCCTTTATTTTTATATACCCTTATGGCTGCATGGCCGCTGGCATCCTGTCCGGCTGCAACCTGTTCTTTGGAGGGCGCACTAGCTCCGTCCGAAAGCAGAACAGCATGGTAATACGCTGGTTCCTGTGCTGTGAAGTATATAGAGATCTGCCGGGAACCTGCCATTTGCGGATTGTTTGTAGGGTATTTACCCTCTACAAAAGCCGGTGGTGTGGTATCGGCCACAGCCACACCCGGCCATAGCACCATTACCATCACTATGGCCAATAAAACCGAAATAACTTTAAACTTAGATCTTTTGTAAATAATTGTCATCTCCTCCCCATAAACTCATTTTCCTTTTCGAAGTCCTCGCAAATAATGCTGCTATTAATAATTTTATTAAACCGGTTGGCTGTAAGGATAGGTTGAATATGCTTATAATTAGTAAGGAAAATGTTGTTTTGAAATTAAAAAGCCAGGCTTTGGTTACTAAACCAAAACCCGGCTTCCTTTATTACTTTACGGGACAATTTATTCTACTCTGACATTTTCCGGTATACAGATGGGGTAACACCAACCTTCTCTTTGAATAATCTTGCGGAATGACCGTTATAATTCATATTGCAGGCGGCAAAGGCCTGGGCAATGGAAAGGTTAGTATCCAGCAGCTTCTCCTTCAATTTGCTGATTCTATAATTGATATAATACTCATGCGGGGTTACGCCGGTATGCTTCTTAAACAGCTTGGTGAAATGGGCTTTGCTAAGGCATGCTGCCCTTGCCGTTTCGTTGGCATCAAACGGCTCCTGCCAATGAGTTTCTATGTATTGTCTGCCCCGTTCAATTTCTTCTTTCCCCCGGTATATTTTTTTAAAGATAAAAACGGCGGCAAAGCATTCTACCACACCATCAGCGTTTACCAAAGGGAAACATGTAATGTCTGAGCTTATAGTCTGTATATCTCTGTCTTGTACATTAAAATACCGAATCATATCCTGATAGGAAGCATTGAAATCGGTAAGATATACGGTTTTGCCTGTCAACACCTGCCTGACCTGCTCTATAAAACCAAGCTCACGCACGATTGGGTCCTCAAAAACATTATATTTGCCCACATGGGATTCAATGCTTCTGATGCCTATCATTTCCAGATTCGCTTTGTTAATCAGCTTCGCCGTCCCATCAAGGGAGAAAATCTGAATCGGATAGGGGAAGAACTCAATTACTTTCGCCAGCAGTTCTTGTTCCTCAAAAAGCGACTGGAATGATTTATCCAGACTCCTTTGTACATCCTCAATCTGATCTTTCATGGGTTAACCCTCTTTTCATTTCACCTGACTTTTTCCGATAAGCGGAAGGGGAAACGCCGGTTTTATCTTTAAATACTCTGGCGAAATGGCCGTTATAATTCATATTGCAATCAGCAAAGGCCTGGGCGATGGAAAGGTTGGTATCCAGCAGTTTCTCCTTCAATTTATTGATTTTATAATTGATGAATCGGGTAGGGGAAGCACTCGATCACTTTGCAAGCAGTTCTTCTTTTTCAAAGAGCAAGTGGTTTTTACCAACCTAAACTTTCAACCGCATGATTTGGGTAATATTTTTTCATGTTTACTTTACAGAGCCAATTTTTTGATCATGCCACATTTTATATATTCCTATTGAATAAGTAATCACCTCAGGTGTGATTCCGCCCGGGTGATTTGCCCTGGGGCCCGAAACTGTTACCGGAGTAGCAGCTGATAAACCGGCCTTTGAATGTAGCGGCCGTAATAATTGGCGTCCACTAACCCTGTGACCCGATTTTCACCCGTTACGGTTGCCTCCGTATGGCAGTTGGTAAATACCATCGTTTATTATATAGGCGGTCTGGTCGGTTACGGCCGATTATGACATGACAGAGCACGATGCCTGTTAATTATTGCTTAAAAGATTTCCTATGCCCACATTGCCCAGTATGCTGCCTTCCTCTTTTCCTTTACCTCCTTTTCTGCCGGCGGAAATGATGCGGTCGGCCATGCGGGAAAAGGGCAGGGATTGCAGCCAGACCGTCCCCGGTCCTTTCAGGGTAGCCAGCACCAGGCCCTCGCCGCCAAACAGCGCAGTCTTGACATCACCGGAGAACTGAACATCGTAATTCACCGTTTTTGTCAGTGCCACCAGGCAACCGGTATCCAGCATCAACGTCTCGCCGGGCGCCAGATCTTTCTTGATGATAGTGCCGCCAGCGTGCATGAAGACAAGGCCATCGCCCTCCAGCTTCTGCATGATAAAGCCCTCACCGCCGAACAGGCCGACGCCGATCTTCTTCTGAAACGCGATGCCGATGGATATGCCCTTTGCTGCGCACAAAAAAGAATCCTTCTGGCCGATAAGCGTCCCGCCCACCTCGGTCAGGTCGAGGGGGATAATACAGCCAGGATAGGGGGCGGCAAAGGAGACGCATTTCTTTTCGTGCCCGCTGTTTGTGAAGGTGGTCATGAACAGGCTTTCACCAGTTATCATACGTTTGCCAGCCGAAAGCAGCTTATCCATAACCCCCTTACCCTCGTCGCGGCCAGAGCCGTCCCCGAAAATAGTGTCCATCTTGATTTCGCTGTCCATATACATCATGCCGCCCGCTTCGGCCACAACCGTCTCGCCGGGATCGAGCATGATTTCCACAAATTGCAGATCCTCGCCGTATATCTTGAATTCCACCTCGTCAGCACGTTTCATCCGCGCTGGCTGTCCGTAGCCCTGCTGTGCCTGGCTGCCGCACGAGGGACAAAATTTTACTCCATCCTGTATCTGATTTCCGCAATTGCCGCAAAACGCCATGTCTATCTCCTCCTTTTATTCCCCTTTTTACTCATACTCAACTTGCGGTTTGACCGCAATCGTCACCATATTTCCCAAGCTAAGTGAAACGTGCACGCATATCCTCAGTTCATTCCTGGTACCACAGCATGGTTAATAGTGTTTCCCCCTGCGATGCCGCCACTTTTTTCAATCTGATATCCTGCTGCTTCCATCATCTGGCGAGCTTCATTTTTTGATAAATCACTCTTTAGATGTAACTTAACTGCCAGTATTAAGAGCGAGGGTTTTTATGTTTTACCAACCTAAACCTCTGAGCAATGTTAATAAAAGAGTCAGGGCTTCACCGCGTTTGATAGGTTGATTAGGTCGCAGGGTTCCATCCGGATAACCGCCGATGGTGCCCTGAGCTACTTTGCCTATAGCCCATTCTGGAATCTGAGCTGAATCTGTATAAACAGTCAGATCTGCCGGAGTGCCAAACCCAGGTACATCTCTTAGAGCATTGGAGATAATGACAGCAGCTTCGATGCGGGTTAGTTGGTCATTGGGAGCGAAACGGTTACCTTTACCGCTAACCAGACCAGCTTTGGTCATGCCAGCAATATAGGGGCGTGCCCATTCCGGAATCTGTGCGGCATCGGTATATTTGGACTGCAGCACCTGGTCATTTTCCCAATCAGTCATATAAGTGATAGTCGGATACAGATGGGTATCACCGGGTGCCAACCCAAGGATTTTGGCTACTGTGGTAGTCAGTTCGGAGCGGATGATAATTCTTTCCAGATCGGCCGTCCGGGTCAGACTACTCGGATTTGTGGGATCAGGATAGCCTTCTAGTAATCCCAGACCATTTACGCGGTTGGTGATTTTATCAGCCCAGTGTCCACCTATGTCGATAAAGGTTGGTTGTATACAGCCCATGACTACAAACCAACCCTCATAATTTCCATCATTTATGCCTTTGACTTTACCGGATGCGACCAGGTAGCTGGCCAGTGCTACCCACTTGCTATAAGTTTTATTCCAGTAAAATATCTTGGGATGACGGTCGGGATTTGTTCCCATCAGGTTCTGGTTAAAATCCATAAAAAATTCTACTCCGGGGTTACCCAG
>DIRQ01000085.1 GCA_002424365.1 Syntrophomonas sp. UBA5432 | reverse complement strand
TACCCCTTGCTGGGCATTGCTATAGGTCTGTCCGCCTTAACTAAACCTTTCTTCCTGGCCTATCCCCTGGTGGTTGGCTTATATATTTGGTTAAAAAACAAGGATGGACGGGAAACTCTGGCTTTAGTGCTTACCGTCAGCATATTAATGACAATGGTGGTTTCCCCCTGGACTCTGCGTAACTTCCATAAATACGGGAGTTTTATTCCCATATCCTATAACTCCGGCTATGTATTATATGTAAATAACAACGCCTATAACGTTACCGGCGCTTGGATGCCTCTAGAAAAAATCCCCGCTTCTCCACAATTGCAAAAACAGATTGAAGCTGAATTAGCTGAAAATCAGGGTAGTGAAAAGTTAGCTCCCCATTTGGATAAAGTACTAAAACCAGCTGCCAAACAATGGATTAAGGATAATCCCGGGGGCTTTGCCCGGTTGGGTTTATTACGAATTAAGCAAACCTTTTTTTCCGGAGCCTGGGATGTTAAGTCCTGGACCATGAATGAGATGGCTAAAACTGAACAGGTAAGCCCCATGCGTTTCCAACGTAATTTAAATGCTTTCTATGCTGTAGCTGACATCCTGGTCTATATCCTTTCTTCGGCAGGAATTCTCTATCTATTGTTAAATATTAAGCCCCTCTTACTCGGACTTTTTACCCGGCGCCGACTTAGTGATGCCATACTTATTCCAAGCCTTAATATGGCCTTTTTCCTGGCGATTTATTTTGTTTTCGAGGGCCAGGCAAGGTATAATTATCCATTACTTTTTCTCTTTATTATTTGTATGTTTATAATCGGGCAAAAAACTAGTGAGGGTTTACAAAGGAGCGATTAAATTGAAACTCATCCTGCTGTTTATTAAAGAGCTTCGCCCCAAACAATGGACCAAAAACCTGCTGGTATTTGCAGCTCTTATATTTACTATTCCTGAAATAACTATCAACATGGTTTATGCTGCAGTAGCTGGATTCTTGCTTTTCTCATTTGTGTCTGGGACAGTTTATATCTTAAATGATTTGGTGGATCTGCAACTAGACCGCCAACACCCAACCAAAAAAAACCGTCCTATGGCTTCCGGTGATTTACCCCCAGTTGTAGCGGTAAGCGCCGGGAGTATAATACTGCTGACTTCATTGGTTACCAGTTATAATCTTAATATCTGGTTTGGTCTTATTCTAACTTTTTACTTTTTTTTAAACGTTGCCTATTCTTTTTATTTGAAGAATGTTGTAATTATAGATGTGATGGTAATAGCAACAGGCTTTGTGTTGCGGGCAGTAGGGGGCGCATTTGTAATCAATGTTCCCATGACTCCCTGGTTTATTATTTGCACAATGCTTTTAGCCTTATTCCTGGCTATTAGCAAGCGGCGCCATGAATTAACCCTAATTGAGCAAGCCGGAGGTACTAAAGGTGATTATCGAATGGTACTTGACTCCTATTCGACCCGGCTACTGGATGAAATGAACAGTATAGTAACTACCGCCACTATCATAAGCTATGCTCTATTTACCTTTACTTCAGGTCGTACCCTGAATTTGATGTGGACTATTCCCCTGGTTATTTACGGCATATTTCGTTACCTGTATCTAATCCATATTGAAAATAAGGGTGGGCAACCGGACGAAATATTACTAAAAGATAAACCTATTCTAATAACGGTGTTGCTATACACAGTTTTATTAATATTAATTCTTATGTTTTTCTAGGGGAGAAGAAAAATAGACGGATTTACACAAGGTTTTTATTAACCCATCATGTTTACCCGGCACACGCAGCCACTAATGAAAATTGCAGAAGGGTTACGTTAATTCATATGAAGGCTGGGAAAGAGGAAGAAAAGATTGGAGAATGAGGAGGAAACATATGCATCCCTATATTTTGGTTTTCATCTCCATAATACTAGGTTCCAGTGGACAAGTTGCAATGAAGCTGGGAACCTCACAGGTTAGTACTACTGGTCTGGGATTTCTGGCAATGCTGTTTAAGTATTTTACCAACATTCCTATCCTTACCGGCTTATTGCTTTATACCCTATCTGCTGTGGTATGGATTTTTGCCATCTCCAAAGTTCAGCTCTCCATTGCTTATCCCATGGTTGCCTCGGGCTATGTACTGGTAGTGCTATTATCCTACCTTCTCCTGCATGAACCATTATCTTCCCTGCGAGTACTGGGCCTGATGACTATTGTAGCCGGGGTAATTATTATAGCCAATTCTTAGGATAGTATATTCTACTGATAACAACTTTCTATGGTAGTAAGAGGTACCTGCTTCCTCTATGTTAATTTTTTTCTTCTAACTACATAATTCTATTGACTACCTTATCGGCTTCAAGTTTATATTGCATGTCAATCGGTACATAACTTCCTTGAGAGGCAGAGAAACGATAGCGTCTAAGGTATTCATACGGATTAATAGCTATATCCTTAAGCCATTTAATCAGCTCATCAACCTCTTGCCGCGTATTATAGGCAGCCAGGCTTACTCTGACCATGCCAGGAATCTTATCCATACGACCACTGTCGTAAAGTTCCGGGTAATGGTAGCTTTCGGCCATACCCAGCAACTGGCGCACATATTTCTGAGCACAAAAACAGCCGGTTCTAACCCCCATACCAGCTTCAAAGCATAGAATTGCACCTAAAAGGGCATGGGGTATATCCTGCAGGTTAAAGCTTATAACCCCTACTCGAGGTCTGCTGCCATAAATGCTAATTCCCCTTACCTTCTGCAATTTATCCAGGGTATAGTTAGTCAGTTCCTCTTCATACTTTGCCAGGTTATCCATACCCAGTTTATCCAGGTAAGCCAAGGTACGGGCCAAAGCATAGGTACCTATAACATTGGGAGATCCTGCCTCTTCCCGATCAGGCGGGTCTGCCCAAAATATCTTATCCTGCATTACCAGTTTAACGGTCCCGCCGCCCGGATACTCGGGGGGACCGCTGGCAAATGTCGCCCGCGGCCCGATTAATACCCCGGATCCAAAGGGGGAATATATTTTGTGGCCGGAAAAGGCCAGGTAATCAATATGACCGGGGTCATTATGAGGTTTCATATTAAACCGCTGGTGCGGTATGAGCTGAGCCCCGTCTACTAGGATATGACAACCGTGTTCATGGGCTATCTCTGCCAGTAGATGGACATCGTTGACGTGACCGGTAACATTGGAAGCGCCGCAAACTGCCAGCATTTTTGTATGAGGATAATGTTTTTTAAGAAGCTGTTTCACGTTATCAATATCCAGTTTGCCCTCCTCATTCAGACCAGCATAAACTGCCCTTGCTCTGGTTCTCCAGGGCAGATCATTGGAGTGGTGTTCCATATCGGTAGTTATGACTACATCCTCCGGCTCCAACTGTACACGATAAGATAGTTTATTTATAGCCTCGCTGGTGTTTTTGACCATGATAACTGTATCTCGCGAGAGATCAGCACCTACAAATCTAGCGATATCATCATGAGCATCATCATAAATGCGTGAGCTTATGAGGGATTTATAACCGGTACCCCGATGCACCCCGGAATACCAGTCCAGGTAATGGTATAACTCGTCTAATACCGGGGTTACGGCCGGAGTACTGGCGGCATTATCAAAATAAATGTAGGTTTTCTTCTTTCCCCTGGTTGGTACCCTTACATTTATGCCCTTAATGTTTTTGCGCAGGGTCAAGGCAGCCTTATGTTTTTTGCTAAGCATGATACACCCTTTTTGTACATAGTTTTTATATACTATGTATACTCGGGGGCATGAGGTTCCATATACGCAAAGCAAGTTTTAGTATGGGATAAGAATACATTATACGAATTGAAGAAAAGTTATTGAATAGTGGAATGGATTAGAGAACACGTGCAGCCGAGGTATGGCTGCTTCCCTTTGTCATCAGTACCTCTATATAAATAGCTGTATTCCAGCATTAGCAGCATCGTCCAGGTAGGAATATACATTCATTACTTCAATTCCGGGCTGCAACTCTTCCGGTTTAAAGCCCATTATCTCCATGGATAGCTTACAGGCGCAGAAACGCACTTCCTTTTTGCGGGCTCCCTCCAGGAAATCCCG
>DIRQ01000138.1:2676-4876 GCA_002424365.1 Syntrophomonas sp. UBA5432 | reverse complement strand
ATGTTATTTACCTCCTTCATTAATCTTTTTCATGGTTTGGTATTCCAGCTCATAGGTCTGGTAACGAAAAGTTTTACACTTCTGACTGGCTTCAATGTTAAAAAGCTTCAAGGTTTCCTCTAAAACCCGTAGTGACTCTTGTACGCGCTTAAAGTTAGCAATTAATAAAGATTTGATATCAGCCCGCTCCTGTTCGGCTTTCGGAGTTATTTCAGTACCAACGTCATTAATAGTATCCCGATGAGTGATTAAGTGAAGTTGCTCATCCAGAACAGAATTAATTTCCCCTAACTCTAAACGCAGATTTTTGATTTCGACCAAGAGCTCCTGGTCATCCATTAAAAACCGGATAATGTCTTCGATGACTCGCATCCCTTCACGAGCGCGGTTAAAGTTGGCGTCAACTAACCTTCCAATTTTCACGAGGTCACCTCCTTAAAAAAATAAAGCGAACCCAGCCATAAGGTTCGCTTATAATTCACGCCGCTTCCCTACGCTGGTATTATCCAGATCAAGTGTAAAGGGTAAGAGGCCTGGCGCCTCACTCTCAGCCCAGCAATAAGGGCTCCCCTAGCGATAATATCAAATTGTGGTGTATCGCTAGTATATCTTTACAAAAATGCTTAGTCAAGGATACACTTTATTTGATAAGCTAGAATCTTTAAAAGGCAGATCTCTATAAAAGCTTGATACATCATTAATGGCTTACCGTCCACTGAATGAAATCTTAAAAAACATCAAGGATACAGAAGTAATAGATGTAATTAAATCCATTTATAATTATAAAGCAGGTTAAGTATTTTAATGCACCTGTCTTTGTTTGACCTACGTAATTAGGCATGATATGTTGAATATGTAACGGTACCCATAAAATAAAGGGGGATCATAATGAGCGGGATAAATAATAAAGATAGCATCAAAGTCCTGGTGTCAGGGGATTCAATCTCTAAAGGGGTAATATATGATGAAACCAAAAACAGATATATTGTGTTGCAAGAAAACTATGTGAATACAATTAGCACTAAACTTAAGGGCTCCATAAAGAATATTTCAAGGTTTGGCAGTACTTTAACCAGAGGTATCAGTAAGCTGGAAAACCATATAAATAAAGAAAATCCAGACATAGTTTTAATAGAATATGGTGGAAATGATTGTGCTTTTAATTGGGATGAAATAGCTGATAATCCGGATGCTAATCACCTGCCTCAAACAGAAATTAGACTGTTTGAAACAACCCTTTATGAAACGATAGAGATGCTAAAAAATGTTAAAGTAACTCCCGTGCTTATGACCTTACCGCCACTTAATGCCGAAAAGTATTTAGAATGGGTTAGTAGAAACAATCCTCTTACCCGGGGTAATATTCTTAAATGGCTGGGAAACGTTTCCGAGATTTATTATTGGCAGGAAAAATACAGTTCTGTCATTACAAAAGTTGCCGAAGAAACCCATACCAGGCTAATCGATGTTCGAAGTGCATTTTTGCAGTTACCTGATTTCACCAAATATATTTGCAGAGACGGGATGCATCCCAATAGAAAAGGGCAGAAGCTAATTGCTAACAAAGTATTTGATTACATTAAAACAGGTTACGATTTTCTACTGGAACCAACCGTATTTCGTGACATCCCGGTCAAATAGGCGTCTGTAGCAATTCCTTCAACACCCTGGTATAGTCGGGGTTGCGATTCTCTCCGGAAGTAGAAAAGGTGTTGTTATGCTAGGTAACTAGCGCTACTGCTAAACCCAATCCATAATTTCCACGCTGTCCTGTTCATTAATCCCATTTAAACTTACATTTGTTCCCCCCAGACTTGAAGCCACCATTATCGAAAAGGCATGTAAGCCTTTACGTCTTTGCAGCGGATTCTGACGTAGTTGAAAAGATTGTACTCGTTGCCGTTTTACCAGGATCGTAACGCGACCAAACTTCCGGGAACGAACCAGCAGTTGATCTCTATTAATTTTCCAGCCTGCATCCTTATACTGCCGTATACCAAAAAAGAAGGCCGCAATTGGTAGCAAAAGTGAAAAGAAGCCATATGGCAGTAAAATGCTCACCGGAATTGCTATCAGCAAAGCCGGGATTGTATAAATCAGACGATAACGGGTTTTGGCAGCAGCAGATAAGGGGATGATCTCCTTCTCTACTTCAAACTCTGGTAAATAAGTGTGCAGAAATTCTTCCAGGTCTTTCTTC
>DIRQ01000138.1:921-2365 GCA_002424365.1 Syntrophomonas sp. UBA5432 | reverse complement strand
ACCTGTTTCTTTTCTATTAGACCGCGGCTAATTACGAGGCGATTCTCTTCCCGGATTAACAGAAATCCACCCAGGCTCAAGACTGTACCCAACATGGATAATAGCCATGCCATGATGAGAAGCAGTAGAACCATGACTACCCAGACCAAAATTCCCTTATTGGCATATCCACTTAAGAAGTACCCAAGCATTTCGTAAATATTACGATCGGGGAAAATCTGTTCCACCTGAGAAATAAGCGCAGTAGCCCCAAGGAATACTACTCCTAATCCATTCGAAGTGCTGGCAGTAATCATTAGTTCTTTCCAACTGAGTTTTCTCTCTGGGGAAGGCTGGTCAGGGGATTCGTCTTCCATTTGTTGGCTAGAGGGCAGATGTAATCTTTCTTGCAGGATATTTGCCTGTTGCAAGGTAATTGCTGGCAAAGATACTTCTGCCGCAAGCCCTCCGCCGGCGGTCTGTACTTCCAGTTTTACTAGACCAAAAATGCGCTGTACCACACCTGCAGAAAGCTCTACACTCTGGATGCGTTCCAGAGGAATATAGGTCTTTTTTCTGGTAAAAACACCATACTCTACCCGCAGCTCATCGTTGAAGACATAATAGCAATAGCGTAACCAGTATAGAATTGCAAAACCAATATAAAGTCCTAACAATAAAATAATGAAACTAATAATCCATTCACGGCGTAGTGGGCTGCTAAAAATCACAACCAGACCTGGTAATAATATTTGGATTAAGGAACGAATATTTTTAAACAGATACTCCAGTACGGCAGCCGGATGTAGATGCTCTGGATCAGACATCTTCTTCCACCACCCGAGCCAAAATAGATATGCGGTCACGTAATTCATCAGCTACCTCTTCAGCCAAGGCCGGTATCTCATGACTACCTGCTGCAGTAGAAATTGTAACCGCTGACAAAGCAAACTGTTTCATTAAAGGTCCCTGCTTTGTATCAACATGCTGAACTCGTACCATAGGTATAATCGTCCGTTTTTTTATCCACCTTCCGTATAAAAGATCAATCTCCTGATTGGATACATCATAACGCCATCTTTCCCAGGTAATTTTAGGAAAAAGTGTTGTTGCTAAAATCGTTATACCTACACAAGCAATGACAAGTACTCCAAGAATCCATTGAGGCCATTCCCAGAAACGAATAGCAAAAAAATAGGCTAGCGGGGCAATCCACCAAAACAAAGACGATAGAAAACCATTCCACTTCCAATACTTAAGCGCGCTCGCATCAAGTCTGTTGGCAGGTTCATTACGCACTTGATTTTCCTCCATTCATAAATGACTAAAACAATCTCACTTATTGTAACACAAAGTATTTTAAGATAAATCTTCTGTGAATTATCCTTATTATTACAACACTATATCAAATGTATAATATCTCAAAGAGACGATTCGTTTGATATGTTTTATGGCATGGTAATCG
>DIRQ01000138.1:0-545 GCA_002424365.1 Syntrophomonas sp. UBA5432 | reverse complement strand
TAAAGTTATTTGACCAGCCTGGGGTCACTGGGAAATGGAATTATAGTTGGTTCTCTGTTAACGGCATCACTGGGCCTATTGGTCTATTTGGTGGTAAGATGGAAAGGCCTGTCTGTTTCACAAAGATGGGGAATCAGTCTTAGCATTATAGTATGGTTGGTATTGATGTATAGTTTTATACGCTAGGGAAACCTAACTATAGTATAAGCGTAATGTTGGCAGCCGAACCTGGATGAATCTATCCAGCAATATTTCCTCAACATTTCTTCTGCTATCAATCGAAGCCAATACCCACACTTACCTTCCTTTTTCAGGAGTTCCATGAGTGTATCAATATCCCACGGTTAACAAAATCTTAAGGTTTTGATAAGGTGATAGCTACGAAATGATTTTTGATTTCGTAGTATCATTATTATGGAGATATATAATCCAAAGAATAGGGGATGAAGCTTTGGTTACAAATATATTGGTAGTTGATGATGAACAGGCCATTGCGGATCTAGTAGAACTTTACCTTAAAAATGAGGACTATAATGTTTTTAAAT
>DIRQ01000127.1 GCA_002424365.1 Syntrophomonas sp. UBA5432 | reverse complement strand
CCGGGAGTATCTAGACCTGGTTTATCTGCAAATGGTTAGCAATTATTCCTTATTAACTCAGGATAATAAGGTGGAAGTCTTTCATGAGGGAGAGGAACTATTTAACCGCATACTATCCAGTTTAAAAAAGGCCCAACATTATATTCATATGGAGTATTTTATTATACGTAATGATTCCCTGGGCCAACATATAATGAACATTCTCGCAGAGAAGGCCCGGCAGGGGGTAGAGGTTAAACTTCTCTATGATGGCATGGGCTCTATACGGTTGTCCCCACGCTTTTTTAGAAAACTACATGAGGCCGGCGGCCGCAGTGCTGCCTTCTTCCCGCCTTTTTTACCCTATATAAACGTGCGCGTAAACTACCGCAACCATCGCAAAATCCTTATTATAGATGGCGATGAAGCCTATGTCGGAGGGTTTAATGTAGGTGATGAATACATTGGGGTGTCCCCTCGTTTTGGCCACTGGCGTGACATACATCTAAATATCAGGGGTAGTGCCATTGACAGCCTGGAAATGAGATTCCTGCTGGATTGGCGATTTGCCGCCCGTGACCCCCTGTCAGAAACGGACTTCTATTTTCCTACCCGTAAGCCGGAAGGGAGCAGTGCATTACAAATTGTATCCAGCGGACCGGATATGAATTATCCCGCTATAAAAAACGGCTATCTTAAGCTTATCAATAAGGCTAAACGCAATGTATATATAGAAACTCCTTACCTTATACCTGATGATAGTATACTGGAAGCTTTAAAAATTGCTGCCCTCTCTGGAGTAGACGTACGTTTGATGATTCCCTACAAACCGGATCATTTCTATGTTCACTGGGCTTCCCTTTCTTATGTCGGGGAACTGCTGGAGGCGGGCGTTCGTTGTTACCAGTACCAAAAGGGATTTCTGCACAGTAAAATGGTTTGTACCGATGGCTTTGCCAGTTCCGTAGGAACCGCCAACCTGGATATCAGGAGTTTCGAACTTAATTTCGAAGTAAATGCCTTTATTTATGACGAGGAAATTGGCCGCCAACTGGAAGAAAACTTTTTATCAACTCTTGAGGATTGTATTGAAATTACCCGTGAAGCCTATGCCGCGCGGCCAATGCGGGTTCGTTTCAAGGAAGGTCTGTTCCGTCTGCTTTCGCCTATACTCTAGGTGCCAGGCACCGGACTTATTGCCCCTAACCCCTAACCTCTTACACATAGGTTACAAGGATTTCCATCTTATATAGCGAATAATGTTATAAAGATTAGCATTTACCATGCCAGAAGGAGTGTTTGACTTGCCAGAGCCTAAAGGTCGAATGAATGTAATGATTGAGCAGGTGGTGACAGTGAAAAACTACCTGGCTGAGCAGCCCAACCAGACTGAGAAACAGTTAATGGAGGCTCTCGGTTTCAAGAAAAACACTTTGTATCGTTTGCTCTCTAATCTGGCCAATGACCCGATGATATGTGTTGATGGTAAGTATCCGGTGCTGGCACGGGGGCGGCAGTTAAGCCTTAGAGCAGTTGAAAACTACCTGAATAAATTAGAAAAAGACCGGGGCGAAGGGCCTAAACCTGCGGAGCGGTTACTTTACCTGTATATTAACCTGCACAATTCCATTCCTTTCGGTGGGTTAAGCATGAATGAAATCAAACGGGGTTATGAGGAACTGATTGAGAAAAGTGGCGGCAAGAGTCCTTCCGAGGTGGCTTTAAAACGGATGATTTTCCGTGACCTGGTTGAGTTAGAGGGAATAGGTATTAATATTCAACGGCCTTCTACGGGAAGTCCTAAGTACTGTTTAGCAGAACGTTATCTGCCCAAACTTAGTCCTGACAGTGCCGCGGCAGTTTATGTAAGCATGCTGCTGTATGAAAATACTTTATTGGATAAGGCTACTACCTGTGCCAAAAATGAAATTGAAAAGACTTTCCTTAAGAATGCTGGCATGAAATCGGGGCTTTTATCGGAACGGATATATGTTATAGGGGATACCCTGTCCCATCCGGAAGAATTTGGCGATACCCTGGGAAAATTAGTACGGGCTGTAATTGAGGGTTTTGAGCAGAAGATTTCCTATGCCAAGGTGAACGGGGAGGTTTCTGAGCGGATTATTAGGCCGGTAGGCATAGTTAGTAAGCGTAATGTGTGGTATGTAATAGCCTATGCACCGGAGCGTAAGGATTATCGAACCTTCCGGGTGGATCAGATTGTTTATATAGTTAACTACGAGAACAATACTTTTAAATATCCGAAGGGATTTAGTATTGCCAACCATATCGGTGATAGCTGGGGAGTTTACTGTAATGACCCGGTCAGAAAAGTGCAGCTTAAATTCTCCCGGGCAGTAGCCAATCGGGTTAAGAATTTACGTTATCATCACAGTCAGGAAATCATTGAGGAAGGCCGGGATGGCTCATTAATAGTAGAATTTGAAGCCTGCGGGTTTAAGGAATTACAGACCTGGATTTTACAGTGGGGACCGGAGGTGGAAGTTCTAGAACCGCTTGATCTCCGCGAGCAGGTCAGGGAGCGGGCGCGGCAGGTAGTACAGCTGTACGGCCGCCGCAGGAAAAAAACATAAGCATTATTTTGCTCGTAACTGATAAGTGTTCCAGGGCAAATCCTCTGGTCTATCATTCTCTACCAGCTTAACCAGGGTTTCGGGTCCCCGAAAAATTCCGTCACCTTTAAAATTCTGGCCCATCAAGACTACCGGCATTAAAGGGAAATACCGGGAAAAAACCTTGACTGCTTCTGCTGATAGCCTGTTATCATTTAGTACATCGCGTTTGACGATAACTACTACAAAGGTATACTCATCTTTTTGCACTATAGCTGCGGTAAATTCCGCCAAAGCGAATTCTCCTTTCAACCCGGGACCATAGTCCATGACAGGTAAAATATACTCATAGCTATATTTTATGGTAATTGAAAAATATAGACAAGGCATTTAAGCTAAATAGAATCTTAATGATATTAGTAAATATTTCGCAGGAGAACCGAAATTATTGTAGAATATAACTGGATAAGGGAAATTAGTAATAGGACTAACCATAACTTTATATAAGAAATTAACCACGAAGGTTACAGCGGGCCAGAAGGCAGCGCTATTTCTTCGTGTCTTTTTTTCGTGTTCTATTTTCACTTATAGGGTGTGTTATACTAATGGCAGTTAAAAGGAAAAATGGAGGTAAAGGGTTGCGAATAGCGGTAGTTGATGGTCAGGGAGGCGGAATTGGACGAGTCATAGTGGAGAAGCTGCGTAAGGAAATGGGCGATTCCTGTGAAATTATTGGACTGGGGACTAATTCCATAGCTACATCCTTGATGCTAAAAGCTGGTGCCAATGAGGGGGCAACCGGAGAAAATGCAGTTATAAAAAGCGTGGCCGGGGCTGATGTTATCGCTGGTTCTCTAGCTATACTGGCAGCAAATTCTTATCTGGGAGAACTAACTCCGGCAATGGCGGAGGCTATTGCTTCCAGTAGGGCTATTAAGCTGCTTATCCCGCTCAATCGTTATAATATAGAAGTACCTGGTACTATTGATGAACCACTGCCCATCCAGGTTGATCACCTGGTCGCCCGGATAAGGCAATTTTATAACCAGACATTTGTAAAGTAGGTGACAGGAGGTGACAGGGGACGGTTCCTGTGTCACCTGCCCTCTATTAATCGGAAAGGTGAGAATAATATGTGCAAAAACATGCCGCCACTGGAACTGGCTATTCAGTTTCACGGTCACATTTGTCCCGGTCTTTTAATTGGGGTAAGAGCTGCCGAGTTTGCCCAGAAACATCTGGATGTATCCCCGGATTATGATGAAGAATTACTAGCTATTGTAGAGACTGATTCCTGCGGTGTAGACGCCATTCAGGCCATACTGGGCTGTACTTTTGGTAAGGGCAATCTAATATTTAATGACTATGGGAAAAATGTATACACTGTTGCCAGCCGGAATAAGAACAGGGCGGTTCGTATAGCTCAGAAATATGGGGCTACTTCTTTTAGAGAGTCGGAACGTTTCCGCCAGTTAAACCGCAAGGAAGCCTTAAACGAAGAAGAAGCAGCGGAAAAGGAAAACTTGATCGGGGTTCTTTTTGAAAAAATTATGACCATGCCCTTGGAGGACCTTTTTACCTGGGAGGATGTCGAACTTAAAATGCCAGGTAAAGCTCAGATACATGGTACCCGGCAATGTGCTGCCTGTGGTGAAGGGGTTATGGAAACTCGGACCCGGCAGACGGAAACCGGAATTCTGTGTATACCCTGTTACAATAAGCGCGGAGGTGAAGCTTAATGTGTGAAGCCAATGTCTATATTGACCGTGGCGGTGGCGAAGAACTGTTAATGGAGAAAGTGGATCGCATTATTCCCGGAGAAGAGAATAACATCTTTATGGAGAGTATTTTTGGCGAGCGCAGGGTAGTTAAGGCCCGTATACGGGAAATGGAACTGGTGCACCACCGGATTATACTGGAGGAGGTTAAGGAAGCAGCCACGGTACGGGAGCTGGAAATTTGGCTGGAACCTGATACCGACCATGGCCATTTCCATGAGGGTGAAGAAGTAAGCTTGAAATTGCTTAAGGGCTACAATATGAAGGTTGACTCTACAGCAAGTTTGCAGAACATTAAGGCTTTTGTTGTAACTGATGGCGATAAGCGCGAACTCCATTTACATGAACACGACGAGTCCAAAAATCTTATTCTGGGTCAGGAAACTGACGGACTAATCCAGATTTATGTAAATGAAGAGGATAAGCTTTATGCCAAATTGATAGTTGAAATAGGACATCACCACCACCATGGGCTAGAACCGCTGGGTTTACCCCTTGAGATTGTCCCCAGCAATTACAGCCATGCCCGTATGGGTGAGAACTATGAAATTCAGGTACTAAAAGACGGGGAACCACTGACCGGTGCAGAGGTTAGAGCTACCTATTCCGGAACCCAAAACCGGGATTATCCCCATCATTTGACTACTGACAGCGAAGGTAAAACCAGGCTCTATCTCACTGCCCGGGGCAATTACCTGTTTACTGTTAGCCATGAGGGCATCACCAGTACCTTTACTTTGATGAAGAGTTTCTAGGGTGACACAGGAACCGCGTGTGCCCTTTAGGGTATCCCCAGTCACCCATTGCGTAATTTTTTTGCTATATTTGCAGGAAATTCAATTTTAATGTAGAAATACAAAAGTTAAACAGCACCACGAAGGTGTTGAATATACAGTTAGTTGTTTGGGTAAAAAGAGAATAAAGAATTAAAGAGGCCATGAAGGCAGGACTGGGATGAATCCAGTATGCTTATCATGGTTTTTTCTGTTTTTACCGGGTAAAATGCAAGTTCTAATGGGGAGGGTTAAGAATGCATATTCCAGATGGTTACTTAAGTCCGCAGACTGCGATACCGATGATTGCAGTCATGGTTCCGGTGCTGGGGGTGGCAGCTAATAAGGTTAAGAACGACCTGAAAAAAAAGCAAATTCCGGTATTGGCTGCCGGGGCAGCGTTTTCATTTGTCATTATGATGTTTAACTTGCCGGTACCGGGGGGGAGTTCAGCACATGCCGTCGGGGCGGTATTGCTGGCGATACTTCTGGGGCCATGGGCAGCCTGTTTGGGGGTATCGGTAGCATTAATTATTCAAGCCCTGGTGTTTGGTGATGGCGGTATACTGGCAGTAGGGGCCAATTGTTTTAATATTGCTTTTGTTATGTCTTTTGCCGGGTATTATACTTACAAACTAATCAAAGGAGCGGCTGATAAGTTATCCGGACGAGGGATGGCAGCTGCATTTATAGGAAGTTATGTGGGGCTAAACATTGCCGCACTGACTACGGCTTTGATGTTTGGAGCTCAGTATCACCTATTCCAGGCTGCTGATGGTACGCCGTTATATTTTATGTATTCCATTAAAGTAGCTGTAGCGACAATGATGTCGGAGCATATTATACTGGCTGGTCCAGTTGAAGGATTAGTTACAGTTATCGCTCTCTGGTTTGTGGGTAAGAATTATCCGGCTCTGCTGGCAGATAGTCCCAAATGGATAGCTGGTAATGGTAAGGGGGTAGGAAGCCATGCTTAAAACCTATAAAAACTTGTGGTGGGGCTTACTGGTACTCATTATTTTATCGCCGTTGGGACTGCTGGCGACAGGTACGGCATTTGGGGAATGGGGCCTGGATGAATTGGCTGATGAAGTTGGGTTCATCCCTGCCGGGCTGGCCAAATTTGCCGACTTCTGGCAATATGTTCTCCTGCCTGATTATTCAGTTCCCGGAATGAATGCCGGCTTTGGCCAGGCGACCGCAGGATATATTATTTCAGCTGTAGTAGGGGTACTTCTGGTAGTCCTGGTAATATCTATTTTCTATCGCCTGGCCAGGGACTAAAAAGTACGGGGTAAGGTGACAGGGGACGGTTCCTGTGTCACCTCCTAAGAGGTGACAGGAACCGTCCCCTGTCACCTGGAGGATTAAACATGGATAAAGTATTTATACCAGACTGGATGGGTACAGAACAATATAAAGAGGTTAGCTTACGGAGTAAGGGTGGCAGCAGGATGGGCTTTTTGCGCAAAACATTACGGGAGTTGCAAAAAGGCCTGTCCAGCGAGCGCATGAGTGAATATTATGCCCGCCAAAATGGCTTACTACAGCAGATTGATCCTCGTATTAAATTAATCACTACTATTAGTTTAATACTCATAGCCGGGCTTACCCGTGAGCTGGAGATTTTGTTGGGTCTTTGGGTACTAACCTTGATATTGATGCATTTTTCCCGTTTGCCAGTTCTTAAAATGCAGCTAAATACCTGGGCCTTTATTCCCTTGATTACTCTTCTGATAGCTGTACCGGGAATGTTTAACTTGTTTAATGATGGTATACCATTATTGGTATTGCACCGTTTCAGTGAACCGCTATATCTGTGGGGATATAAGCTGCCGCAGAGTATATTTATCAGCCGGCAGGGTGCCACGGCTGCATTATACTTGTTTTTACGAGTAGGCTTATCCCTTTCCCTGGGGGTATTATTGGCAGTAACTACACCAGTATCTAGTTTACTAAGGTCTGTGCGTATGCTTGGCATACCAGCGTTATTCGTAATGTTAATTGAAATGACTTACCGTTATCTGGTTCTGTTGCTTATGCTTTCTCTGGAAATGTTTGAAGCCCGTAAAATGCGTACCGTAGGTAGCTTATCCTTACGCCGTCAGCAGGTCCAGGTAGGTTCGTCCATTGGCACCTTGTTCGCCAAAAGCATGATAATGGCTGAAGAAGTATACCAGGCCATGACCGCCCGTTGTTACATCGGCCAATAAGTAGCGCCAGGAATCGGTCCCCTCATTTCCTTCCTCCTATTATCTCCTCAGGTTGGAGGAATATTGTACCAGATAACTGTATAATACTTATTGAAGACGAAGCAAAGATTGGAGGATATTCCTTGGTTAATCTGCTGTTTGATTTACAGGGAGTAGGTTTTACTTACGGCAGGGGGATAGAGGTATTCCGTAATTTAAACTTAAAGATTAATAAAGGGGAAAGTATTTGCCTGCTGGGTGCTAATGGTTCCGGTAAATCGACCTTACTTAAGATATTATGTGGTCTGGTCTTTCCGGATGAAGGTAGGTTTGAAGCCTTTGGCCGGGAAATAAATGAAGAAATTATGGAAAATGACCGCATTGCCCAGGAGTTCCACCGCCGGGTGGGGTTTATTTTCCAGAATTCTGATGCCCAGCTGTTTACTACCCGGGTGTGGGATGAGATTGCCTTTGGACCTATACAGTTAGCTCTTAGTAAGACTGAAATTAAACAAAGGGTAAATGATGTAATCCATATGCTAAAGCTAGAGGAATTGCAGGAAAGGTCCCCCTATTTATTAAGCGGCGGAGAGAAGAAAAAGGTGGCAGTGGCTTCGGTCTTAGTTTTGAACCCGGAAGTATTGATTCTGGATGAACCAACTAATGGTCTGGACCCGCGCACCCAGAGGTGGCTGATAGATCTTTTACTGGAACTGAATCGCAGGGGTTGTACTATAATTACCTCCACTCACAACCTGGAATTAGCCCATGCTTTGTCCCACAGAGCCCTGGTTTTATCAGAACAACACCAGCTGGTATATGATGGACCTACCTCTGAAGTTCTATCTGACCGCAACCTGCTCCAAAAGGTAAACCTGATTGATGAGTACTGCCATGTACATGGAGAAGGGCAACACGTTCATCGCTATGTTCATAATTAGTGAAGAGTGGAGAGTTAGGAGTTAGGGGTTAGGAGTGAGGAGCTAGGAGCTAGGAGTGAGGGGTTAGGAGTGAGAGGTTAGGGGGTAAGGTTTTGTAGGGGCAGACCCATGTGTCTGCCCACCGGGGTTCCTTATACTTATCGGCTAATGAATTGCCTACCCGCGGGCGAACACATGGGTTCGCCCCTACAGATTACCTGCTCCTGTACAGGAAATAAAATATATCAAAAGGACCGCGTGTGCCCTTCAGGGTATCCCCGTGATATAAAGCTTGTCAAAAAAGGGAAGATACAATAAGATAGATGAAACAAGCTAAAAAAATTATGCGTATTTTGTAGGATTTTTTAAATTCATATAGAATGTATATTGTTGTGATACTATGTAAGGATGTCAAGGAATGACAGTCTACAGTAGGAATATTAGTTAATTGGCAAGGGAGAGGCTTGCCGGGTTTTCTAAGAAAAAATTGCAGTTAGCAACACATAATATCTCCGAGTCTGTTTATCCTAAGGTGTATACTATGGAACTCAGACCTGGGTATAGTACGAAAGTGCTACGCCTTCCCGTATTGTGAAAAGGAGATGCTCAGTTTAGGCAGAAGGGGATAAGTGTGCCCATGAAGGGTTCGGCTGCTTATCTATCTGTGCATCTATGCTCGGCATTTCTTGTCGAGTTTTTTTATTTTGAGGGGAGAAGTTCGGAGTCATTTATATGGGATGGCGAAAAAATATTTAGACGAAGGTGCGAACGATGCATGAATTATCGATTATTCAAAGCGTAGTTGATACGGTAAGAGATAGTGCCCAAGAGAATGGAATAAAGCGGGTCAATAAAGTGAAACTGGTTATTGGTAAGATGACCATGGCCTTACCGGATAGCCTGCAGTTTGCCTTCGAGGCTATAGTTATTGATGAGATGTTTGAAAACGCTGTGCTGGAGATTGAAGAAAGAGAAATTACCTGTGAATGCAGTAGCTGTCAGCATTGTTTTCAGGTAGATGATGCTTACCGTTTTATCTGCCCTAATTGTGGACATGATCGGGTGGACATCATCGGCGGTCGCGAGTTATATATCGATTATTTTGAAGGGGACGAAGATATAGATGGTACAAGTTAATATGCAAAGTCATATTCTGGGCGCTAATGAGCTATTAGCCCGGAAAAATCGCAGCCTTTTTGGCGGCAATAAAGTGCTGGCGCTTAACTTGATGAGTTCTCCCGGCTCCGGCAAGACAACTATCCTGGAGCGTACCATAGAAACCCTGGGAGATAAAATCAAAATCGGAGTAATAGAAGGAGACCTGTATACTGATCAGGATGCCCAGCGCATTGAGAAAAAAGGGGTACGGGTGGTGCAGATTAATACTGAAGGCACCTGTCATCTGGATGCCGGTATGGTGGGCAAAGCCTACGAGACTCTTTCTACTGCTGAATTAGACCTGGTATTCATTGAAAACGTGGGTAATCTGGTCTGCCCGGCGGAGTTTGATTTGGGGGAAGATTTTCGGGTGGTGGTTATTAGCATCACCGAAGGTAATGATAAAGTGTTAAAATATCCCTTGATTTTCCGGGAAGCGAAGGTAGTGCTGGTTAATAAGATTGACCTGATTGATTATACCGATTTTAGTATGGATAGATTTATAAATGATTTACGGCAGGTCAACCCTTCGGCTCAAGTTTTTGAGGTTTCGGGCCGAACCGGTGAAGGTATTAATAACTGGAGCGATTTCCTATTAAGGGAGGTGAGGACTAAGCAATCTAATTTAACCTAGATAGAGAAACAATTATTACAGTAGATTGGGATTGTATAGAAACACGTTGTTGCACAACTATTTGATTGGGGGGAATGTCTTAAAATGCCTACCAAACTAAGTCGTAGAGACTTCGTTCGCCTCTGTGCAGGCTCGGCTGCAGCCATATCCATGACTGGATTTTTGGCTCCATATATGTCGGAAGCGGTAGCTGCTGGAGCTCCACCGGTAATATGGATCCAGGGTGCATCGTGCACAGGGTGTTCTATTTCACTCCTAAATACTGTTCATCCAGATATAAAGAAGGTCCTTACCGAAGTCATCAGCTTACGCTACCATCCCAATATAATGGCTGCTGCTGGTGATTTGGCTATGCAGGAAATGTTTAAAGTAGCCGAAGAAAATAAAGGTAACTTCTTCCTGGTGGTTGAAGGTGCTGTACCTACAGGTGCTGATGGCCTGTATTGTACGGTAGGAGAAGAAGACGGTCATCACATTACCTTTGAAAAACTGGTTACTACTATTGGTAAAAAGTCTAAGGCTATCCTATCCTTTGGAACCTGTTCTGCTTTTGGCGGCATACCAGCTACACCACCTAATCCTACCAATTGCAAGGCAGTTGACCAGGTGGTTAAGGATGTACCGGTTATCAATGTTCCCGGTTGTCCACCTCATCCTGACTGGATGGTGGGTACTATTGCCCACGTACTTCTTTATGGTATTCCTGAAATGGATACCTTTGGCCGTCCCAAGATGTTCTTCAGTAACATCATTCATGATAATTGTGAGAGAAGACAATACTTTGATAATGGAATTTTTGCCAAGACCTTTGGTGAACCGGGATGCATGTTGGAATTGGGCTGTAAAGGGCCTATCGCCCACTGTGATGCTTCCACCCGCTTATTTAATGGTGGGGTAAATTGGTGTGTAAAAAGCGGAGGCGTCTGTATTGGATGTACCGAACCTCAATTCCCGGCTTGGCCTATGTATGAAAGAATGGCGGAAATGCCTGTAGGACCAGCTACCACAGTTACGGTTGACCAGGTTGGTATCGTTCTTGGAGGATTGGCGGTAGCAGGTATTGGCGGACACCTGGTTGGAAATATTGCCACCGGTCGTATTGGTTCTAAAAAGGAAGACGTAGAGAAAGAGGGTGACAGTTAATGGCCAAGGTTGTTGTCGATCCCGTAACTCGTATTGAAGGCCACCTGAAGATCGAGGTTGAAGTAGAAGGCGGCGTAGTACAGGATGCCTGGACTAGCGGCACTCTGTGGCGTGGTTATGAAAGAATAATGCAGGGCCGGGATCCGCGTGATGCTGTACAAATCATGCAGAGAATTTGCGGAGTTTGCCCTACTTCCCATTGTACTTCGGGTACCTTAACTATAGACGATATCTGCGGCATTGAACCGCCACCCAATGGCAGGATTATTCGTAACCTTATTTTAGGTTCGAACTTCATTCAGTCCCATACCCTGCATTTCTTCCACCTGGCAGCGTTGGACTATGTGGATGTAACCCGGGTAAAAAGTATAAATGTTAATATCCCACCCTTCCAACCCCGTTATGAGGTACCTTATAACTTGCCTGATGATGTAAACGAATTTGCTGCTGCCTGTTACCTGGATGCTCTGGTGGCACGCAGAAAAGCCCAGGAAGCACTGGCTATCTGGGGAGGGAAAATGCCCCACGTTCAGTCCATAGTTCCGGGCGGTGTTTCTGAAGTACCTGATGCCCAGAAAATCTTTGAATTCATTACCCGTATAGATGAACTTATTGATTTTATTGAAAATAAATATATACCGGTAGTCCAGGCCGTAGCTGAGTACTTCCCTGAGGACTTTAACCTGGGTATTGGCTGCAAGAATATGATGGCCTACGGTGGTTTCCCATTGGAAGCCGGTAAAGATCATGTAAAGACGAAAAAATTTATCCCCTCAGGAATTTACCTGAGAGGACAGGATTTACCTTTTGACCCTGCACAACTAGCAGAGCAGGTTAAGTATTCCTGGTACAACGATGATACCCACGGGCAGACCCCGGACAAGGCGGTAATTGAACCTAATCCCACTAAAAAAGATGCCTATTCCTGGTTAAAGGCTCCCCGCTATAATGGTAATCCGTTAGAAGTTGGCCCTCTTGCCCGTATGTGGGTTATGAAACAGAAGGATGTTCGTGGGCTGGGGGATAAGGCTTTCTCAGTATTAGGCCGTCACTACGCCCGGGCTATTGAATGCAAGTTAGTAGCAAATGAATTGAAGAAATGGGCACTGGAACTGCAGCCGGGTCAGCCGGTATGTGTTCCCCATAAGATTCCTACTGGCAGTGAAAAAGTGGGAATGGGCCTTTGCGAGGCTCCACGCGGCGCTCTGGGACACTGGCAGCAGATTAGCTCCAGCGGTCGTACTGCAGTTTATAACTGTATAGTCCCCACCACCGTTAATGCCTCCCCGCGGGATGAAAGAGGCGTTCAGGGACCCATGGAACAAGCTTTAATTGGAGCTACTGTCCAGGATGTTAATAACCCGGTGGAACTGGTTAAAATAGTCAGGTCATTTGACCCCTGTTTTGGATGTGCTATACACGTAATGACTCCTGATCAGAAAACTATTAGCCAGTTCGCTATTAATTAGGGAGGTGAAGTAATGGTTAAACAGATGGAGGAAAGACATTCTGTCTGGATCCGTTTCTGTCATTGGGTTAATATGATTTCCATTACCCTGCTAATATTAACCGGATACTATATTCATGCTCCCCATACTTTCAGGTTGTTCAGCAATATGGATACCCCGCGTACCCTCCATTTTGCTATGGCCTATTTGCTCTGTTTCGGCGTGTTAATACGGGTATACTATGCCATAGTAGCCAAAGATACTAAAAACATTGTTTTTAGTGTAAAAGAGGATACCCCTAAGTTTCCCAGTATGATTAAGTACTACCTGTTTATGGCCGACAGCCACCCCTATTATGGTAAATACAATCCTGGGCAGAAAATGATGTATACCGGTTGGTTGGTAATGGTCTTGATACAAATAATTACCGGATTTATACTCTACAAACCTAATATGTTTATGGCTCTGGGTGGTTTCCTGGGAGGTTATATGGCGGTCAGGTTGATTCACTATATAGTAACCTGGCTCTTTGTACTTTCCGTTCTAGCCCATGTGTACCTGGATATTTCCGAGGGTGTACCGGTACTGAAATCCATGTTTACTGGTAAAATTCCCGCCGACTTTGATCATGGTACCCACGAAGAGGAGATTGAAACTGATACCGGGGTCGGGGCATAAATTGTAAGACTTTTAGGAGGATACGATTTGAAAAGGATTATAGTTGTAGGTGTTGGTAATCTGATTATGCAGGATGATGGGGTTGGGGTACATGTTATTAACTGCCTGTCCCAAATGGATATTCCTGAAGAAGTGGAACTAATTGATGCCGGCACTAACAGCTATGACCTGGTAGACTTCTATGGTCAGGGTGATATAATAATCGTTGTTGATGCCATGAAGGCCGGGGGAGAACCGGGAACTATTTACCGGGCTCCCCTGGATCAACTTGGCTTGCAATTAGATACCAGTATAACTTCGGTACATGATTTAGGTTTTGTTCAGGCAGCTCATCATGTAAATATGCTGGGCCATTACCCGGAGATTTTGGTTTACGGGATAGAACCGGCCGAGCTTGGTTTCGGCCTGGAACTTAGTCCGGTACTAGCCGGGAAGGTAGCCCGGGTGGCAGAACTTATTAAGCAGGATATAGAGCAATTTATGCTAGTATAGGTAGGAATTTTTATGGCAGGTATTAAGTCGTATTACATTAAAATAAGTGGAATTGTACAGGGGGTCGGATTCCGACCCCATGTTTATCGCCTGGCAACTGCATATAATTTAACCGGCTGGGTTCTAAATTCCGCCGCCGGTGTATTTATGGAAGTAGAAGGCGAAGAAGAAACTCTGCAGGAATTTGCTCGTCGTCTGGTAGAGGATGCTCCACCGCTGGCAGTTATACGCAACTGTTCTATTGAAGAGATTAAACCGCAGGGTTTTAAAAGTTTTACTATCCGGGAAAGTGAAAGTCGGGGTAACCGGGAAGTTATGATTTCTCCTGATATTGCTATCTGCGAAGACTGTAAACGGGAGGTTAGAGATCCGGGCGACCGTCGTTATACTTACCCTTTTATAAACTGTACCAACTGTGGTCCTCGTTTTACCATTATCAAAGATATCCCGTATGACCGGGCTAAAACTACCATGGCTTCGTTTCCTATGTGCCCGGAATGCCGGCAGGAATATGAAAATCCGCTGCACCGCCGTTTTCATGCTCAACCTAATGCTTGCCCGGTATGCGGACCCCATGCTACATTGGTCGATGAGAATGGTCAGCCGGTAGACATTCCGGTAGTAGATTTGCTCAAAGATGGTAAAATTGTGGCCGTAAAAGGCCTGGGTGGTTTTCACCTGGCCGCTGATGCCACTAATATAAAGGCGGTAAAAGCACTGCGGGAACGCAAGCGCCGGGATGCCAAGCCCTTTGCGGTTATGGCCCGGGACTTGGAGGTGGCCCGTCGCTATGTCCGTATAAATCCCCTGGAAGAGAAATGGTTAAATTCACCCCAGGCCCCTATTGTTATATTGGAAAGCAGCTTCAACCCGGCATTGGTTGCTGATATTATTCATCCCGGCCTGAAAACACTGGGAGTAATGCTTCCTTATACTCCTATACACTACCTGCTCTTTGATAACGAACTGGATCTTTTAATTATGACCAGTGCCAATATAAGTGATGAGCCCCTTATAATTGATAACGATGCGGCACTTCATAAATTAAAGGGAATAGCAGACTACTTCCTGGTACATAACCGCGAAATATATAACCCCTGTGATGATTCAGTTATGATGGTGACGAAAATCAAGACCCCCCATTATTTTCGCCGGGCCCGTGGTTTTGTGCCTCTGGGTATCCAGCTACCAGCATCGGTAGAACCGATTTTGGCAGTAGGGGGAGAGATGAAAAACACCTTTTGCATAACCAGAGGGGGAGAAGCATTTTTAAGTCAGCACTGGGGAGATTTAAACCACTATCTTAACTATCATAATTTTTTAAATGGTATTGAGCGTTTCAAAAACATGCTCTCAGTAAAGCCGGAAGTAATTGCTCATGATCTCCACCCTAATTACCAAACTACCCGCTGGGCCAGGCAGCAGGAGAATGTTAAAATTATTGCGGTCCAGCATCATTTTGCTCATATGGCTGCCGCCATGACGGAAAACCACCTGCAGGGTGAAACCCTGGGGTTAATATGTGATGGCACCGGATGGGGAACTGACGGGGCGATATGGGGATGCGAAATTCTTAAGGGTGATTACCGGAAATTTGAGCGCCGGGGGCATTTAAAATACCTGCCCTTACCGGGTGGTGATCTTACTGCCCAAAGACCTTATCGTATGGCCCTGGTATATCTGCTGGCAGCCCTGGGTGAGAACAAGGCTCTGCAAGCGGCCAGAAAATATCTGCCTGATTTAGCTGATGCGGAGAGGGATTTAATGCTTGCCCGTATAACCGGGGGGAAGGAAATCTTAACCTCGTCCTGTGGAAGGCTTTTTGATGCTGTAGGTGCGCTCCTGGGCATATGTCCGATTAATCATTACGAAGGTCAGGCAGCCATTGAACTGGAAGCATATGCTACCAAAAAAGAAGGTAATTACAGCTATAATATAGATTGTGAAGAAGATAAATGGATAATGAATCCGCTCCCCATGTGGCCTGAACTGCTGGCTGATTTAGAAAAGAAAATGCCGGCAGGGGAAATAGCTTATAAATTCCACTTGACCATGGTAAAAATGTTTACTGATGTTCTGGAAAAGGTACGGGAAGAGAGCGGAATTAACCAGGTGGTTTTAGGCGGGGGAGTGTTTCATAATCAGATACTATTGGTGGGGTTGCTACATTCCCTGCAGGCCGCCGGATTCACAGCCTACCATCCTCAGCAACTGCCGCCGGGAGACGGGGGCTTATCGCTGGGCCAGGCTATTATTGCAAGTGAGGTGATTTCCTAATGTGTTTGGGAGTTCCGGCTAAAGTTGTAGAATTTACTGAGAACCACATGGCCGTAGTAGATGTCGACGGCAACCAGGTAAATATTAGTATCCAACTTACCCCGGAGGTTAAAATAGGACAGTATGTCCTGGTTCATGCTGGTTTTGCCATGGATATTATTGATGAGAGTTTTGCTGAGGAAACCATGAAACTGCTGAAACAGCTACAGCCTCAGTGATTAGGATTAGACGCGGAAGGATTTTTTTACTAGTTTTTATTGGAGTGGGGGATTTTTAAGTGGAATCAAATAGTAATAAAAATTATATTTCCTCCCTGCTTAAGGATATTCAATCGGAAACCCGGGAAGTTGCCTTAATGGAAGTCTGCGGAACTCATACTATGGCCATTGCCAAAAGCGGAATTCGCAATCTGCTGCCGCCCAACCTGAGGTTGTTATCCGGTCCCGGGTGCCCGGTCTGTGTAACTGCCCAGGGTGACATAGATGCAGTTATAGACCTGGCGGAGAGGCCTGGCATTATCCTGGTTACTTTCGGCGATATGATGAGAGTACCGGGAAATAAGAGTTCTTTGCAGGAGGCCCGCAGCCGGGGAGCAGATGTGCGAATAGCCTATTCACCCCTGGATGCCCTGGAGATAGCCCGGCAAAACCCGGAGAAAGAAGTAGTTTTCCTGGGGATTGGCTTTGAAACTACCGCTCCGGCCGTGGCTATTAGTGCTGAAAAGGCACTGCAGGAAGGAGTAAAGAATTACTCTGTACTGACATTACACAAGGTGGTTCCTCCGGCACTCGAGGTTATCTTTTCCGACCCTGATATTAAAGTAGATGGGTTAATCTGCCCGGGGCATGTTTCCATTGTGATTGGCCTGGAGCCCTATACCCAACTGGCTC
>DIRQ01000078.1 GCA_002424365.1 Syntrophomonas sp. UBA5432 | reverse complement strand
GTAAACTCCTCGGGAGAGGTTATTTCCAGGCGCATAACCGGTTCCAGTAGTTGCGGCCCCGCCTTTTTCAAGCACTCCCGGGTGGCAATCATGGCCGCTGTTCTAAAGGCTAGTTCAGAAGAGTCAACTTCATGGAATGAGCCATCCAAAAGAACAGCCCTGACATTGACCACCGGATAACCTTCCAAAATGCCTTCTTCCAGAGCCTGTTTCACCCCGGCTTCTACTGCCGGAATATATTCCCGGGGAATAACTCCGCCGGTTATTTTATTTACAAATTCGAAACCTTCAGCTGGTTCCAGACGCAGGACCACATGAGCAAACTGACCCCTGCCCCCAGTCTGTTTGACATAACGAGTAACCTGTTCAGCTTCCCGGGTGATAGTCTCTTTATAAGCTACCTGTGGTTGTCCGGTATTAAAATCAACTTTAAACTCCCGGGATAAGCGCTCGGCTACAATTTCCAGATGTAGCTCACCCATACCGGCGATCAGGGTTTGACCGGTTTCTTCATTGTATGAAAGCTTAAAGGTCGGGTCTTCCGCTGCTATCCGAGCCAAAGCTTCGGAAATCTTATCCTGGTCGGATTGAGTTTTAGGTTCAATAGCAATCTGAATAACTGGTTCCGGGAAATCAATAGTCTCCAGCAGAATATCTCTGCCTTCCAAGCACAAGGTATCGCCGGTACTGATATCTTTTAGTCCGATAAAGGCTACGATGTCTCCAGCACCAACCTCTTCAATCTCTTCACGATGGTTGGCATGCATCCGCACCAGTCGACCTACCCGTTCCTTCTTCTGTTTACTGCTGTTATAGATATAGCTGCCCGCTTTAGCCTTTCCGGCATAAACCCGGGCAAACGCCAGTTTGCCCACATGGCGGTCACTAACAATCTTAAATACCAGGGCAGCAAAATCCCCTTCCGAAGAAGGTATAATATCCATCTCCTTACCGCTTTGCCGACACAGGGCTCTGGTCGCCTGCACCTCCAGGGGCGAAGGCAAGTAATCAACAATGGCCTCCAGCAGCGGCTGTACGCCAATATTGCGGTAGGAGCTTCCGCAAATAACCGGTACCATATTCCCTTCAATAGTATTCTTCCTGATTACCTGTAAGAGCAAGTCTTCAGGTAATTCTTCATTACCAACATATAGATCCAGCAGTTCTTCATCAGTCTCGGCCAAATCCTCCAGCATATTAAAACGCCAGGTCTGGGCTTCTTCCTGGTATTTCTCTGGAATAGCACTTTCCGTAATGGTGTTACCTGCCTGGTCTGAGAAGGTGTAAAACTTTTCCCGGATTAAATCAACTATGCCACAGAAAGCATCATTTTCAAATACCGGCAAGTTTACTACCAGAGGATGAGCACCCAGGCGGTTTTCTATTTGTCCTACTACCCGAAAAAAATCTGCTCCCACTGCATCCATCTTATTAATATAGGCAATACGGGGAACCTGATATTTATCAGCCTGTCTCCATACCGTTTCCGACTGGGGCTCAACCCCACCTTTGGCACAGAAAATAACAACTGCCCCGTCCAGTATTCTGAGGCTTCTCTCTACCTCAGCCGTAAAGTCAACATGGCCCGGAGTATCAATAATATTGATATTGCAACCTTTCCACAAGCAACAGGTAGCAGCTGATGCCACCGTAATACCCCGCTCCTTCTCATAGGGAAGAAAGTCCATAACGCTTTCCCCATTATGAGTCTCCCCCATTTTATGGGTCAGTCCAGTAAAATATAGTATTCGTTCAGTTGTAGTAGTTTTGCCGGCATCAATATGAGCGATGATACCAATGTTTCTTAAATTTTCCAACACGGAATTTGTCTCTCCTTCTTAACAAAAAATTAACGGCAACACATTGTGATGCCGAAATAATCAATCTTTTATCTACTCCAGTAATAGGATTTAAAATTTTGCACCCGAAGTTATATTTTAGGGGCTGAGCAGAGATTTGTCAACTAAAAATTGCCTTATTCCTCACACCTCACTCCTCACCAGGTTTGAGGGTGAGTTATGCCTGCTACTCGATCCACCGGGATAACATAGGCAATACCCCGGCCAGGTTTATTTAATTCCGTCCTGGCTACAATGGCTTCTAAAACCTGCTCGCTGATGCTCCGTTTCACCAAGGTTAATACCACGTCTTTCTGGGGTTCAATAATAATGCCGAATAACCGGGTCTGTTCGTGAATCCCGGTTCCGCGCCCCAGTAAGATAGTACCGCCTTCGGCCCCGGCCTTTCTGGATGCATCCACTACCTTCTCCGCATCACCCTTATTTACTATGGTAACAATAAGGTCATGCTGGATTTTACTCTCCATATTCCTACCTCCCATAGATTATTGCCCGGTTTTTTGCCTGGCTTCTCGTTCTTTATTTCCATATAATACACCTAAAATGAGAACAGCTAAAATAGCCGACATGGCCACCAGAGCGATGATGCCGAAACCTTCCATCAAGGGATTGCGACCCTCCATAGCTGCAGCTATGCCCAGAGTTATGGCCAGGACAAAGGTAACTGTCATTGGTCCGGTAGCAACACTGGCCGAATCAAAGGCAATGGGGACAAAGGGACGGGCACAGTAACGGGTCAAGATAAACGCCATTAGATATCCCGGTACCAGGAACCACCACAGGGGAATACCCAGTATTAAACGTAACATAGAGATGCCCACAGAAACACCTGCCCCCAGACCCAGGGTGTAGAGCATAACATTCTGAGGAATATATCCACCCGAAGCCGTCTCAACCTCATAAATCATAGTGTGTACCGAAGGCTCCGCCAGGGTAGTCGCCAGTCCTATTATAAAACCGACGGGAATTAGTATCCATATATTAGAAAGAGTACTTAAGGCTTCTCCCATTATCTCACCAGCGGGGAGAAATCCAACCTTTA
Source organism: Syntrophomonas sp. UBA5432 (assembly GCA_002424365.1). Lineage (GTDB taxonomy): Bacteria > Bacillota > Syntrophomonadia > Syntrophomonadales > Syntrophomonadaceae > UBA4844. Next base: position 576 of record DIRQ01000078.1, on the reverse strand, counting down.
CTCCCTGTAAAAATAGAGATAAGCCGATAAAAGTAAGTAAAATGCCCTTTAACATGTTCACAAACCGGGTACGGGACAGATTTAGACTCCAGAACTGAAAGATAATAAAGCTTACCAGCAGTGGTACAAAAGCCACGGCCACCTCTATCAATGTAGCTCTAAAGCCAGTAAAAACCTGAATATTCATCATCCGTAAATCACCCCCAGCAGGAGGACTGCCAGTACTGGACCAATGTAAGCCAATCCGACCAAGCCAAAACCTTCACTGGTAGCATCTGAGCCCCTTAAAACCGAAGCTACTCCCACCCCCAGGGAAAGAATAAAGGGAATGAGTAAAGGGCCGGTAGTTAACCCTCCGGCATCAAAAGAAATGGGGAAATATTTGGGTGGTGCGAACAGAGCCAGACCAAATATTAAAGTATATCCAATAACTAAGATTCGAGTTAACGGAAGTTTTAAAACTAGCCGCAGCATGGCCAGAGCTACACTAAAGGCTACCCCCAGCGCAATACTGTATATCAACAGGTTTTTGGGGATGGCACCTGCGGAAACAAAGTCCAATTGGACCGCGAGAAT
>DIRQ01000036.1:4126-4822 GCA_002424365.1 Syntrophomonas sp. UBA5432 | reverse complement strand
GAATATTTGGTTTCATCTGAACGGGGTGGCCGCTTGGGGCGCTGGGATCTGGCGGTGAAGCATTGGCAGACCGCTCCTGCTGTGGGGGTAGGTCTGGGGCAGTTTGGTGGTGCAGTCGCTGCCCGCAATTACCCGGAAAGTAGTTTTTATGCAGACAGCTGGTATCTTAAGGTAGGTACTGAAACTGGTTGGATAGGCCTGGGAGCTACCCTGCTGTTAATTCTCACCGGACTGCGCCGGGCCCGTAGTTCTCTTAATGAGACTGATGATTATTATCTTAAAATCATGGGGCTGGGTATCTTGGCCGGCCTGGTCGGAATACTGGCTCATAATTGTGTAGAAAACGTTTTCGAAGTGCCCATGATGGCCAGTTATTTCTGGTTCTTCCTGGGCCTGGTGGCAGCATTTCCTCAGGTTCAGAAGCTGTCCAATGATATGGAGTGATAAAGTTTGGATATCGTATGTGTGTCGTCGGTAGACTGGGAACCTTTATGGACACGAAAACAGCAGATTATGTCGCGTTTACCGGAAGAACACCGTATATTATATTTAGAGCCGCCCATCTCGTTTTTATCACCTTATAAGGATCCCGGGGTGGCATTTAAAAAAGCTCGGGCCCGTGAGGGACTGCGCCGTTTAAATAATAATATCTGGCTTTTATCGCCTTCGGTGGTATGGCCATTTGGCAGCCGCTTC
>DIRQ01000036.1:3245-3800 GCA_002424365.1 Syntrophomonas sp. UBA5432 | reverse complement strand
TCTGCTTATGAAGGGTTTAATCCGCAGCTGGTTAAGGCCATGGAGCGCAGGTTAATGGAACAGTGTGACATCGTATTCTGTACCGCCCGGGGTTTATATGAAAGTAAGAAGCGTTTCTGCCGGGAGATTTATCTGTCCCCTAATGCTGCTGATGTAGGACATTTTCATAAGGCTGACCTGCCGGAAACATCGGTTGCTCCAGAACTTGATAATTTGCCCCGCCCTATACTGGGGTTTGTGGGAGCCATTAAGGAATGGATTGATCTGGGGCTGATGGTGGCTTTGGCCGATGATTTTTCTGAGGGCTCGGTAGTAATGGTAGGGCCGGTAGGGGTTAATATAGATGTATCGGAATTAATGAAACGCCCTAACGTACATCTGCTGGGTCACCGTAACCGGGAGTTACTGCCTACTTATTTAAAGGGCTTTGATGTTTGTTTGAATCCCTTTCGGCAAAATACCCTGACATCAACTGTCAGTCCTCTGAAGTTTTATGAATACCTGGCATCGGGTAAGCCTATTGCTTCGGTACCAATGCCTGAAATAATGAGTTTT
>DIRQ01000036.1:0-2957 GCA_002424365.1 Syntrophomonas sp. UBA5432 | reverse complement strand
AGGAAAATTCCTGGGAAAGCCGGGCCCAGTTTATGATGGATAAGATTGAAGCAGCAATTATGCGTAAAAGTTCTAAGGAGGAACTGTAAATGAAAAAAGTAGCTATGTTTGGTCTGGGGTTTGTGGGATTGCCCCTGGCTTTAAGTTTTTCGATACGAGGCTGCGAAGTCACCGGGGTGGACATTGATGAAGAGTTGGTGAAGCAGCTCAACCAGGGCCACAGCCATCACCTGGAAGTTTATGAAGGCCGCAGCCTGGTAGAAATCCTGCAGGAGCAGCTGGCTGCGGGACGTTTTCATGCAGTCAGCGATGGAAGTACAGCTATGCAGGAATGCGATAACATTATTGTGACCGTTGGTATTCCGGTGGAAGGAAACCAGCACGATATGAAACCACTTATAGAGGTCTGCCGCACAGTGGGGCAAGGTTTGAAAAAAGGCGATTTGGTGCTTATTCGAAGCACTGTTATTCCCGGTACTACCAGGGATATCATTCTTCCTATCCTGGAAGAAGAAAGTGGTTTAAAGGCCGGCTCCGACTTTTACCTGGCCTATTCATCGGAACGCATCGCTGAAGGGCGGGCCTTCCATGAGTTTGAACACATGCCTGCAGCCCTGGCGGGTCTTAACGAAGAATGCAGCCAACGGGCTTTTAATCTGATGTCAATTGTTACGAAAGCACCTATTATGCAGGCGAGTTCTATGGAAGTTGTAGAAACCTCGAAGGTAATGGAAAACATCTCCCGGGATGTTAATATTGCTATGTCTAATGAATTTACCCGTTTTTGCAAAAACATAGGGATCGATATTTTTGAAGTTATTGAAACAGCTAATACCCACCAGCGCGTTAATCTTCTTACCCCGGGACCTGGTGTTGGCGGCTACTGTCTGCCCAATGCCCTGTATTATCTGTTGCCCAAAGCTCAGGAACTTGATGTTGGTTTGCCTCTTTTACAAACTGCCCGGCAGGTAAATGATGAAATGCCGCGCTATGTAGCTGACCTGGTACTTCGTAATCTGCCGGTACCGCCTTCGCAGGCACGTATTGCCGCCTTGGGTCTGGCTATGAAGGATTATTCCAATGATGACCGGATGAGTCCGGCTCTGGCAGTTATTGCTGCCTTGGAGAAGGCTGGCTGTGAGGTGCGCGCCTATGATCCGGCAGTTCCTAATCAGTATCCTTTTAAATTCAGCCGCCTGGAAGAAGCTGTTAAAGGAGCCCATGGTATCGTACTGCTGACCCGTCAGCATGAGCTGGATGAGATAGATTTGAATCTGCTGAAGGGTTTAATGGCTACAGATGGTAAACCTTTTATTGTAGATACGAAAAATCAGTATAATCCAGAACTGGTCAGGCAGCATGGTTTTCAATTAGAACGGCTGTAAAACTGATTTGTGGGAGTGGAGTGAGTAAAGGTTTCCAATAAGTCAATTGCAAGAGCGGCAGGCTTAATTATGGTCTTTAATGTGTTGGGAATGCTCCTGGGCTTTGTCCGGGAGCAGGTCATAGCGGCTCGCTTTGGCACCTCCATGTTAACCGACTCGTATATCATGGCCTTTACCCTGCCTAATTTAATTTATATCATTATAGGCGGTGCGCTGGCGACCGCCTTTATTCCCGTTTTTACAGATATATCAGTGCACCGCAGCCGTGCAGAAGCTGCCCGGATGTCCAGTACTATTATTAATATCACCATTCTGGGTATGATTCTGTTAACTATTCCCTGCATGGTGTTAGCTCCCTATCTGGTTTCGGTTATTGCCCCGGGATTTACCGGGGAAAAACGAGAGTTAACCATCCTGCTTACGCGGATTATGTTTCCCTGCATGATATTCCTGGCCACCTCGCTGCTCTTCGGGGGTATACTAAATGCCCTGAAGCATTTTAAAATTCCGGCCCTTTATCACGCCATTTTTTCAGCGGTTATGATCCTGTCTATCTACCTGCTCACACCAGGGTACGGCATCATGGGACTAGCCATTGGTACAGTTCTGGCCTGTATTGTGCAGGTGCTTTTTGCAATTCCCTATTTATGGCGCCTGAAAATTCCTTATCATCTGGAAATCAAAACATCGCTCCCAGGGATTAAGCAGGTTTTTACCCTGATGCTGCCGGCTATGGTGGGAACTTCAATTAATCAGCTATCAGTTACTATTGATAAAATCCTGGCTTCCGGCTTAATCCATGGTAGTATTGCATCGCTGAATTTTGCCAGTCAGTTGATGATGCTCCCTTACAATCTTTTTGTGGTTGCTATTAATACCGCACTCTTTCCTAGTCTATCGGAAATGGCTGCCAAGAAAAATTATGAGGAAATCGGGCAAACTACCGTTTTCGGTCTGAACCTGAATTTCTTCTGTACTATTCCGGCAGCTGTAGGCCTTTTCGTAATTGCTGAACCGCTGGTACGCCTGATTTTTGAACATGGGGCTTTTGATACTCGTTCTACCCAAATGACGGTTTTTGCTCTCCGCTTTTATCTGTTGGCTTTAATTGCACAGGGGGCTTATACGGTGATGAACCGAACTTTTTTCGCTCTGCAAGATACCAAGACTCCGGTCAGGGTCAGCCTCTGCGATGTGGCTGTACATCTCGGGGCAAGTCTGCTGTTAATTGGTTCCTTAAACCATGGCGGCTTGGCTCTGGGTACCTCCATTGGTGCTACCGTCAATATGATCCTGGTCTACTTCCTGCTGCGCCGGCGTATTAAGACGCTTCCGGAACGACGGTTGTTTACTACCCTGGCTAAAATTCTTCTAGCCTCGATAGTTATGGGTATAGGTGTATATCTATTTCAGGCCGAGCTCGAGCAACTGCTTAATATGAATTTAATACTAAACCAGCTGATTGGGGTATTGGCAAGTATTCTGGCGGGGGTGACCATTTTTGGTATGGTTATTCTGCCTATGAAGATTGAAGAAGTGGATTATGTTAGAAATATTATCCGAAAACGCCTG
>DIRQ01000008.1:26240-32331 GCA_002424365.1 Syntrophomonas sp. UBA5432 | reverse complement strand
ACAAGCACTTCAGGCAAACAGCGAATATAAACCTGAGCGACTACAACACCGGCGAAGGCTGGGAGCCGATAGGCATGTTGGTCGATTTCACCGGCAGTTTTGACGGCGGCGGGCATACCATCAGCGGCCTTGTCATTAACCGTCCGGATCAAGACGATATAGGCTTGTTCGGTTACGCCGAAACAACGGCAAAAATTCGGAATCTCGGGCTGGTGGGCGTAAAGGTAACCGGAAGTGATTGTGTCGGCGGCCTGGTGGGAGGGAACCGTGGTCAGGTTACCAACTCATATGTGACAGGCGATGTGACCGGTAAAGATCGAGTTGGCGGCCTGGTGGGGCAGAATTTTGGTTCGATCGCCGATTCTTACGCCACCGGCACTGTGACGGATACTTGGAGCGGCTCTATCGGTGGTTTAGCGGGAGAAAATTCAGCAAATGGTACAATCACCAACTGTCATGCCGAAGTAACTGTAACGAGCAGCAACAGCGTTGTAGGCGGCCTGGTGGGGAATAATTTTGGTGCCATCACCAAATCGCACGCTGTTGGTAATGTAGAAGGCCTGTATGGCATCGGGGGTCTTGTAGGAATTAACAATGAGGGAAATATCGATAAATCTTACGCCACCGGCACTGTGACGGGTACCGAAACGGGTATTTCTTATACACTTGTTGGCGGCCTGGTGGGAAGCAACATCGGTCCGATCAGCGATTCTTTTGCCAGAGGAGCCGTATCCGGACAGGAAGACATCGGCGGCCTGGTCGGGTATAACTCGAGCTCGATTACCAATTCTTATGCGACCGGTGCAGTATCTGGGGATAGTTATATCGGCGGTCTGGTAGGATTCAATCATTCAGATGGTATCATTACGGGCAGCTACTGGGATACCGAGACATCACATCAGACATCTTCAGACGGCGGCGTAGGAAAAAGCACCACCGAAATGAAGCAGCAGGAAACATATGATGGCTGGGACTTCGCTGCGACTTGGGTTATTAATGCCAGCGATAATGACGGATACCCGTTCCTGGCCGTGCCCACCGCCCCCACCGTGCCCACTGTGCCGCAGAGCTTAACCGCCACGCCCGGCAATGGTCGGGTGGCGTTAAGCTGGACGGCTCCGGCCAGCGACGGCGGCGCTGCAATCATCCGATACGAAGTGTCCAGTGATAACGGCAGCACATGGGTTACGGCCAATACCAGCACCACTCATACCTTCACCGGATTAACCAACGGCACGGCGTACACCTTCAAGGTGCGGGCGGTCAACAGCGCAGGCAACGGAGCGGAGGCAAGCGTGGCAGCCACGCCGACAGCTGCGCCTACGGCTTATACGGTAACCGTAAATGGCAGCTATGCGGGAACCAGTGGCGCAGGTCAATACGCCCCTGGCGCACAGGTCTCCATCCACGCCGGCAGCAGGAGCAATTACAGCTTCATCGGTTGGACTTCTTCGGATGGTGTGACCTTTACAAAATCGAATAGCGCGACAACAACCTTCACCATGCCTCCAAGGAGTGTGACCGTCACGGCCAACTGGACGTATAAAGGCGGCGGTGGTTCAGGCAGCGGAAGCAGCACTCCCACAACTCCAGCAGCCCCGGCCTATAAAGCAGAAGTGAAAGAAGGAAGCGGCGCGGAAACTACAATTCCGGTGACGGTTGACAAGGATGCCGGAACCGCATCCATAGATACAGGCTCACAGAACCTGAATCAGGGCGGAACCGTTATCACGATGCCCTCCATTCCCGGCACTGATACCTATTCCGTTGGCATACCGGTTCCGGACTTGTCAACGACTAATGTTCAAGGTACGCTGACTCTTAATACCGACGCAGGCAGCATCACAGTGACCTCCAATATGCTGACAGGTGTTGCGGGTGCAGACGGAAATAAGGCGCAGATTACCATCGGTCATGGAGATAAATCCGACCTGCCGGAGAATGTCAGAGATGCCGTCGGCGACAGGCCGCTGGTACAGCTCACCCTGTCCATCGACGGCAGGCAGACCGACTGGTCTAACCCTAATGCGCCAGTAACGATATCCATCCCCTATGCTCCGACGACGGCGGAGCTTGCCAACCCCGAAAGCATTGTCATCTGGTACATCGACGGTAACGGCAAGGCGGTTTCCGTGCCCAATGGGCATTATAACCCTGAAACCGGAACCGTAACCTTTACTACCATACATTTCAGCTACTACGCCGTAAGCTACAATCACATGAGCTTCAAGGATGTGGCGAATGATGCATGGTATGCAAAAGCAGTTTCCTTTATCGCCGCAAGGGAGATTACCGCAGGTACGGGAGGCGGCAATTTCAGTCCGGAAGCGAGGCTGACAAGGGGACAGTTCATCGTCATGCTGATGAAATCATACGGCATAGCCCCAGACTTAAATGCCAAGGATAACTTCGCAGACGCGGGCAACACCTATTACACCGGCTATCTGGCTGCAGCAAAGAAATTGGGCATATCAGCAGGCGCAGGAAACAATATGTTCGTACCGGAAAAGGAAATCACCCGCCAGGAGATGTTCACCCTGCTGTATAATGCGCTGAAAGTTATCGGCAAGCTGCCACAGGGTGATACCGGCAAGACGCTCTCCAACTTCAGCGACGCCAACGACTTATCTATCTGGGCAAAAGATGCCATGAAACTCTTTGTGGAAACTGGAACCGTTAGCGGCAGCGGGAACATGCTTTCTCCAAAGGATACTACCACCAGGGCACAGATGGCCCAGGTGCTTTACAGCCTGCTTTCAAAATAAACAGTAGCATTGAAGATATAAGTCCGCCCTTTTTCCGGGGGCGGGCTTTTGCTCTTTGCTTCGGATTGAAAGAAGTGCCGGGTATGAGTATCACAGAAAAGTAAAATGACCCCTCTGTTGTTTTGATGCATTATGAAGGCTTATGAGGATTCAGTCAGGATTATCCTGCGAAGTTTCCATGGATAATGATAACGTCGTTTTTAGGATCAAAAAGCTGAAGTTGTTATTGCGCTCTCAATAAAGCGATATTGAGTTCGACAGAACGGATTAGATGTCATAGTCTGGCGACAGAGCAAGCGACCGCGGTGCCTGGTACCTAAGTATCCTGCGGAATATGTTCAAGAATATAAGGTAAAACCTCATCAGGCGAAATATTCAAAGCCGTAGCAATTTCCTGATATAACTGTCTTTCTGCTGCATTCATCATATTTTCATCAGTCATAGATAATTTTTTGCCACTCGAATTCCTGGCTTCTCTTTCCAGATATATGCTCTTGATGATTTTGGCCATTTCATCAGTATTCCCCGACTTAAGAGCAGCTTGATACATATTCCTTCGTTCTCGCATATCCTCAATCCAAATGGTTTCTATTTCCGGCATCCCAGCTATTAATGAATCTACCTCATCTCGAGTAATAATTGGTCTCATCAAAACACTTTCACCTTTTACCGGGAATTTAATGATCAGATTATCCTGGTATACAGGTTTTAAAACATAGTATTGAATTTTGCCGTTACCATATTCTTCTGTTGTAATATCTGTAATCTGGCATACTCCCGTTGAACCGTAGATAATATAATCGTTCACTTTGAACATATGGTCCTCCCTGGTTAAGAATTTAAAAAAGCCGTGCTATTAAAAGAGCCACTGGTAGCTAAAAAAATCCTGCAAACTTACACTTCTAAATAAATTATATCAAAAAATCAAATTTTAATGCATTCCCCGCGAAGTAACGGGGATTTACGAACAGACTTTTAAAGGTCGATCTCAGCATTGAATTGCTCCTCGGTAAGCGTACTCACGTTCTTGACTTCCGGCTCGAGACGGGCAAATATATTTGATGTTCTTGCCAAACGAACACCTCCTATTCTGCTACTATTATGCCCGGTTGTATTGCGAAATGCAATCTGGAAGCAAGGGGGCGTTCTTTTTGCTTCCCTTTTTGTTAGGCCTTAAATACAATGTTTTGACTGATTTGATTTAATGATTATGCTTCTAGCCTGTTAGCTCAGGAAATTGGAGCAGATCTTTACGTAATCCTGACTGGAGTTGCGCAGGTTTCAATTAATTTTGGCAAACCGAACATGCAATATCTGGATACCATTACCGTTAGCGAGGCTAAAAAGTACATGGCCGAAGGGCAGTTTCCACCCGGCAGTATGGGACCCAAAATAGCTGCTGCTATAAAATTCATTGAAGCAGGGGGGAAAGAGGTGCTGGTTACTTCAGCCGGCGAACTGGGCCAAGCCTTGCAGCGGCAAGGTGGAACCTATATTGTTCGGTAAGTAGTTATACTATGAATAAAAAAGGAAAACCTGGAAGGTTAATGAGGTATAATTATATTATAATTTGAGGAAACAATTAGGAAACTTTGAGATTACATATAAGGGGGTATATTGATGAGTGACATTATTGTGGAAAGGCGAGGGCATATCTTGCTGATAGGATTCAACCGTCCCCAGAAGCGTAACAGCCTCACGCTGGACATGTATTACGACCTGGCCCGGGCTTACGGGGAACTAAGTCGTAATAAGGACTTGCGCTGTGGATTGCTCTATGCGGTAGGGGATCATTTCACTTCGGGGCTGGATCTTCCCCAGTGGGGGCCGGTATTTGCCGGGGGTAAATGGATAGAACTGAAAGAGGGAATGATTGATCCTTTTGGGGTGGATGAGGATAATCGCTGTAAAAAACCTATAGTTATGGCATGTCAGGGATACTGTTATACTATTGGTTTCGAGCTGTTACTAGCAGCAGATGTGCGGGTTGCAGCCAGGGACGTACGTCTGGCCCAACTGGAAGTTAAAAGGGCCATATTCCCGGTAGGCGGGGCAACAGTTCGTATGTTTGAGGAGATTGGTTGGGGTAATGCCATGCGTTATATTTTAACCGGTGATGAGTTAAGCGGTCCGGAAGCTTATCGCCTTGGTCTGGTTCAGGAATTAGTGGAACCAGGAGAGCAGTTTGACCGCGCTCTGGATATAGCGCAGAGGATAGCCAAAGCGGCCCCGCTTGCGGTTCAGGGAGCTTTAGCCTCTGCTCGTAGAGCCCGTGTTCACGGGCCTAAAGCTGCTTTGAGCACCATGTTCAAAGAACTGCAACCGTTAATGAGCAGTAAGGATGCTCAGGAAGGGCTTAAGGCCTTTTTGGAAAGACGGGAACCTAATTTCACCGGCGAATAGAAATATAAACAAAAGGCCATCCTGGTAAACATTTGCTTAACCTGGTTGGCCTTTTTTGTTTTTCTTGTTAACCCCCCATGGTCACCGGACATACCCCGGCACTCAGTCTCATCTTCAGAAATTCTTAATTCTTAATTCTTAATTAACCCCGTATTTTGGGTTATCCCTTAACTTTGCTATATCTGTACTGTCTGCTACCAGCACCCTATTTTCTTATTATACCTGCAGGTTGCTATCGGAGACTGGCTGGTTATTGCGAAGGATGAAAACAAAAATGGCCCACAGGCCAAATATTGAAAGAATAGTATACAGAGTAGCTTGTTCTGGGCTATAAAGGTTGAATAAATTATAAGCAAACAGAAGGAAGAAAAGCATCATTGCCAGGCTAAAGATCATACCTATGAATGGAATCGTTGCGAGAACACAACAGCCAATCATAACAACTGGTAACCATAAGCCTAGATTGTCCAGACGGTTACCGAAAACATCCATTTCCCCCAGAATAGAACCGGCAATATAGAGGTCGGTAACAGGAATCCATGCCAACCAGGCGTTTTCAATACCCTTATTGGCCGCCATAGTCATAAGGCCAATTGACTTTAGAACATACAAGACCAGGAAGATAATAGTAAAGAAGGCTACCAATCCTACAGAATAGGCCATCATTGCCATTAAGCCCGCAGCAGTCATAAAAATCTCCCCCTTAAGCTATATTTCTTTAGCTTATTCTATAAAACAATATTGGATTCCTGCAAAAACTTGGTAAGCGAGGGCGTAATTATTTATACTGGGAATGCTAGGGTAAATAGTCGTATGTAACTTATCCGAAACAATCCCCTGGACATCCCAATGCAGCCAGAAAAAGTGATTGACGCTGGTATTAGCTTAAGTTATGCTCAAATTTGAAGAATAACCTTTAAAAA
>DIRQ01000008.1:0-25857 GCA_002424365.1 Syntrophomonas sp. UBA5432 | reverse complement strand
CCCTCCAGCGGGCAGATGCTTTATGGTAATCAGGCCTTGACTAACGGCAGTGACGGAGATTTAACTCGTTACCGGCGCCAAGAGGTAGGGTTCGTTTTTCAGTTCTATAACCTGGTAGCCGACCTGACCGCTGCTGAAAATGTGGCTCTGGCGGCAGAACTGGTAGCAGAGCCTTTGACGGTTGATGATGTTTTGCGGGATGTGAACCTGTTGGAGAGAAGGGATCATTTCCCTTCCCAGCTAAGTGGTGGTGAACAGCAGCGGGTAGCTATTGCCCGGGCAATTGTCAAAAACCCGAAGCTGCTGCTTTGCGATGAACCCACCGGGGCTCTGGATTATGAAACGGGTAAACTGGTGCTCCGACTGTTACGCGATATCCAGAAAAAGCATGGCAGTACAGTAATTATTGTTACCCATAATACTGCTATTGCCGATATGGCCGACCGGGTGGTACGCATGCGCAGCGGCTCGGCGGCAGACGTTTCCATAAATGATAATCCCCTGCCGCCGGAAAGGATTGAATGGTAATGAGTATCCTCACCCGTAAATTATTACGAACTATTCAGGCTACTCGCGGTCAGTTTTTGGCCTTGGTGGTAATTGTCACCCTGGGGGTAGTATTATATATCGGCATGACCACCTCTTATTATAATTTAAGCCGCTCCCAGAAGCATTTTTACCAGGATTATGGTTTTGCGGATTACAATTTTACGGTAGTGAAGGCACCGGAATCGGTGGTAGCCCAGGTGGAAGCTTTGCCTGGAGTAGTTAAGGCTACCGGGCGTATTCAAAAGGATGTTCCTATTATAAAGGAAGGTAATGAGAGGATAACCGGTCGTTTGACGGGTTACCCCCTGCCCATGGAGAATGAGGTTAACCGCCTGCATATGCTATCAGGTCGCCAACTTGACCAGGGTACAGGTAAGGTTAGCGTATTGGTTGATCCGCAGTATGCCCAGGCCAACCACCTGACTCCGGGTAGGGATATCGAGCTTATTGCTGATGGCAAGAAAGTAACCCTGGCGGTCAGTGGTACCGCTACCAGCCCGGAATTTATCTATCCTATGAAAGATGCCGGTTCCCTTTTTCCGGAACCGGAGCGATTTGGGATTTTAATGGTTTCTCAGCTTCATGCCCAGCAGATACTGGGATTACCGGGGCAGGTAAATCAGATTCTGGTAAATTTGGCACCAGGGGTGGATGAAGAAGAACTTAAGCAGAAGATAGAGAAAATACTGGCGCCTTACGGGAATATAACGAGCTATCCGCGTAAGGATCAATCCAGCCATGTTGTATTGCAGGCGGAATTGGACGGTATCCAGCTTTTTGCTCGTTCTATGCCTTTCATGTTCTTCCTGGTAGCGGCAGCCATACAGTTTATTATTCTTACCCGCCTGATTCGTTCCCAGCGGTTGTCCATTGGTGTTATGAAGGCACTGGGTTACAATAACCGGCGGATAATGTGGCATTATACTTCCTACGGCCTGGCTGTCAGTTTGGTGGCAGCTACTCTGGGCAGTATTTTGGGGATGGGTTTGGCCGCTGCTTTAAATAATCTTTTTGCCCAGTATTTCAATCTTCCGGCTATGGTAAATGACATTAATACTCAAGTGGTATTATACAGCTTCCTGATTACATCTATGGTAGGTATAGCTTCAGGGCTCTTGGCCTCCCGCTCGGTAATCTGCATAAACCCGGCAGAGGCTATGCGAACCCAGCCGCCCTCTTCCGGGAGGCGTACCCTTATGGAGAACTGGTCCTGGTTATGGAAACAGTTAAACAGTAGTTGGAAAATGAGTCTGCGTTCCATATTCCGTAACCGAGGACGTTTTGCGGTTACTGTTTTAGGGATTATCAGTTCAGTAGTACTGCTGGTATTTGCCTGTTTTTCCCTTGATGCTACCGACTATCTTATGAACCAGAACTTTAAGCAAATAAACCGCTACGATTACTTAATTCGTTTTACCGAACCGGTTAAGTATACTGAGATTTTAGATTGGAATCGCTGGGATGAAGTGCAGCGTATGGAACCTATGATGGAGCTGCCGGTAAAATTTTATGCCGGAGAAGAGTCGGAGGATGAAGTGCTGGTGGGAATGGAACCTTCCAGCCGGTTAAAACGAGTGTACGATAAATTTGGGCAGGAGCGGCAAATTCCTGACCAGGGTATCCTTATTAGTAAACGGGTTGCCGATAAACTGGGATTACAGGTAGGAGATGAAGTTAAGGCGGAAACTACGCTGGGGATTGGACCCTCGCGCAGTTCTTACCTTATCATAATGGGCATAAATGAACCTATGACCGGTAGTGGATCTTATGTATCGCTAAGTACTGCTAACAATCTATTGGGAGAACAAGACATTGCCAGCACTGTCCTTTTGAAATTGGATGCAGCCCAGATGTCATCAGTGGAAAATCGCTTACAGAAAATGAACCGTGTAAGCTCGGTAACTAGTCCCGCACGAGAGCAGGAGACTTATGAGGAACTGATGGGAACTGCAACTACTTCGATTACAGTGATGATTCTCTTTGCCGGGCTATTGGGAATGGCTATAATTTATAATACTTCGGTTATGACTTTCAACGAACGCCAGCGGGAATTAGCTTCCTTGCGCGTTTTAGGGTATTCAAGAGGGGAGGTGGCAGGTCTGTTACGTAAGGAAACCTGGATTCAGGCGATATTAGGTATTGGGTTGGGCTTACCTGCCGGCAAGGCAGCGGGGGCGGCATACATGGCCAGTGCCAGTACTGACCTGTATAGTTTCCCGGTTATCATTTATCCCCGCACCTATTTTATTGTTGCCCTGGTAGCAATAATTTTTGTCTGGATTGGACAGCAGTTGGCCATCCGCAAGGTCGGCCAATTAGACATGGTGGAAGCGTTAAAGAACCAGGATTAAAGAGGAGGGTGCAGATGAAAAGCAAAAAGGCCTGGATTATTGGGGGAATCATTCTCGCTGCTGTTACAGCTATAGCAGCTATAATGGGAAGTGGTGGTGAGCAGGTGGAAGTAGTCAAGGCTAGTCGTGGAACCTTTATCCTGACGGTTGAGGAGACCGGTTATGTGCAGGCAGCCAATGACCGGGAAGTACAGGCGACTGCGGCATCCCAGGTGCGTGAATTGCTGGTTGAATCAGGGAATAGAGTTGTGTCAGGGCAGGTATTGATGAAGCTATCCAGTCCAGAGTTAACTACTGAAACTGAATCCGCCCGTTCTCAGTTAGCCCTTACGGAATCGGAGCTACAGGCTGCCGAACTAAGCGTCCAGTCACTCCTCCTGGAGCTTAAGCAGGAGGAAAATGACCTGGCTAAAAAGAAAACCCTGTTAGAATCGGGGGCACTGGCTCAGGCTGAATACGAACAGGCTGAGCTACAGGTGGAAAAATTAAAGAAGAGTCTATCCCAACAGGAAACCAGTACCAACGGTTTAAATAAACAGGTGGCCAGTCTCACTGCCATACTTAACAGCCTGGAAGAAAAAGCGGGGGAACTCCAGGTTATAAGCCCGATATCCGGGACCATCCTGGATTTGCCGGTTAAAGTTGGGCAGGTTGTAGCACCAGGTACACTGCTGGCTCAGGTAGGGTCCGATAGCCAACTGGAGGTAAAAACCGAGCTCTTAAGTGATGACATCCGCCGGGTTAAAACTGGACAGACCACCAGTATTACCGCTCCCGTATTGGGTGACCAGACTCTGACCGGTCAGGTTAGCAAAATCTATCCCCGTGCTTACGAGAAAACTTCCGCCTTGGGTGTAATCCAGCGCCGAGTTCCGATTATTATTGCTTTAAACCAATCTGCTAACCTGCAGCCGGGATACGAGGTACGAGTCGCTATCGAAACCCTGCGTAAAGAAGATGTAATCCTGCTCCCCCGTGAAGCGATACGGCTCACCGAAGATGGTCATTACCGGGTCCTGGTGGTAAATGAAGGCCGTATATCGGAACGGTTAGTTGAGATAGGTGAAAAAAACCAGCAATGGGTCGAGGTAAAAAAGGGTATCAAAGTCGGTGAAGCCGTAGTCCGGGATGGAAGCCTGGAACTTAAGGAAGGCAACCGGGTTAAAGCGGTTTACTAAACCCATTTATTATTTAGCAGAATTAACGTATAATAATATCAGAATTATTAATGCGAGGTGATTATTGATGATTATAAAGTCTTCAACCACACTCAGAAACGATTATGGTGCCATATCAGCCCTTGCCCATGAAGTGGAAGAGCCTATATATATTACAAAAAACGGCGAAGGTGATCTTGTTGTTATGAGCATTGAAGCCTTTGAGAAAAGAGAACAGATATTAAAGTTGCGCTCAAAGATAGCCATTGCGGAACAGTCTAGATTATCGGGAGAAACTACTGTTACTCTAGAAGAAGCAAGGAAACTCCTGGAGGAAAAGTATAATGGCTAATTTCAGGCTGGAAATCTTATCTCCGGCTTGGAAAGAACTAGATGAAATTGCCAGCTATCATTTTCTTGTGGTAGGTCCTGCTTCAGCCAGGAGAGTAACTGATAAAATACTTGATGCACTTTCCAGACTTCAGGAGTTTCCCTTATCCTGCCCATATGCACCTGATGCAGAGCTTAGAGATGCTGATTACAGAATGTTGGTGTGCGACAAATATGTTTGCATATATCGACTGATTGGTGAAGTTGTCTACGTATACCATATAGTAAACGGGGCATCCGAATATTCAAAACTATTTAAATAAAACGGAACGATATCCCTCGTAAGGTAGCTTTTATACTATAATACAGTTAATAGTTGCCAGGGGGGATTATTCTTATGTGGAAAACAAAAGTAGCACTAATCTGTTTTATGGTATTTGCTTTTACGGTGCCGGAATCAGTTCTAGCGACAAACTTTATTCCGATAGCAATGCCCATTGCCAACCAACAGGATGGTTCAGCCACCGGGGAGTATAACATGATTTCTCGGGAAGAGGCTACGCAATCGATCATCAGGGCTTTCCCGGAGTTAACTCGGGGAGTGGAATTAGAAGTGGAACAGGAAGGTTGCTCTTCTGACGGTCGCCCGGCCTGGGGTTTTGGTTCACCAGAAATAGGGGTTAGACCTGGCTCCGGTCACCGTGTGCTCAGCGGCTCGGTTGATGCGATAACCGGCAGGGTATTAACTATGAACTATAACCCGCTGCCGGAGTATTACCGAGGAAAACAGGTTAAGCTGACCAGAGAGCAAGCACTGCAGAATGCTCAAAGCTTTCTATCATCAATGGTTCCCGAGTTAAAAAATTCACTTAAGCTGGATCAGGGGGTTACGCCTTCATTTAATCCTAATACCAGCTTAACCACCTATTACAGTTTTTCCTGGACTCGAATGGTTGACGGGGTAGCGGTAAATTGGGAGCGGGTTATGGTCGGGGTAGACGCTTATACCGGATTAACTACCCATTATAACAACAGCTGTAAAGAGACTCAATTTTCCCCGGGGAAAATTAATATTTCTCAGGACCAAGCTATCGCCATCTTGTTAAATCAGGCTGGGGTTTATCCTGCTTACAAATACTCCACTACTAAAGATGGCCATATTACTGAGCAAATTATTCCGGTTTATGAACTGAACACAGAAGCCATGTATATTGATGCCCTTACCGGGAAGTTCTTGAATTATCAGGGACAGGAGCTTTCACAGCAGCAAATTAAGATTTATAACAGCGAATTTACTCCGCTGCTAAACGGGCCAGCTATCAATGAGCCGCCATTGACTGAAACAGAAGTTGACCCCCGCCAGGCCCAGGAAACTGCCCGTCAGTTTTTACTTGCAGCAGGGTTTGAGGGCGAAATTATAAAGAGTGGTGGTGGCGGCGGCAGTGGCCCCGGATATAAGGATGAACACTGGTTTTACAGTCCCAAAAATGATGAAGACGGAAACTATTCCGGGTTAAGAGTGGAAATAGACGCCTATACCGGTGAAGTTACCGGATTCTATAAAAGCGAAGGTAACTCTGTAATCAGTAATCCGGTCAGCTGGGAGCAGGCACTTCCAATAGCCTGGCAAGCCATAAAAAAATATAGCCCGGGAAAAGAAAACCTGCTGGCTCTTAAGCAAACAGCCAGTACCGACTATGAACCGGGAAAACACATCTTTACTTTTGTCCGCTTGCTAAATGGCATACCTTTTGACCGGGACAGCATAACCGTCACCATTAGCCGGCAAAATGGCGATTTACTTGGTTACCAAATTAGATGGAGGCCGGTTCAGTGTAATACATTAAATCAATTACTGGACCAGACTAGAGTCCACTCAGTTCTAGCTCAGCAGTTAAATATCGAACTGGTCCATATGTCTACACTTGACAAAAATTATAAAGAAACTGGAGAACCTCGATTGGCCTACTTAATTTCCCGTCCTCGAGTAGATGCACTTAGCGGTGCTATGATATATGGGGGGAAAATCGACCTGACTGCAAATTCCTCAAAAGCACCTTTTGCCCGTCACTGGTCAGCACCAGCCTTATCCATGTTAAATGAAAACGGGTTGCTTACCTGTACCATAAACCCCGATGAGGCAATAACCAGACGGGAAGCATTGAAAGCGGTACTTGCGGCCACTAATCCCCGGGCCTATTACAGTTATGCCCGTAGTAAACAGATAGAATTAGATGATATTAAGGCCGAAGACCCTGACTATAAGACATTTGCCCTGGCAGTAAGCCGGGGAATTATTTCCCCCTGGGCAGATTTTAATCCGGATGGCTATATAAACCGTGAAGAACTAGCGGTTTGGGTAATCAAAAGCCTGGGCTACGATAATATTGCCCAAATTAAAAACCCCATCACCACCCCGGTCAAAGATGCAGGCAAAATTAGCGCCAACCGATATAACTATGTAGGTCTGGCTTACGGATTAGGTATTATAACCCCGGATCCCCAGAATAACTTACGCCCATGGGGTAGGGTATCCCGGGCGGAAATGGCAATAATAGCCAGCCGTATACTGGCTCTGGCCCCTTCCGGGTATTAGACGTAAGGTTTGTTTTTAAGCCACTCTATATGAATAAGTCCGGGGCTAGTTCCCGGACTATTGTTTGCAGGAAATATTACATTTATGTCGAATACCTGCAATTAATCTGGATAAATAATATAACTCCGAGCCTGAACGCCTAAAGTTATAAGACCAGGGTTTCAGGCCGTCAGGGTACGCCGGGAAACGGGCGTGCCTCCCGGTGTGGAAAGGAGCAGAAAAAAGGCATATTTATGCCCGGCAATGATTTTCTGCCGGGCATTTATTTTTGGCCTTTTTTATCGGTATGGGGGGATGTTAGCGAAAATCAGAATACTTAAAGTGGTAGATACGGCAGGATAGTAGCCCCTGTCGTACCATTATTAGAATAAGAAGGAGATTGGGATTAATGGGATGCAACAATTTAAGAAAAGCGTTAATTATTACACTGGCGCTTTTATGCTCTATCATCCTGGCTCTGCCGGTACTGGCCGGGCAAGGTGATGGCAGCGGAGGAGGTAAAAACCAGCCCCTGGCTCTGGTTAGCTCCAGCCCGGCTGATGGGCAGAAAGATATAGCTTTGCCAGTGGAGATAAAAATGACCTTTAGTAAAAACGTAGTTTATATGACGGTTCGGGATAATAACAGTAAATGTTTTGCCATGTACTCTCAGGATGGTAAACAAGTACCCATCGAAGTAATAATGGCAGATGACCAGATAGAATTTGATAAAAGACAGGACATAGTAGTTAAACCACTGCAGGAACTGCAAGCAGGAACTACTTACATGCTAAAGGTAGCCCCCCAGTTAGAATCGAAGAGCGGAGTTAACCTGGGGAAAGAGACTACGTTAAGCTTTACCACTGCAGGTGCTGCAACTGCTGCGGTAGATCCGGCAGCATCTACTAGCAAGGATGCGGATGCAAATGCTGCAAAAGGTTCTACTAGTGATTCATCTGAGCAAAAAGCCCCGGATAGTAAGCTAACGGCCAGAGGAGAGCAAGGCCAACTTACGGAGCAAGTCGCGGAATCAAACGTATCGGATAGTAGCCAAATCCCTGAGCAGGATACGGAATCTGCGACGGGAGACTTGAGTTCTGAACCTAACCAGGGTGAAACCCCAGATGGTGACCATGAAAACAGTAATAAGGGTTTAAATACCGGAATTATCATAGCCATCATTATCATCGCCGCCTCACTGGCTTACGCTATTTACAGAAAAAAAGGAAAGCAGTAAGGGTATGATTAAACATAATTATCGTACACTGTACCTGGTCAGCTTTACCACCACTCGCAGGTATTCCGTATGACCGGCAATTATTTAGCGGATAATACCCGCAAAAGGAGATTAACCTACCTGCTGCTGGTAGTTGCACCCTTAGCCTTTATTTTTGTATCCCTTTTCCTGGGTCGGTATCCGGTTTCAATCACCGATGTTATCTACATATTATGGTGCAAAATAAGCGGAAATCCCTGCAGCCTGCCCGATATATGCCAGACTATAGTATGGGACATCCGCCTGCCTCGGGCTATTCTGGGGGCATTGGTAGGGGGCTGCCTGTCTATCAGCGGTGCTGCCTTCCAGGGAATATTTCGTAATCCCCTGGTGAATTCAGGTATTCTGGGGGTAAGTTCCGGGGCCGGTTTCGGTGCAGCCCTGGCCATAATCTTGTTCAATGCTATTGCCCCCACCTACATATTTGCGTTTACTTTCGGCATCCTGGCGGTAATACTAAGTTATCTTATTGCCCGGGTATATAATGCTACCCCAACTATAATGCTGGTTCTGGGCGGGGTCATTGTTTCCTCGGTTTTTTCCGCGCTCATTTCCCTGACCAAATATGTAGCTGACCCCATGGATCAATTACCGGCTATTGTGTTCTGGCTCATGGGTAGCCTGGCCTCAGCTCGTTATCAGGATATAGCCATAGCTGGTATTCCCATGCTAATTGGCATTTGTGGAATACTGGCCATTAGATGGCGCATAAATGTCATGTCCATGGGGGATAAAGAAGCTCAATCCCTGGGCATAAACCCGGTTATTAATAAAGGCATTGTTATTGCCTGTGCTACCCTGGCAACTGCCGGAGCCGTTTGCGTAAGCGGCATTATTGGCTGGGTAGGACTGGTTATGCCTCATATCGGGCGCATGTTGGTAGGAAATGATAACCGGGTGCTGATACCAACCAGTTTGTCCCTGGGAGCCTGTTTCCTTATCCTGGTGGATAACCTGGGACGAATGCTGACCGGCTCGGAAATACCGCTGGGGATTCTGACCGCCCTGGTGGGAGGTCCCTTTTTTGTCTATCTTTTAAAAAGAACTAAAGGGGGAGGATGGTAGGCCATGGCTTTAATCGAAGCCCGGGGAGTTAGCTTTGGCTATAATGGTATACCCCTTTTTCAGGATATTAATTTCAGTATTGAGCCTGGTGAGCTTTTTTGCCTGCTGGGTCCTAACGGTTGTGGCAAAACCACCCTCCTGGACTGTATCCTGGGTCATTTAAAACCCCTGAGCGGGGAAATATTACTAGATGGCAGCAGCATTATTCGAATTCGCCCGGAACAGATTGCCCGGCAGATAGCTTATGTACCCCAAACCCATGAGAAAACCTTTCCCTATCGGGTGCTGGATGTGGTACTTATGGGACGAGCAGCCTATATCGGTATGTTTGGCCGACCGGAGGAGGAAGATTTGGCTATTGCCGAAGAGGCATTAGCAACGGTAGGCATAACCCACCTGAGGAACCGGCGTTATACCCAGCTAAGCGGCGGCGAAGTACAGCTGGTAATGGTAGCGCGGGCTCTGGCGCAAAGAACTCCGGTTATCGTAATGGACGAACCTACAGCACATTTAGATTTCAAACATGAACTGGTAATTATGGAAAAGGTAGTGGAACTTGTACGGGAACAGGGCCTGGCCATCTTGATGGCTACCCATTTTCCCAACCATTGCTTCTATTTTGAAAATAGCGGGCTTGTAACTCGGGTAGCCATGATGAGTAATATGAACTTTCTGGCGGTGGGGAGTCCCAGCGAAGTCCTGTCTGAGGAGAACCTAAAGCATCTCTATAAGGTCAATACCCGGGTGGTATCATTTCCTGTCGATAGCAAACAGGAACTAAAACAGATTATTGCTCTTAGTACGACTGATTCCAGGCACGAAAACGAACAGGGGAGGAGAATATAATGAAAACACAGCGAAAAAATACCATCTTAATCTTTTTAGTAATATTACTATTGGCCCTGAGCGGATTTGCTGCCGGGTGCGGCAACGGGCATAAAGCAGACCAACTGGCTGATGTAAGTAAGTCCGCTGGTGAAATTATTACAGTAACTGATTGTATCGGCAGACATGTCACCATTCCTGCCCATCCCCAGCGGATTGCCTGCCTCTGTCCGGAATCGGGCCATGCCCTGGCTATGTTTGGGCAGGGAGATAAAATTGTGGCTGCAGTAGGGGGCATGCAGCGGGATCTGATGCTGGTAGAAATGTACCCTCATATTAAAGATGTTCCGGTACCCAAAAGCAGCGGAGCGATTAATATTGAAGAGCTGGCTAGATGTAATCCTGATATAGTTTTTGTAAAGGGTGATACTGCTCATAACCAGGCTGAAGTGGAGAAAATAAACAAAAGTGGTATCCCCTTCCTGGTTATTGAGTTTAATAATATGCAAGAGCAACAAACGGCTATGGCTATGATTGCTGAGGTTCTAGGAACTGTTGATCAAGCTCAGCAGTACAATCAATATTACCAGCAATGTATTAAGCGGGTGGCAGATAAAGTGGCAGCAATACCGAAGAAAGACCGCATCCGAGTTTACCATTCGGTCAATGAAGCTACCCGGACTGATACCCGGGGGACACTGCCGGCAGATTGGCTACAGGTAACGGGAGCCAAAAACGTATCCGTAGATCAGGAACTGAAGCTTTTTGATGGCAAATACTATGCCAGTTTGGAGCAGATATTACTTTGGGACCCGGAATATATTTTAGTTAACGATCCTAATGTAGTAGGGTATATTACGAACCACGAGCACTGGCGGTCCTTGCAGGCAGTCAAAAATAACCGGGTTTTGGCCCTACCTAATGGTATTTCCCGCTGGGGGCATTTCTCCTCACTGGAAACCCCACTGGCGATAATGTGGACGGCCAAAACCCTGTACCCTGATAAATTTACCGATATCGATATGGTGGCCGAAACCAAATACTTTTATAAAGAATTCTTCCGTATGAATTTGACCGATGAAACCGTGCAGAAAATACTAAGCGGTGAAGGTATGCGAGTATCGAAAAACTCATAAATAAACTGATGTGGGCACCATAATACCAAATGTTACCTAATTCGTTTTACTATGCTATGTCGTAAAATAATCATTAGACAATTCATGGAGGATAAATAACGATGAGAATACTTGTTTCCATTGACGATACTGATAATATTGATGTTAAGAGAGGTACCGGGGAACTGGCCTCTATGTTGGCTGATACCATTGAAGAAAAAGGCTGGGGCAGTAGTGAACCGGTAACCCGGCACCAATTGCTGGTCCATCCAGACATCCCCTATACTTCCCATAACAGTTCCATGTGTTTTGCGGCTGAAATTGACCCCTCCCGGTTGGAGCAGCTCATCGACTATGCCAGTGATTTTCTGGTAAAAGAAAGTGCCTCTGGTTCTGATCCCGGTCTCTGTGTAGTGGCAGTTGACCGTCTTGCCCGTCCCGGCTGGCTTATTGCCTTTGGTTATTCCGCCAAACAGGAGGTTCTTACCAAAGACTATGCTTACGGGTTGGCCGAGGAACTTAATATTCATTTGTCCGAACATGGCGGTACCGGTGATGGAATTATCGGAGCACTGGCTGGTGCTGGCCTGAGACTGAGCGGTAACGATGGCCGTTTTCGCGGTAAACTTAAAATCAAACCTGAAAACGAGGTTGCCAGCGTTAGCGAAATTCTTGCCAAATCCCGGACGAATATTCGGGTGGATATTGTTAAAAGCTTGGCAGCAGGCCATACCCTAAAAGAAAACGAACTAGTTAGACTGGGCGAAACGGTAAAGCCCGTCCTTATGGGCGGCAAATCAGTTTTACTGGTTAACCCTGTAGTTGCAGACCAGGAAGCTGCCTGGATTACCCTTTCCAAAAACCAGTTAAAGGAGTATTAGTTGGCGGAGGCTTAAGTCTCAGTTGATTAAACTATTCAAAATATTTCAAAATAACTTCCGTTACTTGCATTAATTTGCATATAGGTGTACAATCTTACAAAATACGCTATGATATTCATATCGTTTACATACTTTTTCCGAACTTGAGGTTCTAAAGCAGATGCCATGGCCTTAAGTCATTGGGTACGCTGGGAAACGGGCGTGCCTCCCATTGTGGAAAGGAGAAGCCATATTCAAACTGTTGCTATTTAGGGGCAAGTCTGTTCTTCCACAGACTTGCCTTTTTTAATAGTTATCACAGCTCGGCATTCTTTTCTGCCGGGTTTTTTGTTTTCTTGAGACATTGAGGGAAAATCAAAATATCATTTGCGGTAGTTATATATCAGAAAGAGAGAACGGCTATTTATGCTTGTAGAAATAGATAAAGGGCATGAATTGAGCCGATACAAGAGCGAGACAGATAGAGAGAAAGATTGGGAGGGATTACATATGCATGTAAATAGTTTAACATGGGGAATTTTATTTCCCATGTTTTTGTTTTCAAAAGATATCTAATCAGGGCAAATACCCTGCTAATGGCAATAACTAATACATCCTAAAAAACTCGAGTAACAGAGAGGAGGGTTACATATTAAGAATACTGGAACCCAGGGGGGGACTTATTTATTACTAGAGAGAATTTTGTGCGGACATGTATTGTTGTTTAAGAAAGATTGGGGAGGCGAATAAGAATTGCGTTTGAGAGGATCGACCAAGTCGACCGTGGCCCTTTTGACAGCATTGGTATTTATGCTGTCGATGGTTTGCTATTTACCGCTGGCGCAAGCCACCAATGAAGGGCTAACGCCAGAGATTTTAGAACAGGCATCGAAAATAACCAACCAAGGCGATAAGACTGTATTAGATACTGTCTATGAGGCTAATACTGGTGAAACGCCACCGCCGGATAACTTCGAAGAGACAATTCTGGAGCGGACTTTTAACCTTAATAACTTTCAACCGATGGAGGTTCCAGGCCCAGCGGAATTGACCATCAGTGATGTTACTACCAGCAGTTTTAAAGTAAGCTGGCCGGAGGCTGCTGGAGCCAGTGAATATAAGGTAACGGTTAGCAATACTACTGGCGGCGTTACTACAAAAGTAGTGGACGGTGTCAGTACGGAAAACCCGGAATATCTGGTACAAGGGCTTGAATCAAGTTACCGCTATGACATCGTGGTGGAGGCCATGGGTGGAAGCTGGGCAGAGGGCGTCAGCTCCTTGAAAGGCTTGGTGGTAACAACCGCATCCAATACACTCGTGCTTAAGCCGGGTGCACCCGGAACTAATGGTAATTATACTTTTGAACCACTGGCCAATTGGAACAGTGATAACGTTTATGAACAGTTTTACACTTACCAGAGTGACATCAATATAGCTAATGATCATTTTTTCTGGTATATAAAGAAAGGTCTTAATAATGGCCTACCAGCAATTAAAGGTAATATCCGAGCTTTTCGCCTCTTTAATTTAAGTGATAAAGAGGAAGTTGAATTGAATTATGGAACTGATGAGGATTTTGCTAATGTAAAAGAGAATCCAAATCAATGGACACAGCCAACTACCATTAATACTGGTGATTTCATTGTATGCTGCTACTCAATACCAAGTGGAACCTGTTTTTCTTTTGAAATTAATCTGGCTAAAAAGCTGAAACCAGGAAAACAGTATGAAATCACCCTCGACCCGCAATTTAGAACTGCCGGTAATAGTCCGCAATATCTAAACAAGGTCTATCATTTCAAGTTTACTACCGCCGGTATACAGGATAATGATCCTCCCACCTGGCAGGATGGCGCGGCTTTGTCAGCGGACGGGATAAGTGAGTCTGAATTGACTTTAACCTGGCCGGAAGCCATTGATGAATCTGGAGTTGATAAATATATCATTACCGTCAGCAAAGAGGGCGGTATCGTAAAGACTGCAGAGACTATATCTCCAAGCTACGAGTTTACTGATCTTGACTCCAATACGGAATATGAATTTAGCGTCCAGGCAATAGACATTGCTAAAAATGTGAATGAGCCTTTAGTGGCAACTTTCACTACTGCTGCCTGGGTACCGCAGTGGCCGGAAGATGCCAGCCTGAGTATCAGTAATCTTTATCCCACTGAACTGGTTATTAACTGGCCGGAAGTGGCAGATAAAACTGATTTTGCTGAATATCGGTTATATGTTGACGGAGTGGAAGAAGCCCGTCTGGCTAACCAAACTTATTATGAGTTGGGTGGCTTAAATGCCGGGCATAAATATAGTTTAAAAGTAGTTCCCTATAATATTCCCGGTTTTGCCGGAGCAGCCCTGGAAACTATAGTTGTTACCCCAGGTGGTGGGGGACTGGTTTTCAATTTTGCTCCCCAGGCTACAGATAAAGGGGAAAGTGGCTATTATTACCACTATGAACTGGTTTATCCGGTGGACCTGGATAACCTGGTTTTGACCTGGAATTTTGGTAATGGACTGGATAAGAATCTTAGACAGAACCTGGAATGCATTCGCCTGGTGGAAAAAGCCAGCGGAAAGCAAATTAATCTGGATTTGGGTACTGAACCTTATGTAGGTAACGAAGACGGCGTTTTTGCCGCCGGCGATTTTACCTATATTTCCACGGGGGGCGGTACCGGAGGTGGTTCTGGTACGGGTCAATCGGAGATAGACGATGCCGACAAGATTCGTATGCTGAGATTTGCTCCACAGGCTGTTACCCTGGCGCAGATGTCCCAGGCAACTGAGTATATCCTGGAAATCGATCCCGAATTCACGGCTAATAATGGGCTAAATACATTAGGAAAAATCTTCACTTTCAGTTTCATTACGGCGGGTGATGATTTTGAGGCACCGATCTGGCCGGATAATGCTGAAATTACTTCAGGCAAGATTGGCCCTACTAGCGTAGTCTTAAGTTGGCCAGAGGCTACTGATAATGTAGCCGTAAGCAGTTATGATATCTTACGGGGTTCCACCCTTATCAAAAGTGTTAGCGGGCAAAACACTTCTTATAAAGTAGAAAACCTGATGCCCAATACCGACTATGAATTTACCGTGATAGCTAAAGATGCGAAAGGTAATACCAGTGAAGGTCTAAAGGCAACAGTAAAAACCATTTTAACCGATAACGAACCTCCTACCTGGCCAACTGGCAGTAAAATTGTAGCCGACAATATTCTACCCGATAACCTGGATTTAAGTTGGACCGAGGCTCAGGATAACCTGGCAGTTACTGGTTACCGGCTGCTTAAAAACGGTGAAGTAGTCGCTGAAGTTGATGCTGCTACTATGTCTTACCATATTATTGGTTTGACTCCGGCAACCAACTATGTTTTCAAAGTCGAAGCCCGGGATGAGTACGGCAACTACAGCAAAGACGGACCACAGGTAGCTGTCAGTACAATAGTGGGAGAAGTGGATACCGTACCGCCTTACTGGACTAATAACGGCTCATGGACTTCCAGTACAGTTTATGATATCAGGGAAACCAGAACAACCTTAACCTGGCCCTGGGCGGCAGATAATGTAGCGGTATATGGTTATGAGGTATATCGGGAAGGTTCGCTAATCGCAACCCTGGATGCATATAGCAACAGTTATACCGATATTCTGGTACCTGACGATAATACCTATGCTTATGTGGTTTATGCCCTGGACGGGGCAGGTAACCGGAGTACCGGGATGGACTATTCTGTTCGTACCGGTGACCCTGATCCCGACCTCAAGTCACCTTACTGGCCGGCGGGTACTTATATTAATCTATCTGATTTTACTGACACCACTGTAAAAGTACACTGGTCAGAGGCTCTGGATAATATAGGGGTTATAGGCTATGTAGTAATTAAAGACGGACTCTGGACAGAATATGCTGATCCGGGAGAAGAAAATGACCATCGTAGCTTTATCAATCGCTTTGCCATTTATGACCCGAAGTATAATACTTCCGGAATTGCGAGCAACTATCCGGCATTATCGCCTGGTGAAACCTATACCTTTTCCCTTAAAGCCTTTGACCAGGCAGGAAGCGGTTCCAAGGGAGATCCGCAGCTGACCTTTGTCATGGGGACCAATCCTGCTGCAGGAAGTAAGATTCCTTTTGCTCTGGTCAATCTGGATAATACCCGGGGCAGCCTTAACAGTCTGACTGGTGCTTTGAACCAGGTAACCATGCCTCAGGACCCGCAGGTGGTAAAGTTCACCTGGAAATTCGAGGAGCCTTTGGCTGACGGTTATGCCGATAAGATTACTCTCTATAAGGCTGATGACCAGCAAGCTATCTCACTAAGTGCCGATAATATTATCTACGAGCTTAAAGATGGTAAAGGAGTTCTTACCCTTGACCTGAGCCAAACTAGTATTAAGCTGGATGATAACGTAGATTATGTAGTTAAACTGGGCAAAGAACTGGCGGCTCTAAGCGGCAAGAAAATCGGGCTAGATATAGCCTGGCAGTTTAATACCAGTAAAGATGATAAGATTGCTCCTTACTGGGGAGAAAGTGACAGCTTAAAAGCAACTGCAGCGATTACCCCATCGGTTGTAACCCTGCAATGGCCGGAAGCTGATGATAATGTAGCAGTTACCCAGTATAAGGTATATCAAGATGATGAATGGCTGGTTACTTTACCGGCTGAGGCCAGATCTTATAACGTAGAAGGCATGGAGTTGGGTAAAAGCTATCAATTTAAAGTTGTAGCTGGCGACTACCTGAACAATTTTAGCCTTCCCCTGACAGTCAGCATAACTACTCCGCCAGCAGATAATGCAATTCCTACCTGGCCGGAAAATCCGAAAATTAGTTTCAGCGATATTTGTTCGGATAATGTCACCGTTACCTGGCCGCAGGCCACTGATAATTATCAGGTAACCGCTTATAAACTCTATAAAAATGATGAAACTGATTCTTTTGCAACAGTGGACGGCAACATAACATCGTATATAATTACTGGCCTGACGGGCGAAACCGAATATACTATCAAAATTGTAGCCCTGGATGCTGTTGGCAATGCTTCACCAGAACTCTCAGGTGAAGTCACAACCATATTTGATACAGTGTTACCACTCTGGCCTGAAAATAGCCAGTTGCAGGCAAAAAACATCAAGGATATATCAGTAACCCTCTATTGGACAGCTGCTACTGATAATGTGGGTGTGGCCAAGTATAACATTTATCAAGACAATAAATTAATTGCAGATGTTACAGGTGAAATAACTGAATACAAAGTTACCGGGCTTACTGGTTCTACTGAATATAAATTCGAGGTAGAAGCGGTAGATGCTGCAGATAATATTACTGCTGATAAATTAAGTATCAGTCAGTGGACAGCTCCTAATTCCACAACCTCTGGTGGTAATTTTGAGTTCGAACTGCTATCTCCTGATGCTCACAATCTCGGTTTCGATAGCGAAAACAATGTTTTGCAAAACGCAGTTGACGGCAGCTTTACCCGGAACAATGTAGCCTTTACGTTTGCGTTTGCTGAAGATTTACTGGAAAACACCTGGCAGAATAACATTGTTCTAAGCAAGAAGGACGGTACTCAAGTTGATTTGCCTGCAGCCGCATTTAAATATGAGGCTAAAGCAGGTGAAAAAGATGCCCGGCTGCAGTTAATCGTACCAGCCAATCTAATCGACCAGAATGGCGGCGAATACCTGTTGACCCTAAAAGACGCCTTAACAGCAGAAATTGGTGAGGACAATGTAGCATTAGGCAGAAACTTCACCTGGACTTTTAACGTTTATGTAGGTGAATATGGGGTAACCGATATTGCTGCTGGTTATAATGCCGAAGCCAGAGCAAAATCTCTGGAAGATCGTTTTTATCTGTTGCTAAAAGACGACGGCAGTGTCTGGAGCTGGGGTAATAATGATTATGGTACCCTGGGTGATGGCACTTATGACCGCCGCGATGTTCCAGTACAGGTCGATGGTCTGGTTAATATCGTTGCTCTGGAAGCCGGACGGGATAGCTGTTTTGCTCTGGATAGAGAAGGATTTATCTGGGCCTGGGGTTCCAATGAATATGGGCAGTTAGGTAAAGGAACCGAGCCATCAGGTACCAGCGGGCGGTTGGGCAATAATACCCCGCAGAAAATAACTGTTCCAGCTGGTCTACCAGCTATTAAGAAGCTGAGTTTCGGTTTCGGCCAAGTAGTAGCCATAGATGTTAAAGGTGAAGTCTGGAACTGGGGTTTCAATGTTAAAGACGGTTATGCCAGCGAAGCTAAACGCAGTGGTACCCCGCTCAAGGTTGACGGACTGAGCAATGTGATTGACGTGGCAGGTTGCTTTGATTATGGCCTGGCGGTAACTGCTGATGGTGACGTTTATACTTTTAGTGAAGGTAAGTCCCCGTCCCAAATAGAGGGACTTAGCCAGATCGTAGCCGTTGATAGTCAAGGCATTGACCAGAAAAATACCATTTGCATGGCGCTTAAAGCCGATAGTACGGTTTATATCTGGAATAAAGATGATATTATACCTGATCCCCAGCCCAAGCAAGTAATCGGTGCTAGCCAGATAAAGGCAATTTGCGCTGATGGGCCTTATGTGTTGGGCAGTGATGGTCAGGTAAGTGCAGTAATTTTCGACCCTAAGAATTCTTCCCGATTGGGAGTACCATTACCTGATTTAAACAATGTTTCTAAATTGGCCAGTTCGGCCCAGGGGGGCCTGGCTTTACTAAGTAACGGCTCGTTATTACAGTTTATTGGTAACGAGACTACACCGGTCAACCTGAGCATGGATCCGATGGAAGCTCCGGTCTGGCCTGAAGATAGTGTCATTACCGTAAGTAATCTAACTGAGGCTGGTTTGACGCTGAACTGGAATCAGCCTGATCCTAAAGTTTCAGGTTTCACCATTTATCAGGATGGAACCAAAATAGCCAGCGTTTCCGGTAACCGATTGAGCTATGACGTGGTTGGTTTAACGAAGGGCCAAACTTATACCTTTAAGGTAGAAGCCCGCTTTGCTCAGAGTCTCTGGTCCACCACCGGGCCTACTCTGGAACAGACCATGTTATCCAACTGGAATCCTGTTGTACAGGGAGCCGGCAAGATGGCAGCAAGCGGCAGACATACTTTGCTGATTGATAGTGCTGGTAACATCTGGACCTGGGGCCAAAACGATTATGGACAGTTGGGTATAGGTAATAAAGAACAGCAAATAGAACCAGTAAAAATAGGCGGTCTTAACAATGTGATGGCAGTAGCAGCAGGAGATAATCACAGCCTGGCGCTAGATAAAGATGGTAATGTATATGCCTGGGGTAGAAACAACCTCTACCAGTTGGGCAATGATACTACTGATGATAGCCTGACTCCTACCAAGGTTTTCGATGGAGCCAAAGCCATTGCAGCAGCAGCCAACTACAGCCTGGCTCTGAAGACGGATGGCACCGTTTGGGGTTGGGGTGAACCTGGTGAAGCCAATTGTGGTTATGCTCTTACTGACGGCAATGGGCATACCCCGGTGCAGATGTGTTACAACACCAACGTACCGACCGATATTCATCCGTTCGAAAATGTAAAAGGTATTGCTGCTGCGCCGAGATTTGCAGCTTATCTCTTTAATGATGGCAGGATTTGCCGTCAGGGCTACTTTATTGATACGGTAGGAGCACCTACCTATTCACCCAGGGGTCATTATTCCAGCTTAATGGGTGTGCAGGGCATTGTCGCCGGTGATGAATTCGTAGCAGCCCTGCTCCAGGACGGCACCATAGCAACTCTGGGCAACAATATTCAAGGGCAATTCGGTAATGGAGGTCAGAGTAACGCTACTCCGGCCAGTCCTGTACCATATGGTAAAGTCAAGAACTTAACTGATGTGGTAGGCATTGCCGCCGGTGGAGCGCATGGCATTGCTCTGAAAACGGATGGCACTGTATGGACCTGGGGTAAGAACCAGTATGGTCAATTAGGTAACGGCACCAATATGATTAGCTTGGTACCAGTTCAGGTACAGGGATTATCAGATATAACCGCTGTAGCTGGCGGCAGGGATAATACCCTGGCTATGCAGAGTGACCAAAAGGTTTATGCCTGGGGTGATAACTCCGGCGGACAACTTGGCAGTGGCGATAAGCTGAATTCTAAACTACCAGTATTGACGAGAATGGCTGGTTATGACGAAGAGGTTAATGCCCCGGTCTGGCCTGCAAGCTTCACTATTGTGAAAAAGGCCCAGACTGCGGATAGTATTACCTTGATGTGGACTCCTGCTATAAGCGGTATCAGTATAGCCAGATATGAAGTTTACCAGAACGAAGAAAAGGTAGGCGAAGTCTCCGGTAACACCTATGAGTATACTGTTAAGGATTTACAAAAAGATAAAGATTATACTTTTGGCGTTAAGGCCAAAGATACTGCAGAAAATGCAAGTGATTTGAGTAATACCATCAGCCTGACCTTCACAGGTGAAGAGGAAGGTGGAATTGATAACCTGGCACCCGAATGGGATGCTGGCGCGTCTATCACAACTGATGGCAAGACTCCATACACCATAACTATTTCCTGGCCGGAGGCTACAGACAATGTAGCGGTAAACGGCTACCGGATATTTGCCAACGGTAAAAATGCCGGGAGCACCAGCAAAACTAGCTATACAATTAGCGGTTTGTCACCTGACCAGGAATACCTGATTACAGTTGAGGCTCTGGATGCAGCCTACAATGTCAGCGAACCATTGTTTGCCACCATTAAAACTCCGGATACCATGCCATTCCTATGGATGGCGGAGGTTACAAATAAAGGTGACATTAGCCTGACATTTAGTAAGGCCATGGCATCTCCGGCTGGAACTGAGGGACAGTTTGTGGTAAAGATTGATGGTATTGATGCACAGATAACAAAAGTCGAAGGTACTAATACAGTCGAGAAAATCAAGTTAGTCTTGGAAAACAAAGTTGATAGTTATGAAAAAATAGTTATCACTTATACCAAGAGTGAAGAACCAGATAAACAAATTAAATCTACTGATGGTGCAGCCGTAGAAAACTTTATTGCTCATATCGGGAAACCGGCTCCGTCTCTGATTGCCGATACCACCAACAATGCATTAGGGCAGCCTATAGAAATAACCTTTACTCCTGATGCAGATTGGGTGAAAGCGATTGCTGATGTAGCTGTAGATGGAACCTCCATTGAAGGTAAATACACTATCAGTGAAAGCAAGATTGTTCTTAATCCCGAGGTATTTAAACTACCTGGTCAATATCACATAGTAGTAAAAGCAGAGGGCTATAGTGATGCTGGCGTAATCCAAACCATATCCAGCGACCAGGGGACAGTCGGGCGTCTGGTCATATTCCAGAAGCCTTTTGCATCCTATGCTGGTCCAACTGGTGGAGTCGGGATTGAAGGCGAGTTCAAGGTAGGTTTCAGTGAACAGATAGTACCGGAAAGTTTAAATATTATATTAAACAAGATTGGTACAACTGGAAATCTGGAAAGTAAAAAAGAATCTGTAGCATTTACCTATGAACTTAATCAAAATAAAGTTCTGAATATCAAAACCAAGGAAAAATTGGACTATGGAACTTATTATGAATTAGTTCTACCGGCTGGAATAGAAGATGTTAAAGGCAACATCAGCGAAAATGATTCCAAAGTAGTATTCTATACCGTAAGCTTTAAACCACCTGTTTACAAGGTAACCCAGAGTGGTCAAGCAGTTAGCAGTGTTGTACCCGGTCAGTCTTACCAGTTGACGGCAACCCTGGAGAATAGCAGTGACCAATCGCAGACAGTAGATGCAATTCTGCAGTTGCGTGGCGGCAAGGGTGCACGCGAAAACCACGGTGGTGACGTTCTGGCCCAGCTTAACCAGAGGATTATATTAGCCGGCAGGCAAGCAACCGATGTAACTCTTGAATTTACCGTTCCTGCAGATATTGAAAGTTCCATAATTTATGGAGATGTCTTTGTGTGGGAAAAGGATGGCGTCTATGCCAGTGCCGATGCCGTTCATTTCAGTTACCCGGTTAATTAACGGGGTAACTGGTTAACGGTGTTTAAGAAAAGGAGGGTAAGTTTCTTATGGCACGTAAATTACGAATATCGATCCTAACAGCGTTATTAATCGTAGCCTTTGCCGCTTCCCAGGTACTGGCAACACCTTCTATTCGCTTCACCCTGAACGGGGCAAAGGAAGGGTATAATGCCGGTTCAGTTTTAATGCTTAGTGGGCGGGCAGAAGATAGCGGTTTAGCACTGCCTGATGCTGATGTACTTATCAAAGTTGATAGTGGGAACAGCCCGGTTTACTGGTCACAAACTAGAACTGATAGTAACGGTTATTTCTCTACTAACTTTAATCTTCCATATAGCGGTATGGGAAGTAACCTGCGGGTTGCGATTGATGCTCCCGGAAGCAATATAGTAAAACAATATGCAGTAGGTAAAACCGAGGTGGGGTTAACATTCTCCTGTCTGGGCTTTAAGGAGAAAATCAACAACCAACGAGTTCCCAAGGATACTACGGAATTAGTGCTGGCATTTAGCAGCAACGTAAACTATTTCCATAACAAATCTGCTGATTCCGACCTGCAATTCCTGGGCAGGAATGAGAAAAATGCTGACTGTATCCGGGTATATGAAAAAGACTCCGGTAAACAGATTAGTATATCAGCAAGATTAGTTTCCAATGATGCAGAGGGTGATCAACAGATAACCTTCTATAAACTGGATGGAACCCAGGTCACTGAAATGCGCAAAAGAATACTGCCACTTTCTATAAATGAACCTCTTAATGCCGACACTACCTATCAGGTGGTTATTAGCGGAGAAATGGCAGCCAATAACAGTTCTATACTGGGTAAAGAAACAGTTATTGAGTTTACTACTGCTGCTAGCGGGGGAGCAAAAACCCCGGTTGCTGAGCAACCTGTTTCTACTAGCGGGGTTAAGATAAGTGAAGCCGGTATTACAATAGTTATTCCGGCTAATGCCGTACAAAGCGATATTAAAGTGACAATAGAAAGACTGCTTGATTCTTCCAACCTGCCAATTGCTAACGATAGTAAATTTGTTAGCGATGTGGTTGAAATTATAAAGGATAAGGTGGGGGATTTCAGCAAACCAGTTACCATTACCTTAACCTTTGATAAATCCAAGGTGGATAGTATCAAATATGACTTAATCATCTGTTACCTGGATGAGGAGGAAAACAAATGGATTCCCCTGGAAAATATTACAGTAGACCTGATAGACGGTACAGTAAGCGGTGAGGTTATGCACTTTACCAAGTTTGCTGTTATAGCTACTGAAAAAGCAACAAAAATTGAGGAACCAAAACCAATAGTAACTCTCAGCGATATTAAGGGTCACTGGGCAGAGAAAACTATCACAGAATTAGTAGCATCAGGAGCTATAGGAGGATATCCGGATGGCACCTTTAAGCCTGACCAGGGTATTAGCCGGGCTGAATTTGCTACTATTGTGGTAAAAGCCTTCCAGTTGCCAGAGAAACAGGGCAAGGTCTTTGAGGACACTGCCAATCACTGGGCGAAAAACTTCATAGCTACAGCAGCAGCTCACGGAATAGTAAGTGGCTACAGTGATACCACTTTTGGCTCGAATGATCCTATTACCCGGGAGCAGATGGCAGTAATGATAGTCAAGGCTACAAAACTGGCGGAGGCTCAGGAAGGAAGAACTTTTGCCGATAGCGCTAAGGTTTCCGCTTGGGCTCAGAATGCGGTAGCAACTGCCAGCGAAAAGAACATTATCAGTGGCTATCCCGATAACACCTTCCGGCCTCAGAATAAAGCTACCAGAGCTGAGGCAGCTACGGTGATTATTAAAAGTCTGAAGCTAGCGTCCTAGAACCCCCGATTTATTCAGGGAATAATTTACCTGATAACTTACTTGTTATCAAAGAGGCCTATCCCGTATACTAAAGGGTAGGCCTCTTTTTCATACTGTTTTGGCTTTTATTTCAAATAGTTGAGGGAGTTATCATATGGATCGTTCAGAGCAAATGCGTGACCAAAGCATAGGTAAACTATTATGGAGTTTTTCTCTGCCAACTATTGTCGGCATGCTGGTCAGTTCACTTTATAATGTCATAGCTCGGATATTTGTAGGTCGGGGGATAGGGTCACTGGCGATAGCGGCGACTACGGTAGCCTTTCCTATTATGATTATGCTCATGGCCGTTTCTCTATTAATCGGGGTGGGTGCTACCGCTTTGATTTCGCTTAAGCTGGGGGAGCAAAAGAAGGATGAGGCGGAGAAGGTAGCAGGAAATGCCATGACTATGTTAATTCTTCTGCCTGCAATTTTAGCCGTATTATTCCTGCTGTTTACGGAACCAATTTTAATTGCTTTTGGAGCCAGCGCAGCCGTACTTCCTTATGCTCGCGATTTCACCCAAATCATTATGCTGGGGTCGGTTTTTGGCTCTATTAGTATGGGCATGAATAACTTCATCCGGGCCGAAGGTAATCCCAAGATGGCTATGTATACCCAGATATTGGGGGCGGTAGTAAGTGTGGCTCTAAACTATGTCTTCATTTTTATATTCCATTGGGGAATTAAGGGGTCGGCTTTTGCCACTATACTAGCGCAATTAGTTTCGGCTATCTGGGTATTAAGCTATTTCTTTACCGGCAGAAGCCTGGTTAAGATCCGCTGGCAAAATCTCCGACCAACGTGGCCGGTGCTGGCCAGTATCATGGCTATTGGTTTTGCACCTTTTGCCATGCAGGCAGCCTCCTGTATCCAACAACTCATATTAAACAAGACCTTGATGTTTTATGGTGGAGATATGGCTCTCGCGGCCATTGGCATTGTAATGAGCATATCCACATTACTGTTTATGCCGGTATTAGGCCTTAGTCAGGGTGCGCAACCAATTATCGGCTACAATTATGGCGCCCGCCAATATAAGCGGGTGCGGGAAACTTGGAGAATGGCAGTTTTGGCCGGTACCGGTATAGCCCTGGCAGGATATCTGGCTATTCATATTTGGCCGGTACAGTTAGTGGAACTTTTTAGTAAGGGGGATACTGCACTTACTGCTATGACCGTTCATGCGATGATAATTTTCTTTGCCCTGCTGCCGGTGCTGGGTTTTCAGATAACCAGCTCCATATATTTCCAAGCCGTAGGCAAGGGTAAACAAGCAGCTATACTCAGCCTGTCACGCCAGTTTTTGATTTTTATTCCCCTGCTCCTGATTTTGCCATACTTTTGGGGAATAGATGGAGTATGGAGGACTGCGCCTATTTCAGACGGTTTATCAGCAGCGTTAACTGCTGTCTTCATTTATGTAGAAATGAAGAAAATGAGGCGGGAGGAATCCAGGCAGGCCTGGGAGGATGGAAATGAGGAGAATGGGGCAGAACCGATACCAGGGAGTGCCCTTTAGGGTATAGCCTCCGGCCACGGCGGGTTAGTAAGAAAATGTTGAAGGAGGGACTTAAAGCACAAGTTCCTCCTTCAACATTTTTATATGTGGTATCTCTAAGGTTTAACTTCCTCTGCTGCCAGTAGGTAATTATGGAGGAAGTACTCGGCAATGGCTATGAGCACGGCAAAGATGACCAGAGACAAGAAACTGACTGTAATTGCCGGCCATATTAATGAGATTATATAAACCAGGACGGCAGCCATTAAACCGTCACCTATGGCAGCAACCAGGTTACCATATGCCGGCAAAACTACCAGATCACCGACTCCATAATTTAAGGCGGCTAC
>DIRQ01000103.1:3737-9402 GCA_002424365.1 Syntrophomonas sp. UBA5432 | reverse complement strand
TTGGAGGGAATTTATGACGAATGGCGGGGTAGAAGGCCTGGTTATTAAAAACTACGGCGGATTCTACTATGTGCAGGATGCAAAAGATATTTATGAGTGCAAACTGCGTGGAAAAATTAAACAAGCAGTTTTAACCGGAGATAAAGTTATATTTACTCCGCTGGAACAAGGGCACGGCATACTGGAAACTGTTCAACCACGCCGCAATGAATTAATCCGGCCCCGCATAGCCAATGTTGACCTCTTGCTCATAATAATGGCCAATAACAAACCTGCCCCCAGCCTATCACTACTAGATAGTTTGCTGGTAAACGCCAGCTATAATGGGCTTATTCCCTATATCATTCTAAACAAAATTGACCTTCCGGAAGATGAGAATGCCGCTATTATTTCTCGGTATTATCCTCAGAAAGGTTTTAACCTGATTAAAAGTTCTGTACGCAACCATATCGGGATTGACAGCATACAGGAAGTTATAAATAACCACATAGCTGTACTGGCTGGTCCCTCCGGCACCGGCAAATCCAGCCTGTTAAACCTGCTTGTGGAGGGAGCTAGTATTAGAACCCAGGATATTAGTGAAAAAATTGGACGGGGACGCCATACCACCAGGCATGTTGAACTTTATCCCTTAAATAGTGGAGGATGGATTGCCGACACCCCTGGTTTCAGCGTTTTAAACCCACCAGATATAGAAAGCCGACAGCTAGCATGGCATTTTCCTGACTTTCAGGAGTTTAGCAACCAATGTCGGTTCGGTGATTGCTTGCACTACCGGGAAAAGGATTGTGCGGTAAAAGAGGCAGTTTGTGAGAACATTATAGCAGAATTCAGGTATCGTAACTACGTTACTTTATTGGAAGAACTAATAAAAAATGAGAGGTGCTACCGTTGATATTAATTGCTCCCTCTATCCTATCAGCCAACTTTGCCCGGCTGGGGGAAGATATTAAGATTGTAGAAAACGCTGGTGCAGACTGGTTACATATAGATGTAATGGATGGACATTTTGTTCCTAACATTACTATCGGCCCGCAGGTAGTGGCGGATATCCACCAGGAAACAAAGCTGCTGCTTGATGTTCACCTGATGATAGAACAACCCCAGTTAATGATACCTGCTTTTGCCCAGGCAGGAGCAGATGTCATTACCGTTCATCTGGAGGCTTGTACCCATTTAAATCGGGTAGTTAACCAGATAAAAGATTTGGGCCTGATGGCCGGGGTAGCTTTAAACCCGGCTACACCGGTAGACCTGCTGGAGGATATCATCGAAGAGATTGACCTCTTGTTGCTGATGACAGTTAATCCCGGATTCGGCGGGCAGAAATTTATTCCCTCCAGTATAAATAAGATTTATAGGGCAAGTCAAATGTTAGAACAAATATCCAGGCCTATCTACCTGGAAGTGGATGGCGGCATAAACGCTGGAATAGCTAAAGATACGGTAAAAGCAGGGGCTAATGTGTTAGTTGCCGGTTCCTATATTTTTAAGTCGGATTCTCCAGAGGCTGCAGTCCACAGCCTTAGAGTTATTAATACTGGTCTTGACCGGTAAAGGTAGTAATGTTAGTATTAGAAAAAATGAAATAGATTAAGCTTTCTTCGGGGATGGGTGGAAGTCCCTATCGGCGGTAAAGCCCGCAAGCCGTAAGGCATGATTCGGTGTAATTCCGGGGCCGACAGTAAAAGTCTGGATGGGAGGAGATAGCGTAGTTGGCTGTACCTGTATACAGTCTGCTGATCGCTTGCGCCCATAACCCGATACTTAATCGGGTTATTTTATTTTAACCGGGAGTATCTTATGACAAGTAATGAAGATGAAAAATATATGCAAAGAACACTTGATTTAGCTGCCCGGGCTCAGGGAAGAACCAGTCCTAATCCTATGGTGGGTGCAGTTTTAGTTAAGGATAATCAGATCATTGGGGAAGGTTATCATTTGAAAGCCGGTACTCCCCATGCTGAGATACATGCATTACAGGCAGCGGGAGATGCTGCCCGGAACGCTACCCTTTATGTCAATTTGGAACCCTGCAGCCATTACGGCAGGACTCCCCCCTGTGCCGATGCTATAATCCGGTCAGGAGTAAAACGGGTAGTAGTTGCAGGTTTGGACCCTAATCCCCAGGTATCCGGGAGGGGTTTAAAGATTTTACAAGACGCTGGTATAGAAACCTGCACCGGGGTGTTAGAGCAGGAGGCCTGGAAATTAAACCTTGCTTTCTTTAAATACATTAAAACGAGAACACCCCTGGTAAGCCTGAAAGTGGCCATGACCCTGGATGGAAAAATTGCTACTAGTACCGGTGATTCCAGATGGATTAGCGGTGAAACGTCGCGAAAATATGTACACCAACTACGTAATGTTTATGACGCTATTATGGTGGGAATAGGTACAGTATTAAAAGATGACCCCATGCTTAATACCCGCCTGGAAAATAAGGATAGCCGGGATCCCATCAGAGTAATAATAGATAGTAATTTAGACCTGCCCCATTCCAGTAAGATAGTTAAGACGGCCAAACAGCTGAAAACCATAGTATTTTGCGGCCAACAGGCTGATGCCACCCGTAAAGCATTTCTACAGGAGGCTGGTTTAACCATAGTCCAGTTGGCTGTTGATGAAGACAAGCTGCCCCTGGAAGAGGTTTTGCGGGTATTGGGAGAAATGGAGATTACGACCTTACTGGTGGAAGGTGGCGGGGAAATAAACGGCTCCCTGATAGAAAAAGGGTTAATTGATAAAGTTTACTGGTTTATAGCCCCAAAAATCGTAGGGGGCAGGGAATCACCAACACCGGTAGGGGGCAGGGGAATACTACACCTTAAAGACGCCCTGCCGGTAAACTTGATGGAAATACAACGTTTTGATGAGGACATAGCGATTACCGGATATATCGGAGGTCTGAGAACGGAAGTCAGAGGTCGGATATCGGAAGGTTAACGGATTAGTCGTCAGTCATAAGTCGTCGGACGTCGGAAATCAGAGGCCAGAAGTCGAATATGTTAGACATTAGACATCAGACATCCAACGTCTAACTTCCGATGGTGTAGGGGGGAATCCATGTGCCCGGACGAGCAGAGGCGTAAGGAGTAAGGAATAAGGTGCGAAGCGGTTACCCCTCACCCCTAACTCTAAACAAGTCATTAAAAAACAAGTACCTAACCAGAATCTAAATAAAAGAAAAGAATCGAGGGACTAAGTTAAATGTTTACTGGAATAGTTGAATCAATGGGCAAGGTCCGGAACATTAGAAGGAGAGCCCTATCCTTTGAAATTGATATACAGGCAGAATCTATTCTCTATAACGTTAACCTGGGCGATAGCATTGCCGTAAACGGGGTATGTTTAACTGTAACCAATAATGACCTGCAACATTTTACTGCCGATGTCATGCCTGAGACCATGAATAAAACCGCTTTGAAAAACCTTAAATCAGGTGATTATGTTAATCTGGAACGGGCCTTACGAGTAGGGGACCGTCTGGGTGGACATATTGTACAGGGTCATGTCGATGGTATAGGGATTATTAAGGCCAAAGACAAGTACGATATCGCCTATGTTTATACCATACAAGCTCCCGCTGAGGTTCTTAATTATACTGTACCCAAGGGTTCCATTGCGGTTGATGGAGTTAGTCTTACCGTTATTAATGTTTTGGCCGATAGCTTTACCGTGTCACTAATACCACATAGTGCTGATAAAACCATATTAGGCTTTAAGCAGGCAGGGGATTACGTTAACCTGGAGAGTGATATTCTGGGAAGATATATTGAAAAATTATTAAAGACAGGTGGCGATAAGGAAACAAGCAATCTTAGCGTCTCGTTTTTGGCTGAAAACGGATTCTTATAAGGAGGTATTAGCGTTGTTTAATACTATCGAAGAAGCAATTAAAGATGTACAAGAAGGTAAAATGATTATCATAGTCGATGATGAGGACCGGGAAAACGAAGGAGATATTGTAGTAGCAGCAGAAAAGGCCAGTTCTGATATTATTAACTTTATGGCTACCCATGCTAAAGGACTTATATGTGTACCTATGACCGGTGAAAGACTGGATGAGCTGGAAATCAGACCCATGGTACTGGATAATACTGATAATCATGAAACTGCCTTTACCGTATCAGTTGATTATAAGACTACCACTACCGGAATTTCAGCTTTTGAACGGGCAGAAACCGTAGCTGCCCTGATAAATTTGAACAGCCAACCCCAGGATTTTAGAAAGCCGGGACATATTTTCCCTTTAAGATATAAAGAAGGAGGCGTTTTACGCAGAACTGGTCATACTGAAGGTTCCATCGACCTGGCCAAACTGGCCGGACTTTACCCGGCGGCAGTAATCTGTGAAATAATGAATGATGATGGTACTATGGCCCGGGTTCCGCAACTGTTTGAATTCGCCCAAAAGTATGACATGAAGATAATTACTATTGCCGACCTGATTGAATATAGGCGCCGTACCGAGAAACTGGTTGTCCGGGTCGATGATGCCAGGCTGCCCACCATGTATGGAGATTTTACCGCAGTTGCCTATGAATCTCTGCTGGATGGAAAAGGACACATTGCACTGGTTAAAGGGGTATGGGAACCGGATGAGCCGGTGTTGGTCAGAGTTCATTCCGAATGTTTGACCGGGGATGTTTTCGGTTCCAGCCGCTGTGACTGTGGCGAACAACTGGCAACGGCCCTTAGTATGATTGAAAGGGAGGGTAAGGGAGTTTTACTCTACATGCGTCAGGAAGGACGTGGAATCGGCCTGGTTAATAAAATTAGGGCTTATAAACTTCAAGATAACGGGCGTGATACCGTGGAAGCCAATATCGAACTGGGATTTCCAGCAGACCTGCGGGATTACGGAATAGGAGCTCAGATTCTGGTAGATTTGGGGCTAAAGAAGATGCGCCTTATGACCAATAACCCCAAGAAAATCAGGGGATTGGAAGGATACGGTTTGGAGGTTATAGAAAGGGTTCCTATTGAAATGGATAGTAAGGTAGAAAATCGCCGCTATTTAACAACCAAGAAAGAGAAGATGGGGCATTTGCTGGCCCATCTATAATAAAATATTTTTGGAGGTGCAGTAGTTGAGCAAGATTTATGAAGGAAAATTACTGGGAGATAATCAGAAAATAGCTATTATAGTATCCCGCTTTAACGAATTTATTACCAACAAACTGTTATCAGGCTGTCTGGATACCTTAAGCAGGCATGATGTAAACCTTGATAATGTGGAAATAGCTTGGGTTCCCGGTGCTTTTGAAATGCCCCTGGTGGCTCAAAAGATGACTACCCGGGGATATGATGCGGTGATTTGCCTGGGAGCAGTAATCCGCGGAGCTACCCCCCACTTTGAATATGTTTCCGCAGAAGTTACCAAAGGTATAGCCCAAGTAGGTTTGAACACTGGTGTGCCGGTGGTATATGGGGTTATCACTGCAGATACTATCGAGCAGGCCATTGAAAGAGCCGGGACCAAAGCGGGGAATAAGGGAGTAGATGCAGCCTTAACCGCCATTGAGATGGTGAACCTGCTCAGGCAACTGTAGAGTAGAGTGGAGATTTGAAGGTATTAGTTATCTTGCAACATGGTCTTTTATGTAACTTTAGTTGGTTGTTTAGAGTAAGGGGTGAGGAGACGAACCAAAACAGTTGTCTG
>DIRQ01000103.1:0-3534 GCA_002424365.1 Syntrophomonas sp. UBA5432 | reverse complement strand
CCTCCGATTTGTAGGGGCAAACCCGTAATGTCTGCCCGACCAATCTGAGGCATAAATTAAAAGAGCTGCTCCAGGATAAAGAGCAGCTCTTTTTTACCGTTCTTTCTAGAATGCCAGTACACAGGCGGGATAGTTTTCTTGCAGGTACTTGGCGATTTCGTCACTTTGCAATGCTTTACCCAGTTTAGCAATACTGGGGTCATCTTTATCTTCAGGCCTTACTACCAGCACATTAGCAAAAGGAGAGTCACCCGGCTCTACAAACAGAGCGCCCATCGGATCTAGTTTGGC
The DNA here is from genome assembly GCA_002424365.1 of Syntrophomonas sp. UBA5432. GTDB lineage: Bacteria > Bacillota > Syntrophomonadia > Syntrophomonadales > Syntrophomonadaceae > UBA4844. The sequence goes on along the minus strand of DIRQ01000103.1, from coordinate 3,243 downwards.
ATCCAGGGCATAGTTGGTATTAATACAGCAGATATCCGCATCTTCCAGAACCCGGGGCAGGGTAGCAGCATCAGCCATTTTTATATCTAGTTTTTTGGGATTTTCGATAATATCCCGGGTAGTAGCAGTAACTCCCGCGCCTTCTTTTAATTTAATCAATCCGGCTGACTGCAGGACCGCCAAGGCACGTCCGCTGTTACTGGGGTCGTTAGGAATTCCTACCATAGCTTTATCGGGTAGTTTATCTAGCTTATCAATCTTTTTCGAATAAATCCGCATCGGTTCGGTATGGATTTTTACCGTCCAAACTAGATCAGAATTAGTTTCGGCATTGAAATCTTCGAGATACGGTATGTGCTGGAAGAAGTTAGCATCAATCTGTCCGTCTTTCAGAGCCGGATTGAGCTGGGAGTAGTCGGTAAAGTCCTTAATAACCAGGTCGACTCCCTCTTCTGCCAGTTTAGGTTTTACCATCTTCAGCATTTGTGTATGGGGCTCGCCGATAGCGCCAACTACTAACTTGGTAGCAGGAGTCTTATCTGGGGTTCCTGCCTCTTGCTTGTCATTGTCACCGCCGCAGCCTGCCACCAGGCCCAGGGCCAAAATCAAACAGGCTATTAATATCAAAGATAACTTTTTCTTCACTTATTTACCTCCTTTTAGACACTACTTGGTTTGACCATCTGGTACCCAGCACCTGAATTAGCTGGACCAGTATTAAAAGCACAATAACGGTAATCCACATAACCCCGGTTTGGTAGCGCATATAACCATGATAATAAGCCAGGGTTCCCAATCCCCCCCCTCCTAATATTCCGGCCATGGCTGAATAACCAACCAGATTAATGGCAGTGATGGCTACTCCCAAAACAATAGATGGAACTGCTTCAGGAATTAAAACCTTGCGAATAATCTGCCAGGCATTGGCACCCATGGACAGAGCAGCTTCTATTAAACCCCAATCAATCTCTTTTATAGAGGTTTCAACCAAACGGGCCACAAAAGGTATGGCAGCAATAGACAGAGGAACTATGGAAGCTACCGTACCGATAGATGTTCCCACAATAATACGGGTTAAAGGGATAAGTAGAATAAGCAGGATAATAAAGGGTATGGAACGAAAAGCATTGACTATAGCACCTAACACATCGTTTATACGCTGGTTTTCCAGTATATGTCCCTTTTCCGTAGTCACCAAAATTAATGCCAGGGGTAGTCCTACAATATAGCTGACTGCGGTAGATATAAACACCATATAAATAGTTTCCCATGTAGCAAACAAAACAGCTCCCGGAATCCAGGCATTTTCACCAAGACTAGAATTTAAAAAAGTATTAATATCAATAGCGGTAATTGCTTCAATCATTTTCCAGTACCTCGATTTCCAGGCCGTTTTCTCGCAAGAAATCCATGGCCTGATTTATTAGTTCAAGGGTTCCTATTAATTCTAAAGTAAGGTTGCCAAAAGGCGTATCCTTAACCCGGTCTATATTGCCATATAGGATATTGGCTTTCACATTATATTTCTGCAGCATGGTGGACATCAGGGGTTCTCCGGCGGAGGCCCCAATAAATGAAACTCGAAGAAGGCGGCTTACGATCGAGCCATTGTCCACAATCGAACGATGCAATATCTCCTCAGGAATCTCTTTATTAATAATGGTATTAATAAAACTGCGTGATGTAGGAGTGCCGGGATTAGAAAAAATACTTAAGACATCTCCTACTTCCACAATTCTACTGTTATCTATAACTGCAACCCGGTCACAGGCATCTTTTATAACATTCATATCGTGGGTAATCAGCAATATAGTAAGCCCTAACTGATAATTTATGTCTTTTAATAACTTCAAGATAGAACGGGTAGTCTGCGGATCCAGGGCCGAAGTAGCCTCGTCCGATAATAAAAGCACTGGTTCGTTGGCCAGAGCCCGGGCAATTCCTACCCGCTGCTTTTGCCCGCCGCTTAGCTGTTCCGGGTAAACCCGGGCTTTATCTGATAATCCAACCAGTTCCAGCAACTCTCCCACTTTTTGCCGGGCTTTTTTCTCCGGTACACCGGCAATTTCCAGGGGGAACATGACGTTATCAAAGACCGTACGTGAAGACAGCAGATTAAAATGCTGAAAAATCATGCCGATTTTTTGGCGCAGGCGGCGCAGTTCCTGTTTATTCATTAGAGTTACATCCTGGCCATTAATCAGGATATTGCCAGTAGTAGGTTCTTCCAACATGTTTATACAGCGAATCAGAGTGCTCTTACCAGCACCGCTAAGGCCGATAATGCCAAAAATCTCTCCCTGATTGACGGTAAGGTTAACCTCCTTGAGGGCCATAACCTCCTGTCCGCCGCCGTTATATATTTTACTAAGATCATTAATTTGAATCAAAATCGCTGGCCTCCCAGTTTATCTACTACTGCTGTACTTCTCTTTGTATGATTATGCGGTTAACCTGTTGGTCCTTAATTTTAAAAGTTACGCTATTTCCTCGGCTTTTCCCATATACCATATCAAAATCTTTGTCATTACCGGTATTCTTAATCAGAGTATAATATTTACCGTAATGTTCTTCTACCAGGCTATAGGGGTCCCCAACCCTTACTCCACGGGAACTGGCAGGTGTATTGCCATCTATGTGTATTTTAACTAAGATATTATCTTCTTCCGTAAATGTTAAGAGGCAATTATGCCTATCAGGCCTGAAAATTGTACTCATACCCAAGTCTTTCAGCATGGGATAAACTGAAGAAACCTCATCCCAGCTAGATTTGCCCATAATTAAAATACCGTTACCGGTATCAACGTGATAATCCTGCTCCGCAAGTATGGTATCTTTTTCCGGAGTAATTATTTCTACCCGGGGACTACTACTGGAAATATAAAAACCGAAACTAAAAATTAGAACAACAATGATAGCTACATAAATACTACCTTTTTTGTTCACCGCAATCCTTCTCCTTGCGACTAAATTCCCCGAAATAATACGTTCTTTTTTATTGTAGTGTTTATAACCGATACTTGCAATGTATGTTTACTGTCTTACCAATCTATTCTGTCCGGTTCTACCTCAGGCTATTTTTAAGGGCAATCCTTGACAGCAATTATAAACGCATATATAATAATTCTTGCTGGAGCAATAACTTAATATTTGTGCGGTAGTGGCGGAATTGGCAGACGCGCTAGATTCAGGTTCTAGTCTGTTCACGCAGGTGGAGGTTCAAGTCCTCTCTACCGCACCATA
>DIRQ01000051.1:549-4348 GCA_002424365.1 Syntrophomonas sp. UBA5432 | reverse complement strand
ACCAAACATATAACCATGGTCGGGATGACAGGACTTGAACCTGCGGCCTCCTGGTCCCGAACCAGGCGCTCATACCAAACTGAGCTACATCCCGACACGCAAGAAATATTGTACCCCATAGTCATAATAAATTCAAGAGCTACAAGCTAATCTAAAGCAAAACGGGTCATTTTTTGGCCTAATTCGTCGGTAATCCTACCCGCTTTAGTATCCGCTGGGCAGCTTCACCATAAACTGGAGTAGGACAAAAGTTATTACGATTGCTAACCGAAGATATCGAGCAAGGAATGATCTTTACATCAGACGTATTTACGCAAATATCGTCCTGGTTAAATACAAAACTCTGTTGAAATATAAAGGTATCTTTGTCATGTGGGTTATGATTACCACCAAAACTGAAATTACCCAGACTATAAACTATGTATTTACCATTATATTTTTCTACTTTCTGAATTACATGAGGATGATGCCCCAGAACAAGGTCGGCACCACTATCAATAACAAAGTGCCCCAGAGCCGATTGCTGTTTGGTTACCGCTTTGGAGGCTTCTATTCCCCAATGAATACTTACTATAACCAGCTGACAATCTCGTTCCATCTGCTCAATATCACCGGCAATTTGTTTCTGCAAGCCGCTAATATTTATACCCTCTTCGAGGCGACCCAACACATTATAACCAAGCATACCGATTTTTATCCCATTCACATTAGCCACCGCTTTTTTGTCATAACCAAAAAACAGTATTCCGGCTTGGTTAAGATTACTCATGGTATCCTGGTAACCCTGAGCAAGATAATCATAGGAGTGGTTGTTGGCTAAATTAACTGCTTCTATACTACCCTGTTTTAGTATTTTTGTATAAGATGGGTCACCTTTAAAAAAATAAGCTTCATCCGGTTTCCCTTTATTGGCTTTCTTGGTTGCGATAGTAAAGGTGGTTTCAAGATTAGCTATAGTTAAATCATCGTTTTCCAGAACTGTTCTCACATTATTAAAGAAATAGCCATAATTATTATTTACCGCTTTCAGAGTAGCATCAAATCTACCCACATAGGGAAATTCGGGGTCAGTTCCCAAGGTACAATCACCGATTGCAGTGATGGTAATGGTACGCAGTGCAGATTCGCCATAAATTAAATTATCACCATCGGACACTGGCGAAGGTAAATTTAACACCTGCTGCAGTTTCATCAGTACTATAGTTCCATGCACTCGTTCGGCACTATTTTGCCAGTTATAATTACCGTTAGCATCCCCATTGATTAATCCTGATAAAATCGCAGCCCTGATTTCCGGGCTATTAATCCCTTCAATTTCCTGAGTCCCGGACTGGTATTTATTTATCAATAGAGATTTACCCGTCCATTGGGCCATCTCCATTCGTTTAATATATTGATTCCAATCTGTACTACTCCAATCATCTTCACTAACTACCCCTGCATCTATTAACGCTGAGGTATAGGGAAGATACCACTCTCCATTTTTGGTTTTATTCGGATTAAGGTTTAAAACCCGGGCCAGCAAAACGGCATATTCAGCCCGGGTCATATACCGGCTCAGTTTAAGATAGTGTTTTCCGTTTCGGTCATAGCCCCGGATCAGGCCCTGATACATAGCCTTATCTATTAGTTGACGACTATTTTTATCATTTGCCAACCAGAGTGGTTGGTAGTTCCCGGCTCTCCAGTCTTCGAAAACGAGTGACTTCTCAGGTAAATTCTCCGGTTTGGATACTGGTGTCACCTGCACCACTTCATAGCTATTTTTATCATTATCATCAAAATGCCACCATTCACTAGCTATAGTGGTAAATCCATGCTTTTTCATGGTTTCTTCCAGCAGCATGGCATTGGCAGCAGCATTTTTACTTACTTCCTGATAATTCCTATCGGCACGGCTGCTAAAATCATCAAAGCCACTGGGCATCTCTACCTCATGCCCATTTAGGTCCACCAGGGTAACATCTACTGTACACCCCCGGGAATGATTAGAGTAACCCTTATAGGGATTGGCTACATAGCGGCCGTCCGGACACATTTCCCATAGTTTAAATTGAGCCCGGGGAGGTCGGTAAGCATCCCAAATTTTGAGGGCATAGCCTTGGGCCTCTAATTCCTCCTGCACCGCTTTAAGTTTATCTACCGTACCTTTCCTTAAATAGGCAGTAGCATCGTCATATATTTTTTGCCCATAAACATTATTGTCACCAGCATAGCGCATATCTATTTTAATTCCTGGTATAAAATGGTCTACCACTACCATATCGGTACTAATTAATGATTGGGTGTTGTCAATGATATCGATTTGCTTTAGAGCCGGTATTTGTTTATCAATCGATCGAGCATAACTGTCGTTAAGAAGTGAAATTACAAAAAAGCTTGCGAGGACAAAAACGGTCATCGCAAGCACTATGTACAACTTTCTTGAACTTTTAAGTTTTTTCATCATTATAAAATATTTGCTCCCACTTAACATCCTTACTACTTAAAAAGGTATTTTATGGCCCTTACTGATTTATAACTCGTTTGGCCCCAGCATAGTACTGGCTATAGTAATAACCATCGAGGGAAGAATAGGTAACACCATAGACTTTTCCAGAACTGGAGTGAATGAACTGATTATTGGCTGTATATATACCCACATGGTTGATACAAGAGGCCCCCGGCCCTTTAAAAAACACCAGATCGCCCTGCTGTAAATTGGACTTGTCTACAGGAACTCCCACTCCATATATAGAGGCTGCAGTACGCGGGAGGTTAATGCCGTGCTGTTTAAAAACATAACCAACAAAACCGGAACAATCAAATCCAGACGGACTGGCACCGCCGTAGCGATAGGTAGTGCCTAAAAATTTTGCACCATAGTCACATATGGTAGCCCCTAAATCAGTTTCAGCTTCGTTTGCGTTTGTTTCAGAAGTAGTAGGCGGTTGTTCTTTTACTGTTGGAGCTGGGGGCGTAGCTTTGGGATAAACAGCCCGTGATGGAGTTGCAGTAGTTGTAGTAGTACGAGCTGCAGCTCTTACATAAAGCCGATCTCCTACAGTAAGTCGGTCTGAAGAAAGGTTGTTTATGCTCATTAGTTGATCTACTGTTGTATTAAAATTACGTGCAATAGTCCACAAGTTGTCCCCACTACGAACAGTATAAATACTGTTAGAATCAGCTACCCGTGATGGGGTCTGTGATCTGGATGCGGTCGTAGAGTTTATTATTAGTTTCATGCCTATTTGCAGCCGATCTGATGATAAATCGTTATTTTGCTGCAGACTATTTACACTTACCCCATATTTATTGGCAATATCCCATAGAGTATCGCCTGTTTTTACAACATGCACTGTTTGTGCAGCTAGAGCTGTTCCTGCCTGCAATATTACCAATACTGCTGCCAAAACTATGATATGTAAGTATTTTCTCATAATTCCCTACCTCTCCCACTAAATAGTTTGCTTACCATAAAATATTACTATTCAAGCATAAATGACAATCTATAAAATTTGGATACTTGTTTTTTGGTCACATAATAAAGTAAATCATTAAATTATTAAAGAAATTGCTAGCTAACCAAATAATGAAATTCTCCACTAAAAGTCATTATCCTTCTTTTTGTTTAAATAAATCAAAATATATCAATGTCTATTATTTTTCGACATTGTAGTGTCTAGGTGTCACTTTATTGCTGTTGGGTCTGTAAAGGTTTAAGCAGAAGTGGTCTTAAGTTAGCCAAGAAGAGGGTTAGATTAAGAAGTTTAGGTGAGGTTAGGAGCGAGAGGATTAATTCCAGAATATGTTGCTCTGG
>DIRQ01000051.1:0-291 GCA_002424365.1 Syntrophomonas sp. UBA5432 | reverse complement strand
CTGTTGGATTTGCTCTACTCTGTCCGACCAGTAGCTTATCCTGGATATAGCATTATCTTCGAGGGCTGAATCTACTTTTATCACCTCATTATCATTAATTTGAATACCAATATTATAATAGCCGTTTTCATCGCTACGAATGAGTAACCCGGGGACCCGATCCTTTTCGAGCAGTCCTATTTTGAATTCGTCCATGCTCATAATCGGAGTCTCGTATTTCTCTACATCTTTGGTATGGGTAAGATCACCCATCAATATCACTCCTTATTTAATATAGTTTTGCAAGTTATT
>DIRQ01000109.1 GCA_002424365.1 Syntrophomonas sp. UBA5432 | reverse complement strand
TGTACCATAGCAGCTACTGTTGTGATATAATTCATTTAACTTACTGGGGGGAAGAAGATTTGGATATAATTACGTCACACAATGCACTTGATTTTGATGGCCTGGCTGCTATGGTCGCAGCAGGAAAGCTTTACCCATCAGCAATTAAGGTCTTTTCGGGAACACTTTCTAAGAACGTGAAAAAATTTATGGCTCTCTATAAAGACCTTCTGATGATAAAAACACCTAAAGAGATCAATTTTGATCAGTTAAAACGAGTTATTTTAGTTGATACTGCTAATATCAACCGGTTGGGGCATTTGCAGGAGATTGCTGCCCGGGACAACCTGGAATTCTACATATATGATCACCATCCTGTTTCTCCAGACGACTTATCTGGTACTATTAAAGAAATTCATTCGGTTGGAGCCGCCACTACTATTTTAGTTGAGGAAATTATGGAACGAAACATTACTGTTAGTTCCTTTGATGCCACTATACTGACTTTGGGAATTTACGAAGATACGGGTAGTTTACTTTTCACTTCTACAACTCCTCGGGATCTTATGGCGGTCGCATTTTTACTGGGTAAAGGTGCTAACCTATCAGTGGTGGCGAATTTTATGGAACAACCCTTTTCCGGTGAACAAAGGCAAATACTGCAGGCTTTACTTAATAATGCTCAACACTACCGAGTTAATAATCTGGACGTGGTGGTTGCGATAGCTGAGAATGAGAAGTTCGTTCCCGGTTTAGATGCAGTAACTTACCGCTTATTTGAAGTGGAAAATAGTGATGTTATTTTTGTACTCGTACAAATGGAAGGTAAGATAAATGTGGTGGCACGCAGCCGTACTACTAATGTAAAGGTTAATGAGACCCTGAGCGTGGTGGGAGGCAGGGGGCACGAAAAAGCGGCTTCGGCTATTGTTAGAAATAAATCTACCCTAGAGGTAGCAGATATTATTATGCAGCAACTGGGTGATATCCATCCGGGGCTCCTGGCCAGCGATATTATGTCTACACCGGTAAAAACCATACCTACCGATTTTACTATGGAAGAGGCGGGCAGAATAATGCTACGCTATGGCCATACTGGTATGCCGGTAGTAGAAGGAGATACGATGGTGGGAGTAATATCCCGTCGTGATGTTGATAAAGCAAATATGCATGATTTAGGGCATGCCCCGGTAAAAGGGTTCATGACTACTAACATTCTATCTATCTCCCCCGATACTCCGGTTGGTGAGCTGCAAAAAATTATGGTTGATAACGATATCGGACGTCTGCCGGTAATAAACAATAATCGCCTGGTAGGAATTGTGTCCCGTACTGATGTATTAAGGACTTTACATGGCGATGACTATCCGGAAGACCACGAAGTACTTTATTCATTTGGCGGTGAAGAAGTTAACTGTTTCAGTATGATGGAGGAACGATTACCTTCAAGGATTTTGGCTATTCTTCGATTGGCCGGGCAGATTGCTGAGGATCTAGGAAGTGTCGTCTACTGTGTAGGCGGGTTTGTACGTGACTTTTTCCTGCAGGTACCTAATTTTGATCTGGATTTGGTGGTGGAGGGTAATGGTGAAGAACTGGCCACCTGCCTGGCTCAAAAATTGGGAGGTAAGTCCAGGATTCATGAACGTTTCCGAACTGCGATGGTTACCCTTCCTGACGGTGCCAAGATAGACGTTGCCACCGCTCGTACTGAATATTATGAGTTTCCAGCCGCCTTACCCCGGGTGCAAAAATCATCTATACGTGAGGACCTCTACCGTCGTGATTTTACTATAAACACCCTGGCAATATATTTAAATCCGAATCGTTTTGGTGACCTGATTGACTATTTTGGTGGACGCCAGGATTTGGAGAAAGGAATTATTCGTATTCTCTATAACCTTAGTTTTGTAGAAGATCCTACCCGTATATTAAGGGCTATTCGTTTTGAACAACGTTACAGTTTTACTATAGAACCGGATACCCTCCGTTTTGCTATTGATGCTATAGAACGTCGTATGTTGGGAAAGCTCTCTTACAAACGTATCCTGCATGAGTTAATCCTGATACTGAATGAAAAGGATCCGAGCAGTTCTCTAGATCGAATGAAGGAAATCGGGGTGTGGAAATATATTTTACCAGAGGTTAAACTGGAGCACCTTAACCGGGTTACTTTAAGACGTATATCCATCATGGTAACCTGGCTGGAGGAAAGGTACTATCCGGTTAATGTTAAATCATGGTTGGTCTACATTGTGGTTCTGCTAGCTCGCTTAAGCAAGGATGAGGTCGACGGGGTTTTAGAGCGTTATCCTTTTAATAATTATGCTATTCAGACTATCAAGGAGTCCCGGGGGGTACCATTCGTAGCCGATTACCTGACCGAGAAGAACAACCTGGCAGCTCATGAAATTGATCATATGCTAGGGGATTGGAGTAAAGAAAACATAGTTTATCTGTTGCTCCTGGTGAGAGAGGAAAAGGCCTGGGACAATCTAGTCCATTATCTGGATATTAAAGAAAGGGTTCGGATTGAGATTAATGGCAATGATTTGAAGGATTTAGGCATTAAAGAGGGACCGATATATCGCCAAATCTTTGATGAACTTTACCGTTTAAAATTAGATGAATTAGTATATAGTTGGGAAGATGAAATCGAGCACGTAAAAAAATGGATGGAGGAAGGCAAATTTGCTGACGGAATGGTTAATTGATGCAGTAATATGGTTGCCGGCAATATTAATTGCTCTAACTTTTCACGAATATGCCCATGGTCGGGTGGCATATTATCTGGGGGATGACACCGCTTATCTTCAGGGAAGGCTGACTCTTAATCCCCTGCCCCATATAGATTGGGTAGGATTCTTAATGCTCCTGTTTTTTCATTTTGGCTGGGCCAAACCGGTAATGGTAAATCCTTTAAATTTTAAAAGCACTGGAATTAAGAATGGCATGATGCTGGTATCGCTGGCTGGTCCGGTCATGAACCTGTTGCTGGCTTTTTCCGCCATGGTAATTCTAAAAATATGGGGACTGCCTTTGGATATGAACTCCTTCTTTTATGTGATTAGCAACTCCAGTTCAGCTTTTTCTCAGGTAACCCTGGTTTCTGGTATAGCCCTTATTCTCTATACCCTGGTTTTTATAAACTTGATTTTGGCAGTTTTTAACCTTATTCCGGTACCGCCGCTGGATGGCTCTAAAATATTGGCCGGTTTACTTCCCGATTCTGGAGCCCAGGTGATATATTCGCTGGAAGGCTATGGACCAATAATTTTATTGTTATTAATTATAACCGGTGTTTTTTCCAAGATTCTGTTTCCGTTAGTGACCCTTTTATATTCTCTATTCGTCGGTATACTCTTTTAGTAAATTAGAAAATGGGCGCTGATAACAAAGTTGTCCTGTAAATAAACTTCCTACTGAGAGCTCAATTAATTGTCTAGAGTGAGGGGTAAGGGGTGAGGATAATTCCTAATTCTGTAAACCAGATACACCGATTTTCATTCGTGGTTGCGTCTGCCAGACATGGCGGGTTAGTACGGAGGTAGCTCTATGACCTATATGGTTGACCTGGAAACTTTTCACGGACCTTTAGATTTACTGCTCTATCTGGTAGAAAAAAACCAGGTGGATATTTATGATATTCCTATTGCTGTTGTCACTGAACAGTATATAGAGCACTTACAGGCCAGTGGAGATTTTGATCTTGACCGTATGGGTGATTTCTTAATAATGGCGTCTTACCTGCTCAATCTCAAGTCCCGGCTTATGTTACCAGGTAGCTTAAACGAAACTGAGGAAGAGGAGGAAACGCTTGATCCCCGTCAGGAACTGGTCGAAAAGCTCCTCGCTTACAAACGATTTAAGGAGGCTGCTGTCTGGTTGGAGGATCGACATAACGGTAAGGGAGAACGTATTTATTATCGGGAAGAGCAACAGGATAAAGAAGTACCAGCGGAATGGGTAGCTGATTTAAAGTCTTTGGTGAAAGCTTATCAAGCGGTAATTAAGGATATAAGTAAAGATGAGGATTATTATGAGTTACCTCGGGGAGATGTCAATGTGGGCGATAAAATGGAAGAAATAATGAATCGCCTGAAAAAAATGCCCCATACGATTATCTTTCAAGATTTATTCCTGGGAATAATCAGCCGCAGAGAAGCCCTGGCACTATTTCTGGCACTACTGGAGCTTATTCGTTTACAGAGGGTAGAAGCACTTCAAAGCACTCCTTTTGATAAGATAGAACTACGTTTAAGGGTGGCGATTTGATGTTAATGTTAGACGAAATAAAGGCATGTGTGGAAGCCATTCTTTTCGTGCGCTCGGAGCGGGTAGGGTTGGACGAGTTGGTAGAATTGTTGGATGTGCCATTGTTAGATTTGAAAGTTATTTTGGACGATATGCTCTTAGAGTATAATAAAAACAGTCGGGGTATACAAATAGTAGCAGCAGAAGGCGGTTATTTGATGTGTACTCGTCCGGAATATGCCAGTGTCCTAGCGCGGGTAGATAAGCCCGTAAGGAAGAGATTATCTTCCTCAGCTATGGAAACCCTGGCTATAATTGCTTACCGCCAACCGGTGAGCCGGGTAGAGATTGAGAAAATTCGGGGAGTAAGGTCGGATAAAATGATAAATACTTTATTGGAAAAAGGTCTGATTGAGGAGGCAGGATACAAGGATACTATTGGTCGACCGCTTATATATAAAACTACCATTGAATTTCTGCGCTTATTTGGATTAACTACTCTTAAAGAGTTGCCACAGTTGGAGGAGGTAACAGAATAATGGCGGAAAAATCACTGGAAGAAGAAATTAAAACAGGTGCCCAAAAAGCCCGTAAACTGGCGCGCTATATGAGTAGTACCGAGGACTTAGTTGAAAGTCAAATCGAAAAAGCCAGGCTCCGAGGGGAATTCGATAACCTGGAAGGAGCCGGTAAACCTATAAACCTGGAGGAAAATCCTTTTGAGCCTCAGGAATTACGTATGATGTTTAAAATATTAAAAGATAATGATTTTGCTCCCTACTGGATTGAATTGGGTAAAGAAATTGACAATGATATGGGTAAATTCTGGGATGAAGTAGAGCATTTTAAACGTTATACTCAAATATTTTGCCGGGATAAGCACAACCGTTTAGCTATGGAACGGTTTGAAAAGAAAAAAGCTCATTTTTATTTTGAACAGCGTTTGGTTTTAGAGAAGGTAAATAAAAAAATACTTAATTATAATTTACATTGCCCTACGTTTACGCTGGGGCGGACAAATCTATCCATTGATGATGAAATGTACCGGGTAATAAGCCAGGTTGAGAAAATAATTGAAGACATAAAAGAGTCCGGTAATTCAAAATAAGCCATTTCCTGTAGCAGTATAAAGATTAATCGTCGGGGAATAATATGGTAAAATAGGAAGGACTAGATATGCTGGGCTTTTATATTACAGCAGGAATTGTGTTGTTCCTGCTTTTACTATCATTACTATACATAAAGGTCATTATCAGGGTGGAGTTTTTCACCAGTCCCGGTAATACTATGCTTATTATAAAAGCATCCTGTTTTTCTAAAGAACTGCAGAAAAGATATCCGTTGCGTGATTTTAATACTATCCCGGATTATCTGATCGGTGCCTGGAAAAAGCACCAGGAAGACAAAAAAAACAAAGAAGCTACTCGGGAAAAAAGTAATCCGGACACCAGTATTTATTACCGTTTGGTTAACTTCGGTGCCCAATACCTGGTAATAGAACGTCTGGATTGGAGTAGCGGTATTGGATTAAATAATGCCATGTATACGGCTATTGGCAGCGGTGGTTTATGGGCTGTGAAAGGTATGCTGGTAGGTTTTCTAAGCAGTAAAAGCCGCTTGCAAGATATTAACTTGCAGGTGGAGCCGGATTTTAATGGGGAGAAGGTGGTAAGCCACCTGAATTGTATATTAAAGATGCGAATAGTACATATTATCCTTATAGCATTTTACTTTCTCGTTTTAATAGTCAGGGGGTATTTTAATGGATTCACAGCAAGAAAAGCAGAGCCATCCCATTGAGGGACTAATGAAAACGGCTATGCAGGCAATTAAAGAAATGGTGGATGTCAATACCGTGGTCGGTGATGCTGTAGAGACCAATGACGGTACGGTGATTATACCCATATCTCAGGTAGCCTGTGGATTCGCCGCCGGTGGTGGGGAATATGAGACTATTGCTTCCTCTAAATCCCAGGGGATGCCTTTCGGAGGAGGTAGTGGTGCCGGTGTCTCAGTGAAACCGGTAGGTTTTCTGGTAGTAAGAATGAATGATGTAAGGCTTATTTCCGTAGGCGGTAATCAACTGGCCGAGCGGGTGGTAGACATAATCCCCCAGGTCCTCGATAAGTTAGATAACATGAAAAGCAAAAAGAACCGTCCCACTGAAGAGTCAGGAGCCTAGAAATTAAATTAGATTATTCGTTGAGATAAAGATAGAGCAGCTCATTGATGGGGCTGTTCTATTTTTGTGCCTGTACACATACCTTTTCTACAAAGCTAATGCTGGAGGAATAGGTATGTTAAACGTAATCTGGTTATTGTTACTGGCTTCTGGTATTATCGTGGCTGCCGTTAATGGCAATGTCGAAGTGGTAACCCAGGCTGCTTTAAGTTCTGCCCGTGGTGCTGTAAAAGTCTGTTTTGACCTCATAGGAATTATGGCTCTATGGTTGGGGATAATGAAAATAGCTGAAAAAGCAGGTATGGTTCAAGGAATAGCCAGGCTGATGAAACCCTTGATACGACGCCTATTTCCTACAATTCCTCCCGAGCATCCTGCTATGGGTGCGGTGATACTGAACCTTAGTGCTAATATGCTGGGCCTGGGGAACGCTGCTACTCCCTTTGGAATGAAAGCAATGCAGGAATTACAGAGGTTAAACAAAGACTCTGACGAAGCCTCGGAAGCCATGTGTACTTTTTTGGCGCTTAATACCTCATGCATTACTCTGGTACCTGCTACCATTATCGGGGTACGTGTATCATTTGCCTCTGCTAATCCCACTGAAATCGTGGGACCCTGCATATTTGCCACAGCTATAGCTATGACTATAGCTATCACTCTCGATTACTGGTTTCGGCGCTATAGTCCGTGGCGGAGGATACCCTAAATGAGCTTGGCCTTTCTGGATACCATTTCCCGCTGGGCTATTCCTTTTCTTCTTCTGGTCATACCATTGGTCGGTTTCTTAAG
>DIRQ01000057.1 GCA_002424365.1 Syntrophomonas sp. UBA5432 | reverse complement strand
GGATTAATGTGAGAATTCACAATTAGGTTGTGAGGCCAAGTTCTATCGGGGTGATGCCAAACGCCAATTGCATAAAGAAATTGAACTTATGCAAGGCATCCATCATCTACAACCCGTGGTTATCGTAGATGAAGCCCACCTTTTAGACAAAGAAATGCTGGAAGAAGTCCGTTTCTTACTAAATTTCAAAATGGATGCACAAAGCCCGATGGCTTTAATCCTGGTAGGACAAAACGAACTCTGGGAGCGGCTTAAACTCCAATCCTACGCAGCAATCAGGCAGCGCATTGACTTGCAGTGTAAGTTGCCCTACCTGGACCGGGCAGAAGTAGGCGAATATATTAAAACACACCTGGCTTATGCCGGTGCTAACCATGATATTTTTTCGGATAATGCTGTAGATGAGATATTTAAGTTTTCGAGTGGGGCTGCCAGACTGGTCAACAAGGTTTGTACCCATTGTCTGATATATGGAGGACAAAATAATCGAAATATTATTGATGACCACATGGTGAAGTTTGTTGTTCAGGGAGAATTGAGTTAGTTCTCCCTGCCCCTATGGGGCAAATATTCCCGGTCATTATGTCCGTCAGCTTTTGGACATTTAACACCATCTATTACTGGACATTATGGGGTGGCAGTAACAACATTTATGCTGGGTCAATCAGGGAAGGCCTGCACCTCCATGACACCTATATACAGGTGATCTCTATCAAAGTATGGCACCCTGCCCTTGGAGTGTAATTCTAACTCTTAGTATCAATTAACCCGTTTTATAGGATAAGCCTTTTAGCAAAGTTGTTAGCCTCCAAGAAATTGGTATTATACTTTTTACAATTAGCATGGTTATCTTATACTTCAACTAGTAGGTGGGTAAATTCTCCTCCCCTATGCAGCTTTGACCGCTGACCAAACAATACTGCAAATATCGCCGTTTACTCATACTTTCATTTTGAATTTATGGATGGCCCGTATCTTGTTTATTACATCATGCTCCTTACTAAGTTATTTGCAGAGTGCTTCAAAACACCCTAAGTTACTCCGGCAACTTTGGCTGATACCAGTGAAACAAGCAAGCAGGCTGCACACCGGCGCTGGCGACGAATAACAAAAACATGGATAACACGCTTAATATCTTGGACTTAAACATAATTACCACCTCCTTCCAATTGGTGGTGGCCACCTGCACTATATATACTAGACTGGAAATAAAATGCAAGTGTTTTGAGCCGAAAGGGTCAGAATCAGGCTCGAATGGGTTATATTACAGAAAGGAATTATCCAAAAACGAAAAATAACCGGCTATTAATGTCAAATCATTATGGTTTTTGTTATTTATTTTGAAGTTTTATTCTAAGTAGTTTTTCCTGTTTACTACAGCCCCAATTTTTCCGGTTACAAATAAGCCATGGTAGCCTTGTATTAATTCGCCGTTTTTCCCCCGTAGTTCTAAAGGATAGGTATCCCAGCCGGTAAAGCCCATTGTTCTAAAGATATTATTTATTCGGTCAGATATGATCCACCTGGCTGCATTCAGGGCAATAAAATCCTCTGGTTTGGTTTTACCTCCAGAATAACGGCAAGGGACTGGGAAAGGCGGCTTGATGGACGTGCGTAAAAACTGGTTCATATCGGGCAGGTATAAGATTTCGTCTACAATACTGGCATAAAAATACTGGGAGCTTGGTGAGAGACTTAGGGTAAACCCATCGGGTAAAATCCGGGTTCTCCCTGATGGATGCGGCGGGATTGTACCTTTAGCCTCTATTTCTGCTAACGTCATAGCAGCACGCCAGGATATTACCCGGTCCGGGTGCTTTACCATCTCCGTTAATAATACCCGGGCTTTCTCAGTTCGAATCAATCCCAAGGCATAGACAGCTACTCCCTGGTGATTGTATTCACTCTGATTTAAAGCTTCAACGAGAGGTTCTATGGCCGGTTCTCCGATTTGCCCCAAAGAACGGGCAGCGAACCAGCGTTGTGTTCCTTTCAGTTCTTCCATCAGCAGGGGTACAGCCTGGGGATCTGCAATTTCCCCCAAGGCTAAAATGGCAGTCGGGAATGCACCGTACTGATTAATATAGCTGATTATTGGATGAGTTGCTCTCTTGTCACCTGAAATTCCCAGTGCTCTTACAACCATCTCTCTAATATCGCTGTCTTGGTGTTTTAATAATGGAAATAGTAATGAAAGCGCTTCAGGATCAGTGCTCTGACTTAAAACATTGGCTGCTCTTCCTGTATAACGCGGGATGGTAAGTAGTTGCAACAGAGGTTTAGTAGCCTTATCACCCATTTTGGCCAGGGTTTCACCGGCTAAATCTGCTAGAGGCCACTCACCATCCAGCAAAGTTGCAATCAATGGTTGAACTGCCGGTGTTCCGATATTAACCAGAGATTCTTCTGCCAGTTTCGCTACTTCATTATTGGGATCATGCAACGCTTGTATCAATGCTACTATAGAATCAGGCGTACCAGCTCGGGCCAGCTTTTCAACATTGTCTCTTCTATTACACCAGTTGGAGTCTTTTAATTCTTCATCTTTTAATTTCATAAAATAACGCCCCCAAGAATACACCCGTTCTGGTTACTTCAGTAATAAAAGTTAAAGTTTAAAAACACTAATATGAATATTTATTTTTTCCACAGGGTTTATAGTATAAGCCATATATATTCCAATCATCATTTTCATTCTTATTAAGCAAAAATGTAATATTGGTTGAAAAGGTTGATTTTACCTTATAATACTGGAATATTGATACCCTCCCGGTTTAATGGCAATAATTACGTATTTACTCCCCAAGGCCAGAGGTCGCAGCCACGGTGAATATATACTAAGGTATTAATAACTTTAAAAGTCGGTATTAATCTATTATAATTATCCATCAATCCGGGAGGATTACTAAAGGCAAATTTCTATTAGCCTAGCTATTCAATTATCTTTACATGCGCCTTTTCAACAAGTTCCTGTTCAAGTTTTTTGAATTCCGTTCTTTTCTTAATTTCTAACTCTTCCTGAGATAAAGATTTAAACCGAATACTTGTTTCTTTTGCCACCTGTGAACGTAGTTTAGCTATTATTAGAGCTTTCTGATAGTCAGGAACTGCTTCTTTAAAAAACTCATCAACAGTTTGTCCTGTACCGGAAATATATTCAAGGGTTTCCTTTGCTCCAGGAGTTCCTTGATTAGTTAGTAGATCATTTTTTATTGTTTCTGCAAATGATTCTGCTTCTTTTAAACTTACCGAAATACCCCTTCTTTCCGCTTCCTGCCGCAAAACAATTTGTTTAATCAGTGCTTGCCGGGTTGCTTCCTCAGAGGCGTCTACTTGTTGCGCCGCAAGAAAGTCCATTTTGGATTTTAATTGTTTTTCCGTTACTGGTATTTCATTTACTAACATAACAATTTCATCATTATTGTTAGAAATAAGCTCCTTCCATTTTTGCCCCCACTCATAATTTAAGGAGGAACCAATAGATTTCGGCACATTAAAGTATGTTATTGATACCACTGCTAGACAGATAAATACTATTATGATAATAGATGCTCTCTTT
Source organism: Syntrophomonas sp. UBA5432 (assembly GCA_002424365.1). Lineage (GTDB taxonomy): Bacteria > Bacillota > Syntrophomonadia > Syntrophomonadales > Syntrophomonadaceae > UBA4844. The sequence goes on along the minus strand of DIRQ01000057.1, from coordinate 646 downwards.
TTCATCGTTATCACTCCTTTTAATTATAATTATTCCAACCCGAACTGTTCCAGAAAGTATGTGTCTTAACTGGATATTCATTATTAGGAAGGGTATCAGGGCTATGCCACCATGATTCGACTACTGTTGTCCCTGACGTTGTACCTGTGAGATTTAAATTTAACCCTGTTTTTTTACCATAGTTTACCCATGGCTTCCAATCAACTGGAATCATTATTTGAAAGTAGGTTAGTTCGTTCTGCTGAAAAGTTCTTATTGTTGTACCATTCTTCTTGATGGTACTTCTCAAGTGCACGGCACTATCTTCAAACGGATAGCTGGAATTAGCAGGAGTGATTGCTCCAGATACCGCAAAATAGGTAATATTGAGGTTATTGCCTGAATTAGTTCCATCAATATCTACCCACTCTTTTTCCCAAACACGCCAAGGTAACCAAGTACCACCTTCGCCATTATACTTAACAAAAAAAGAATATTGTAGTCCGGTATAAGAATCCGCCAGTAATTTTGGAGTATACAATACAACTGAAAGAATTAATAGTAAGCATACAGTAACTAATGGCCTAATTTTCATTATATTTTACCTCCTATCAGTTTCTTTTACCATTTAAAGATACTTTATTTACTCCGGCAACTTTGGCTGATA
>DIRQ01000105.1:2313-4120 GCA_002424365.1 Syntrophomonas sp. UBA5432 | reverse complement strand
ATCTCTATTTATTCTTACCGGTGAAGAACTTCTGGTTTCAACACCGGTCAAAACACTATCCGACATAGCAAAGCCTTTGATTCGAGTATCAAAATAGACTATCGCTTCTTTTAGCGTTTCTGTAACATAATGAGGTAGGCAATTCTTAAGCGGGGCGAATACCACTCCCGGTTTGTAGGTAGGCTGCACCCTGCCCCACCGGGTACTGGGTTGGTCGGCCAGGAAATCCCCGGTCAGTTGAACCGGAGCTTTATAGTCTTCTCCGGCTATTTGATAAGCCAGCCTTTCCCACTTTCTTTGAAATTCAATGCCGGCCAGAGGGTGGGGGCTATTATAATCAGCCGGTTTAACTCCTACCAGTATAGCTGCATTAGCATTATTTCCCTCTCTTTTAGACTCACTCATACCATTGGTAACAACACCTTGTTCTTCCGAAGCCGCAGCTACTACATAGCCACCGGGGCACATACAAAATGTATAAGCTGACCTTCCATTGGGCGAATGATAGGCCAGCTTGTAATCAGCGGCTCCCAGCCCAGGATGTCCAGCCGCGTCACCATACTGAGCCTTATCAATAAATTCCTGGGGGTGCTCCATTCTAACCCCTATAGAAAAAGGTTTTTGGCTTATAGTTATGCCCCGGCGCAATAGCACCTCATAAGTATCGCGAGCACTATGACCTATTGCCAACAAAACAACCTGGCAGCGCAGTTCCTCACTATCATTGATGACTACACCATTTATATTTCCATCCTGTATAATAAAGTCCGTTACTTTAGCTTTAAATCGCACTTCTCCGCCATGGGTAATAATCTCTTGCCGTATGTTTTTAACAACCGTCTTGAGTATATCAGTTCCTATATGAGGTTTACTCTTATATAATATTTCCGGCGGTGCACCGGCTTTAATAAACTCCTCCAAAACGGTACGGCACCTTTTATCATTTATTAATGTAGTAAGTTTGCCATCGGAAAATGTGCCTGCTCCACCTTCCCCAAACTGCACATTACTTTCACTATCCAACAGACCCCGGTGCCAGAATTTATTGACCTTTTGAGTTCTGGTTTCCACATCCTCTCCCCTTTCGAGGATAATGGGCTTATAACCATTCCTGGCCAGGAGCAACCCGGCAAAAAGACCTGCCGGTCCCATACCAATTACTACCGGTCGTTCAGCCATGTCCTCAGTTCCCAATGGCACCCCTTTATAAGATAAATCAGGAGCCGGGCTTATTCCTTTGATATGTTTTCTCGATACCTGCGCTTCATTATGAACCTCAACATCTACTGTATATACGAAAAGTATCTTATCTTTTTTCCTGGCATCAATGGATTTCTTAAATATTTGAAAATCAATCAGTTCCTTATCACTAATTTTGAGTTGAGATAAGATTATATTTCGTAAAGCCTGTCTTTCGGTTTCAGCATCGGCAGCTTCATCTATTCCTATTTTTAAATCAGTAAGCCTAATCATGTTTAACCTCCTACTTACGGTAAAATCATAGGGCCGCATTTTGTCCTGCTATAAATCCGGACGACCAGGCCCACTGCAGATTAAAACCGCCGCACTGTCCATCTATATCTATTATCTCGCCTGCGAAAAACAAGCCCTTAACCAATTTAGATTCCATGGTATCTTGATTTATTTCCCTAGTATCCACACCGCCTGCGGTTACCTGAGCACTGGGCCAACTCCGGGTTCCCCTAATCTTAAATCGCCAATTAGTCAAAATATCTATTATCCTTTCCTGCTCTTTAACGGATAAACTAGCCACCGGTCTCCCTACATCATTAATACCCGCTTCCAT
>DIRQ01000105.1:0-1939 GCA_002424365.1 Syntrophomonas sp. UBA5432 | reverse complement strand
GGTGGTCCTGATACTCCGTAATTGGTGAACAGAATATCTCCCCGGTCTATATCCACAGATTTATTATTATGTAAAATCTCAGCAGTCCCTACAAATTTAACGCCATCGAGGCGTTTAAAAAAAGGTCCATCCAATTTTAATTGAACTAAAGCCGGAAAAATATCTATAATAGTATGTCCCAGTCTGATCACTAAATCATAGCCACTTCCATCGGAACCGCTGGAAGGCATAGCTTTACCCCCCGTGGTAATTATAACCCTATCTCCCTTATATACTTTCCCATTTTCCAACTCTATTAAAAATTGGCCGTTTTTCCTGATATCTTTTACATCGGCATCACAAACAATATTAACTCCCAGCTGGTTTAATTCATATAAAAAAACATCCAGAACACTAGAAGCCTGGTCAGACATAGGGAAGATCTTGCCAAAATCCTCAACTTTATGGGCAATCCCTAGTTTTTCAAAAAATCGAATAGTATCATCTACGGTGAAATTAGATAAGGCACTGTAAGTAAACTTAGGGTTGTTGCCGTGATAATACCCTACATCAGCATTTATATTAGTGAAATTGCAGCGTCCGTTTCCGGTAGCGAGTATTTTCTTACCTACCCGCGGATTTTTCTCCAGTATGGTAACATCAGCGCCCAGCCTGCGGGCAGAAATAGCAGCTATCATTCCCGCTGCCCCTCCCCCTACAACTAGAACCTGCTTGTTTATCTTCATAAATGCATACTCCTATGTCTCTTTATTTTACTATCTTAACATCAGTTTACTCAAAAAGCCTGCTGTTGATAAGTAGAGCGTGGAAACCCACGCTGCTCCCAAAATAGAAAACCGGGAAAACAAACTGTCTTCCCGATCTAATATTATTTAATTCGGTTTTTATAGCTGGGCCGCAGGAATGGTGGTATGTTAGGATTACCTGATATGTTATTTATTTATCAAAAGGTTACCCCATCCCACTGAAAGCTTTGCTCCCTGGTGACTAACCTTGACTGGCTGGTCGTAATAGTTCTGCGCAATATGGGTGGTGGATAGCTTGACAACTGAGTCATTGCCTTCCTGGGGATAGAGCTTGAAGGTAGGATCAACTGCAATCCAGCCTATACCCTTGACATAGACTTCTACCCAAGCATGACGGAAACCTTGCAAAGAAATTGATTGGCTGCCATTCCAGCTGGCACCAGTTAATTTGGGATCGGTAAAACCATTGACCTGACGAGCAGGTATTCCAGATGCCCTGCACATAGCTACGAATAAGGCTGCATAATCTTCACAGACTCCCTCACCATTTTTCAGAGCACTTAAAGCCCCCTGGTTTTTATAGGGTGAGTTTAATTTATACTTCATATGTGAACTAACGAAAGAACCGATAACACCTATAGTATCCATTTCATCCTGCGCAGAAGCGGTTAACTGATTTGCCCTGGCAACGATATCCGGATGATTGCTTTCAATCTTGCCGGAGGGCTTTAGGTACTGCTGGAGATCGGTGTTAGAAGAAGTTCCGATTCCTCCGCCGGGTCTAATATTTAATACATAATCAACGGTTATATTCTTGCTTTGCCCCGGAGCTAAGGAATCAATAAGTATATTGGCGATGCGGCTTCCGGCTTCTCCCACGACGATCTTTTCTACGTTCTGGTTAAATGTTTCCCGCACGGTCTGCTGGTAAGGGGAATCTGCACTAATGAGAGGTAACTGAACGCGAATTGCCGTAGCTGTCTCTAAACCTGTGTTGGTAACCTTTACAGCTATTTGTACATTACGTATTAAAGAAGTATCATCGGGAGAAGTTGCAATTGCTGTTTGCGGTAGGCAAGAAATGAAAATAAATGTTATTGCCAAGAACATTATACTAATTTTTTTAAATCCCCTTTTAAACATCAAAATCCCTCCTTTACTGAGGGACCGACAAGAGGCTTTAAATATAAAAA
>DIRQ01000144.1:4874-6260 GCA_002424365.1 Syntrophomonas sp. UBA5432 | reverse complement strand
ACTTCCTTGGCCGTATGGGAAGTTCCCAATCCGACATTTTTCTAGCATCTCCTGCGACTGTAGCTGTCTCAGCACTAACAGGCCAGATAGATGATCCGAGAAAATATATATAAATAAGGATTTAAAATGAAGGCGTAAAGGATTGGAAAGTATAGGCCATTAAGCCAAGAATATTTGGATTATTATAATGATTTAGCTGTTGGGTTGAATCATCATCCATAATATTGAAAATATAGCTCAATATGGTATAATGGCTGAAATATGTCGGAGTGGTGATTTGGCTTATGAGCACCGTACTATATCCAAAAGCCTGGGAAAGCTTGTTAAATGAATCAAGCTACTTTCCAGTCGTTGTTAAAACCATTAAGAGGTATTATGATATTAGCTGGTCAATGAACTCTAATAGACATGAGTTTTTTGAGATGGTTTATGTAAAAAAGGGGAATGCCGTTTTTGAAATCGCTCAAAAACCTCTTCACATTGGACCGAATGATATTATTATTATTAAGCCGAATCAGCTTCATAAGTTGACTGTCAAATCTGAAGCAGGCTGCGAATTTATTGTTCTTAACTTTAGCTTTGCCACAAGGAACAATATAGAATTTTCCAAGGTTCCACTTAAAGATTTCCTTAACTTTGTCAGCGGGCAGGAAACAGGTGAATTTATCAAACTTAAAGTGAGTCAGAAAAATAATATAATACTTCTTTTGAATAAAATCATTATCGAGAGGGAATGCAAGGATCTAGGCAGTGAATTTTTAAATAGCTTGATGGTTTTAGAGCTTTTTGTCTTGATTTCGAGAGCACTTAAAATGGAATGGGAAGACAGTATTAAACTAAAAAGCCCCAAGGTAAAAGAATTGATCGAGATTTCCGTGAATTATATTGATAACAATTTTGAAAGAAATATTTCCCTTGGTGATATCGCCCAGTATGTATTTTTAAGTCCAAGCTATTTCACCAAGGCTTTCAAGGATGAAATGGGGATAAGCCCAATTAGTTACTTGCTTAAAAAAAGGATTGAAAGGGCTAAGGAATTATTGACGGAAACGGATACAAAAATCTGCGATATAGCACTTAGTATTGGCTTTTCAAACCAACAGCGGTTTAGTGAACTCTTCAAAAAATATACAGCGATAACACCTTTGCAGTATAGAAAAAAGTTTAAAAAAAACGTTGAAGACTAAGCTACTGGAATGCATAACCGCCATAAAAGCAAGATGGCTGTGAAAAACTGCCGGAATCATGACGGCTTCACCAGAATAATCTATAAAGGTAAAAGCAACGGGGCGAGGTAAGAAATCTGCAGTGGAACTAAAACGACCTTTGTTCGCAAAAGAATTAGTTCCAGCGTTAACATGAATTGAAGGTAGACGTTTACCAGAC
>DIRQ01000144.1:3078-4672 GCA_002424365.1 Syntrophomonas sp. UBA5432 | reverse complement strand
GGAAGGATGCACGCAGTATATTTTAACAAGCCTTAGAGGAGGAGAATAGTTGTGGCTAAAAATGTAACAACGAAAATTATAAGTGCTAATTTAGTAGAGGGAAGATTGGTGCCGGGCGAGGAAATAGCACTACGTATTGATCAGACGTTGACGCAAGATACAACGGGAACAATGGTCTATCTGGAGTTTGAAGCTCTTGGTTTTCCGCGGGCGAAAACGAAAAGGTCAGTAGCTTATATTGACCATAATACGTTACAGACTGATTATAAAAATTCAGATGATCACTGTTTTATTCAATCCGCGGCGGCTAAATATGGCATTTACTTTTCACGACCGGGGAACGGGATTTGTCATCAGGTTCATCTGGAACGCTTTACTGTTCCGGGTCAGACGCTACTTGGTTCTGATAGTCATACTCCTACCGCAGGGGCGATGGGGATGCTGGCAATTGGGGCGGGGGGCATGGATGTAGCTGTAGCTATGGGTGGAGGTGCTTATTTTCTAAATATGCCCCAAGTAGTAAAAGTGCAATTAAAGGGGAAGTTGCCCACTTGGGTTAGTGCTAAAGATATTATCCTTACCCTTTTGGGGAGACTTTCGGTTAAAGGAGGGGTAGGGAAAATCTTTGAGTATACCGGGGAGGGGTTAGCCCATCTTACTGTTCCAGAAAGAGCAACGATTACAAATATGGGGGCAGAACTAGGGGCGACCACTTCGATTTTCCCTAGTGATAAGGTAACGCGTCAGTTTTTAAAAGCACAGGGGCGAGAAAAAGACTGGCGAGAATTGGTAGCCGATGAAGGGGCAAGCTATGACCAGACCATTGAAATTGACCTATCCGGTTTAGAGCCTTTGGTCGCTTGTCCCCATAGCCCCGATCGGGTGGTTAAAGTTAGTAAACTTGCTTCTATTAAGGTGGAACAGGTGTGTATCGGCAGCTGTACTAATTCTTCCTATGTAGATTTGCTTAAGGTAGCTGCTATATTACAGGGAAAAACGATCCCACCTCATGTTAGCTTAGTTATAGCTCCAGGTTCAAGACAGGTTTTAACTATGCTTGCTGCTAATGGGGCTTTGGCTGACTTGATTAAAGCGGGGGCGAGAATTTTGGAGTGTGCTTGTGGTCCTTGTATTGGGATGGGGCAGGCTCCGTCTACTGGGGCAGTGTCATTGCGTACTTTTAACAGGAATTTTTACGGGCGTAGCGGAACTGCAAGTGCTAATGTTTATTTATGTAGTCCGGAAGTAGCGGCTGTTTCAGCTTTACACGGAGAAATAACGGATCCCCGTAGTTGGAAACCGATTACAGTATCCTTTCCGGAAAAATTTTTGGTTAATGATAATCTCATTGTGTCTCCTTTGGCTGATAGGGCCAAGGTAAAATTGATCAAGGGCCCGAATATTAAGGCTTTTCCGGTCAATAAGGAACTACCTTCTTCTTTAGCTGGGTCTGTGCTTTTGGTAATGGGAGATAATATTACGACAGACCATATTATGCCTTCCCCGGCCCATCTTTTGCCCTTACGTTCAAATATCCCGGCTCTTTCTCAATACTGTCTGACTCCTGTTGACGAGGAATTCCCTACCCGGGCTA
>DIRQ01000144.1:1087-2740 GCA_002424365.1 Syntrophomonas sp. UBA5432 | reverse complement strand
CCGCTTACCTTTCTGGAGAAGGACGATTATTCGAGCTTACAAAAGGATGACCAGTTGGTGATTGAGGATTTACCACACCAGATTTTAGCTGGAGAGACAATAATGGTACAAAATAAATCCGGTGGTTATTCTTTTAAGGTTAACTTAAACGTTTCGGTCCGGCAGAAAGAAATTTTGTTAGCCGGCGGGTTATTGCCTTATACTAGAAAGAAGGTGGGAGAGAATAAAAATGTTAAGCAGAGAGCCAAAATGTAACTGTCAAGATTAAATGGGTAAGCTCCCGAATAAATTATATACAAACCTCAGCTAATCTAAATGAAGCCAAGGTTATTGGCCGAAAAACATATTGACCCACATCTTACCTGAAGCTGGCTCCTCCAAATAGAGGAACTGTGGCTGCCATCCAATTATTTAGTTCCTATTTTATTTGGTGTAGACTGTGGATTAACAAGCGTATCAGGTAACGTACCCTCAATCCTATCCTGGTTAAAACCTTTTTGATTTCCCCGAATTATATTCTATCCTTCTGACTATAGTATATAATATGCATTACCTGACCTTTGATTACACCAAGTCGTTCTTACTTAGGTAACTTCGATATTCCTTCCCAAATGCTAGTAATATAATTCTGTAATTCCACATATTAGGGGATTGTGCCCTTAATACAGTTTTAACACATGGATAATCTTTTCCTCCGGGGCATAAGATAGAGGAGAAACAATTGCCCGGGAGATGATAGCTTGAAAAGAATTATTGATAAGGTAGAAAAGTACATTATACGTATAATAGTATTAAGTTTGCTGGTTATTGTAGTAGTTCAGGGTATGATGACCCACGACCCATTGCGCCTGTACCTGTCCTGGAGTGAAAGGATGGAAGGTCAGGTGGTAGAGTATCCGGTTGCTGGCGATGCTAAAACAGTAAACAAGGATGAGCCGGAAAAGCTTAATGTTATTTCCCCGGAAGCTCACCTGATATTGGGAATAGAGGAGTTTTCCTCGCTGCCCCGAAGTATAGTACTGGTAAACGGTCGTGAAAAAACACGGTTTAATGATAAAGAAGTAAAACTACTATTAAAGGCTGCCGATGTGGTGGAAATTGATTCCCGCGCTTATAACTTCCCGGTTACTTACTACATTAAGAATTCTTCCGACAATCTGGCCTTTCCCGAAAAAGAAACACTGTATACAGCAAACCAGAGCATAGTAATGATTGGTAAAATTATAGTAAAATAGAACTACGTTCATACGAAGGTGGGATTATTTTGGAAACAGGAAGTAAAATTGTTGCAACTGCAGCATTAAAAATGGCACTTACCTCTTCCCGGCAGGAAGAAGGGCAATTAAAAAAAACTCTGCTGGATGATCAAGGAGTAAGGGCGGTAGCAGTTGATTATGGTGGGGAATTTATCAGCTCGGTTGGAAAGATAGTAGAACGGGCGGTAGTAGCAGCTAAACGGGAAAACGTTATTAAGGATAGCCATGCTGATGAGGGTGCTGTAGCCGGTGCGGCCCGGGAAGCTATTGCCCAGATTATGCCCAAGGCACTAGGGTTAAACGTAGGGGGAAAGATTGGTATTGCCCGTCACCATGACCATGTCAGTGTTGCCATATTTATGGGTATAGGTCTGCTACATTTAGATGAGGTGGCGAT
>DIRQ01000144.1:0-811 GCA_002424365.1 Syntrophomonas sp. UBA5432 | reverse complement strand
CCAACTTCTATTTTCATTGGTGGTTGCTGTGTGCATTTCACAGAATACGTCGGGGTAATAAGGGGTGACAGTTATAATATTATGATGATGAGAGGAATCAGGGGAGCAACAACCGTAAAGGAAGACAGTGTCGAAGAAGTGCTGCAGGTAACCCGGGAGTTGTTAGAGATTATGCAGCAGGAAAATGCTTTTGCTATTGATGATGTTGCCAGTGCACTTTTTACTGTTACCTCGGACCTAAGGTCGGTTTTTCCTGCTGCTGCGGCCCGGTCTATAGGCTGGGACAAGGTACCCTTATTATGCTTTCAGGAAATTGAGGTACCTGGATCTCTGCCTCTGTGTATCCGGGTTCTCGTTCATGTAAACACTGATAAAAGCCAGCAGGAAATAAAACATATTTACCTAAAAGAAGCCCGTGTCCTCAGGCAGGATCTTATTCACCCATAACCTTTATAATTACCCGCTTTTTCCTTCTGCCATCAAACTCGGCATAGAATATCTGTTGCCATGGTCCCAAATCTAGATCTCCGCCGGTTACCGGCACTATAATCTGGTGGTGCACCAGTATACTTTTTAAATGAGCATCACCATTATCTTCACCGGTACGGTGGTGCAGGTAATCAGGTCCAAATGGGGCAATAGATTCTAACATATTGTCTATGTCGGTAAGTATTCCTCTTTCGTTGTCATTAACGAATACCCCGGCACTTATGTGCATGGCACTTACCAGAATCATACCTTCCTGGATGCCGCTTTTCTTGCAAGCCTCCCTCACCTTATCGGTTATACGGATATACTCCCGTCTCTTTTC
>DIRQ01000025.1 GCA_002424365.1 Syntrophomonas sp. UBA5432 | reverse complement strand
AACTTTAATTTGAAAAATAGACCGGGAATATTCCTTGTTATCTTGCAATTTCTCAAGGTTCTCCAAATTTTTTTATAACTCTAATCACATACTCCTGTTGAACTGAGGTTAATCCTGGAAATATGGGCAGGCTAATTTCTCTAGCATAAAAATTCTCAGTCTTCGGAAAGTCACCTAGTTTATAACCAAAACGTCGGCGGTAATATGGCTGCAAGTGTACTGGAATATAATGTACCTGACTACCAATATTATGTGCCCTTAGATAAGTATAAAACTCTATGCGATTAACATCAGCTTCCAGTAATACAGGATAAATATGATAGGCGTGACAGTTATCGGGGGATGGAACTGGTGGAGTCCGTAACCATTTGACCTCACCAAGTGTTTGGTCATATTTTTTCGCCAGCAACCTACGCTCTTGTAAGAATTTTTCCAGCTTTTTTATCTGGGACATTCCCAGGGTACACTGGATATCGGTAATGCGAAAATTATATCCTAATTCCTGCATTTCATAGTACCAGGGACCGTCATGGGCCTCCAAGTGCTCGGTTTCTTTCGTGATTCCATGGCTGCGAAAAAGTTTCAAGCGCCGGTAATAATCCGGATTATTGCAAACAATCATACCGCCTTCCCCGGTAGTAATGTGCTTGACCGGGTGGAAGCTAAACATGGTCATATCTGCCTGGGTACCAACTTTCGTTCCCTCTCGCACCGCTCCCAGAGCATGGGCCGCATCCTCAATTACTACCAAGTTATGTTGATCAGCAATCTTCCGAATACGCTTCATTTCTATTGGATAACCGGCATAATCTACCGGGACAATAGCCCGGGTGCAGGGGGTTATTGCCGCTTCTATTTTTTCAGTATCAATACAATAGGTGTTCTCATTAATATCTACAAAAACGGGGCGGGCTCCTACATAAAGTGCTGCATTGGCCGTAGCTACGAAGGTAAGAGGAGTAGTAATCACCTCATCCCCTTCTCCAATTCCTGCTGCATACATAGCCGCATGCAGAGCTGAAGTACCGCTGTTAAAGGCCACAGCATAGCGTACGCCGCAGTATTCTGCCACCCGAGCCTCAAATTCCTCCACCCGCGGCCCCTGAGTAATCCAGTCGCAACGCAAAGCCTCAATAACCGCTTTTATGTCTTCTTCATCTACATTTTGCCTGCCATAAGGAATAAACTCATGCATATAATTCTCCTTGGGTTTGCTTCAATTATTATTACTACGTCACAACATCATTATCATCAAGAAGCAATGCCTCAAAATTACGTTTGCAGTGTAAAATTCTCTGGACATACACTATACCATCTTCATAAATATAAAAAGCTAAGTATTGTCCACAAACCAGGTAGCGATATTTGCTTTTCTGCCTAATCCTTGAAGCCAGTGATGATCCCATTTCCGGGAAATCGGCTAATGCTTCAATTTTAACAACAATGTTTTGAATGATTCTAACAGCAACTCCAGGGTTATCCTCCATAAGATACTCCCTTATTTCCTGTAAATCTGTACTTGCTACAGGGTTAAATCTAATCTTGGCCTTCATATTAAATGCCCAGGCGATCTTTTACTTCATCTAAAGATTGCCATTCTTCACCTGTTTTAATCGCTGCTTCAGCTTCAGCTAGTTTCGATAAAAGCTCAATAACTGCCTGTTGTCTTTCGTATTCCCGTATATCTATAAGAACATATTTACCTCTCCCGTTTTTAGTAAGAAAAACAGGCTCTCCATCCTGACAGTCCCGTAGAACTTCATTATAGTTCCTAAGATCAGATACCGGCTTTATATTAGGCATAACCTTCACCTCCATAACTGCTGTTGTTATTATAGCATTAACATTCGTAATATAATATGCATCATGGGTAACTTGATGACATTCTACCACCCATCTATCTAACAGGAGCGGCTATCCACTCCCTGGTTCTGGCGATGCCCTCTACCAGGCTTACCTGCGGTTGCCATCCCAGGAGAGCTTGGGCCTTATCATAATTGCAGAGCAGCTTCTGAATTTCGCTCTGTGGGTGAATATGGGGAATATGCTTGATGCGCTGCTTATCTTTACTAATTAAATAGGCCAGTTCATTAATGCTTACATCCCTGCCCAACCCAGCATTGAGCAGCTGCCCATTAGCCCGGCTGTCCATACCTGCCCGAATCACAAAATCGGCACAGTCCTCCACATAGAGCAAATCACGGGTCTGGCTGCCATCGCCATATATATTAAGGTCTTTACCTTCTAAATCATGCTGGATAAAAATAGCTACTACCCCACCCTCACCAGAGGACTTCTGGAAAGGTCCATAGGTGTTAAACGGCCTTACCACCACCGTTGGCAGTCCATAAGCGTAATAATAGGATAAGGTCAAAGCCTCGCCGGACAGCTTACTGGCAGCATAAGGGGAAGCCGGTTTAACCGGGTGTTCTTCGCTAATGCCTGCCTCATCCAAGCTGCGTTCGTAAACCATGCAGGTAGACATAAAAACCATTTTAATACCCTGCCGCCGACACTCTTCCAGCACATTAAAAGTCCCAATCACATCATTATCAAAGGTAGTACGAGGATCATCAATCGAATCCTGTACATTAATGCTAGCAGCTAGGTGATAAACCAGGTCAAAACCACCGGCAAACACCTTTTCCAGTGCCTCGCGGTTTTTAATATCCCCCTCTATAAACAAGAAATCAGGGTTATCCCTGAATTCTTTTATATTCATTAACTGCCCGTTAGACAGGTCATCTAGAACCGTAACCTGCTGCCCATCTACCAGCAGTTTTTTAACTACCCATCTTCCGATAAACCCGGCCCCGCCAGTAACCAGAATGTTCATGTTCCAACCTCCATTAATATATGTGCCCATTCAACATATCTTTAATATCCTGCAGTTTTAATAGATCCGCGTCAGTTGAGCTGTATGTACTGCATTCAGCCAATCTGGCATTTGCATAGCACTCCTGATACTCCCGACGATCATGATTATAAGGCAGTATAATAAAAAGCTCATCATTTTCCAGTGCCCGTACGCTTTCTTCCTCGCTCATTAATTCCTCAAACATCTTCTCCCCGGGTCGCAGACCAATTATACTTGTTTCTACATCCTTACCCGAATTTTCTACTACCGCCCGAGCCAAATCGCCAACCTTTAAAACCGGCATCTTAAATACAAAAGTCTCGCCACCCCGTGACATAGCCAAAGATTTCAGAATTAATTCAACCGCCCGGTCAGCACTCATAAAAAAACGAGTCATATCCGGGTCGGTAACCGTAACCGGCCTCCCGCGCACAATCTGCTTCTCAAACAGCGGAACCACCGAACCCCGACTGTTTATAATATTGCCGAAACGCACAGAAAGAAACTTAATTTGCTGGGGACCCTTCCAATGATCGGCGGACGATATTAACCTCTCCGCTAGCAACTTACTGGCCCCCATAGTATTGGTAGGGGAAGCCGCCTTATCAGTACTGCTATAAACCACTGCGGAAACACCCGTTTTAATGGCACAATCAATTACATTCTGAGTCCCTAGCACATTAGTTTTGACCGCCTCCGAAGGATTATACTCACAGGCCGGTACATGCTTTAAAGCAGCCAGGTGAAATACTATATCGATATCTTCCATGGCTCTTTGCAGCCGTTCCTTATCCCGCACGTCACCCAGGAAAAACCGCATCCGTTTCATGTCCAGCCCCTGATATGTAAATTGCTCCTGTATAATAAACTGTTTATGTTCATCCCGAGAGTAAATGCGGACTACCGCCGCATCTAGTTCCAGTAGTCTTTTGGCCAGTTTCTTCCCCACTGTCCCCGTCCCTCCGGTTACCAGTACCTTCTTATCCCGAATCATCTCGCTTATATCCATGTTTATTTCTCCTCATCTTATCCAGCAATATAGCTGCACTAATACATATATCGCAAAATTCCATCAAATTCTTTACAGCAGGAGTATAGTGCGAGTTACATGGGGATAAAATGCCCCAAAACCCTTCACTTTTGTCTCACAAATAATCACTATAGCAGGAAATAGTGATTTCTATATCGAACTTTTAGGATATTTTAAGCAGTTTATTAGAATAATTTTGAAAGGTTGAATGAACTTTGATAAATGATATTACCGTCATAGGTACCGGATATGTGGGACTGGTAACCGGAACCTGTTTATCTGATTTTGGGTTAAATGTCCTTTGTATTGACCAGGATGAGGATAAAATCAATAAGCTTAACAAGGGTATAATCCCTATTTATGAACCCGGTCTACAGGAATTGGTCAAAAAAAATTACTCCGAAAAAAGGTTACGTTTTAGTACCGACATCATATATGGCATACAGAACGCAGAGGTAGTTTTTATTGCTGTAGGTACCCCACCAAAAGAGGATGGCTCGGCTGACTTGGATAATGTGGTAAAAGTAGCCCAAACCATTGCCAAACACATGAATGGACCCAAGGTGGTGGTGAATAAAAGCACGGTTCCCATAGGAACTGCACGTTTAGTCAAAAAAACTATAGAGGAAATTAAAACTGGTCCTTACCCGGTTGATGTAGTATCTAATCCCGAATTTTTACGTGAAGGTGCGGCCGTTTATGACTTTATGCATCCTGACCGGGTTGTCGTTGGAGCGGACAATCCTGAAGCTATAGAGATTATGAAACAGGTATATCGGGTTCTCTTTTTAAACCAGAAAACCCCGTTTCTTTTTACCAGTCCGGAGACTGCCGAGGCGGTCAAATATGTCTCCAACGCTTTTTTGGCTATGAAAATCACATTTATTAATGAATTATCAGAACTATTTGAAAAAACCGGAATAAATATCGTCGATGTAGCCCGGGGTATGGGAATGGATGGGCGCATCGGTTCTAAATTTCTAAATCCAGGCCCGGGCTATGGCGGTTCCTGTTTTCCTAAGGACACCCGGGCACTGGCAAAAATTTCCCGCAATTATGATGTTACCCTCTCCCTGGTAGAGGCAACTATTGCCGCCAACGAAAAACAGAAAAACCGTATGGTAGAAAAAATCCAAAAGGCTATGGTGAACCTGGAGGGCAAAACCGTGGCTGTGTTAGGCCTGGCATTTAAACCCGAAACCGATGATATGCGGGAATCCCCTGCTCTTACTATTATCCCTGAGTTGGTAAACAGAGGAGCCTCCGTTAAGGCTTATGATCCAAAGGCTATGGACGAAGCCGAATGGCGCTTGGAAGGAATTCCAAACCTGGAACTAGTTGATAGCCCATACGAAGCCGCTTCGGGAGCACATGCCCTGGTTATATTAACCGAATGGAACCAGTTCCGGAGCTTGAATCTGGATCGCTTATATAAAATTATGAAGGATCCAGTATTTATCGATCTACGCAATATTTATGAACCAAATATGGTAAGGCAGCTTGGTTTTAATTACCATTCGGTGGGAAGGCCATAGGCTAGAAAGGATTGTAAATGAAATACCTGGTTACTGGTGCAGCAGGCTTTATTGGTTATCATGTTTCTCTGCGTTTGCTACAAGCGGGAGAACAGGTAATCGGGCTTGACAATCTGAATACTTATTATGAACGGCAATTAAAGCTGGACCGACTGAACCGGCTAAAGACTTTCCCAGCTTTTAATTTTGTTTATGGTGACATAAGTGATTACGCTCTTCTGGAAAATGTCTTTTCCAGAGCCACAGCTGATAAGGTCTGTCACCTGGCCGCCCAGGCTGGAGTAAGATACTCGCTTAAAGACCCTTTCGCTTATCAAAAATCTAATCTGGACGGTTTCCTTAATATCCTGGAATGTTGCCGAAAATACCCGGTTATGAACCTGGTTTTCGCCTCTTCTTCCTCGGTTTACGGTAACGATAGCAGTACTCCATTTAAGATTGATGACAGAACCGACCAGCCACTATCACTCTATGCGGCTACCAAAAAAGCCAATGAACTGATGGCCTATACTTATCATCACCTTTACGGCTTGAAAACCACGGGCTTACGTTTTTTCACCGTATATGGACCTTGGGGTAGACCTGATATGGCATATTTTAAATTTACCCGGGATATCCTGGAGGGTAAACCAATCGATATATATAATCATGGGAAAATGGAGCGCGACTTCACTTATATAGATGATATTGTGGAGGGGGTAATCTCCGCTCTGGATAAACGTTATGAATATGAAATATTTAATCTGGGCAATTCCCAGCCCGAACCCTTAATTGACTTTATTAATTACCTGGAGAAAATCCTCGGAAAAACAGCCCAAAAAAATTATCTCCCCCTTCAACCAGGGGATATGGTAAAAACATATGCCGATATTAGCTATTCTATAGAAAAACTGGGCTACCAACCAAAAACTAAATTGTATGATGGTTTGACCCAGTTTGTAAACTGGTACCGCGAGTACTATCAAGTTTAATTAACCAGGCTGCTGTTCAATTAGCCTTATCTTTACCGTAAACTCTAGTGGCTCTAAATTCAATTGGTTGTTTTTCCTGGTTTCATCCCATTCTCCCGCTGAAAAAGCCACCCGTAGAAAGTACGTGTCCTTTATTTCCTGGTAATTTAGCAAACCTACCAGAGCAGCTTCCATTTTATCAACTTCTATCTGTAAAGCGCGGGCACTATCCCCTATCTCCAGCCAGCCCTCGGTCATTCCCAGACAACCACTGGAAGACACCAGAAATGATACCGGTGTACCCAGATCCACCTTCCTTCCGGTCAGCGGGAATATTTCAGGATAACGTCCACCGTTATGCGTGGCATAGTAAAGACTCTGACGTGCAAACGCTTCGGGATTTATGGTTATGTGGGCACAGCGAAACGTTGCTGGTGGGAGCAGATTCCATATAAAACGATAATGAATAGTAATTTCGGGTTCACTAGAAGATACTCTGACCGACTTATGAACATTTCCCTCGGCCGTATCAACCACCGCACTAATTATGACCTTATCCTCACTGTACTTAATATCCAAATCATGTACCGGATTCAAATCGGTAATCTTAGGCTTACCCAGGCATTCAATTATACTATGACCACTGTACCAATCAGCATCCAAAGAAATATCCTCAAAATACCCATGGGGAATAGTACCACATAAAAAGGGAGTGTCTGGCATTCCTACCCAGAGACGATTAATAGCCAATCCCCGCTGACAATCAAGCCATAAATTACATTGCTTGGTTTTTACAGTCAGATATCGCCCCTGCCTTCTTACCTCAAAAAGTTCGGACTCCCCGGTGCTTTTACCAGTCCAGAGCGATTTTTCGTTCTGCTTTCCGTATTTTTCATTCAGACTATCTTCAAACTGTAATAACCGTTTCAAATAAGCCTTCCATCGCTTTTCCGTAATATGGGTACGGAAATCGCTGCTCCATAAGTAGCACAGTTCCTTCCACTCTTCTTCCGCAGTCCTTTTATTCTTTTGCATTTGCTCATAAATGCGCCAGCATCGGGTATTCGACCCTATATCATCCCGTCCTGTAATTGCCCAGCGGGTTATATTATACTTGGCCTGCTTCTTCACGGGTACTGGTTCTTCTGCAGATTGCAGGGATAATACGTTACCGGCATATACTTTATCCAAAAGGCTCAATACCTCTCCAGGCTTAACTATCTTAATCCGCTCATCATTTTTTAACAGCTCGAACAAACGACGAATCCGCTGCCATTCACTTTCTTCGGACAGAGCTGCCTCAGTCTGATAACGGCCTGGCCGGAAATCAAATATCTCTACATCATTTCCGTATAGGGAAAACATCCCGCCATCCCGATCAAATTGCCGATTTAGATAATCCAGATACTCCTCCAATTCCATATCGCCATGAGCATAGCGCTGAAACTTCTGAAAGGCCACCGAATTATTCCATATTACCGGCAGTTTACAGCCACTACTTCCCAGAGCATATTGCGGATAATACTGTAACTCACCCTGCCATTCTGGATGAGCATGAGCAGGATTGTTCCATTCCATGATAATGGCTTCGTAACCAGCATTTTTGTATATTTCAACCAGACCGGCTGAATAGGCCTGCTCATTTATCAGAGCTGTTTTTGGCCTTATCCCCAGCACCTGTTCATAGCCCTCTTTCCCCAAATATAGATTAGCCTCATTAACCGCCGCCGGCACCAATGGCCCAATTATCTGGGCATAGCCACTACCCACAAACTCTATTAGATCCTGATTAATCAACTCTTTCAGCTTTTCAATCCATTTATAATCAATGGCTGCTATACTTTCAAGAGTATAAACAGTAGCCTCTATTCCAGCCGGAATCTGCAGTTCCCCAATTAAATCCAACAACGGCCAGTAACACTTATGCACTACTTCCGGGCGTTGCTCTTCTTCTATGGAAGAATAAGCCAGGTTGAGATGAAAATTCATGTATGTTAGAATCACATTGTTTCACCTACTCAACTATTATTTTAATCTTACTGTAAACCCATTCTATGCATTCATCTAGCTCTTCTCTATCATCAGCTACAACAATAAAAACCCCGAATCGGTCACCATGGCAACGAATGGGCGGTAAGATATCACCTATTTCATAGAAGAAATCAAGCTTAACCAACCACTCCTTATCTCGTACTTCTGCTACTCTTTCAATTCCCTTTAAACGCCCCGGTTTATGAAAGAAATAACGGTTGGCAACATAATCCATCTTATTAGGTTTATAATCATCAAGTTTAACTTTCTCCCCCAGTGCGATTTTTATGGCTGCTTCAACATAGTTTACTCCAGCACTTATAGGAACCAGGCTTTCAGAAAAATCTCCTCCACTTAACCGTGCCGCCATTTCAATCATTTTAGGACCATCTGTTGTATAAACAACATCTCCTTTAGTAATGCCATTAGTAACCCCTAAAGCCAAAGATGCCCTGATAACAAGGTCTTCTACTTGTTTCTGTTGTTCATCCGAAAGATTACTCGGCATCCATCCCCCATTTTCTATAATCCGAGGATGAAAGCTTTCCGCCAAAGAATAGTTTCTATCAGCAAAACCAGGAGTAATACCGATTCCGTCAAACATAACCGTTTCAGTACTAATTTGCGGCCCATCGAGATACTCCTCCACTAAACATTTTCCCTCAGAGGAATAAGACAAGCTTTCATAGAAAAGTGATTCCATATCGCTATTCTCTTTTAAATTAAAAACACCCCTTGAACCGGCATTATCAGTAGGTTTGATAACCAAAGGGTATCCTTGCCTTGCTATGATCTCTTTAAGCTCCCTGAAGGTAGTAATTCGTTTAAACCAGGGAATTGGAATATCACATTGTCTGAACCTTTTTTTCATTTCATATTTATTCTTAGCCCATAAGGCCGTTTGCTGTGAAAGTCCAGGTAAATGAAGAAAAGCTGTTATTTCCGCTACTACATCAGGAATATCACTTCCCATTGTAATAACTCCATCAATTCTTTTACCCGAAGCCTTATACTCGCTTAAATATGCTTTTAAAGCGGGAATATCTCTATTACTTACGACTCCATAATCATCAGCGAGTAAAAAACCATCCGCATAAGGATTCCTATCAATCGCCAGCACCCTGTGTCCCATTCGTTTTGCGGTTTTAATCAGAAAACCCTGGTCTTTACCTGCTCCTAAAACCAGCAGATTTTTGCCCCTTCTGTCATTATTATCCAAGGTAAGCCCCTCCACTTACACTAATTACCTGCCCTGTTATGTAGCTCTGTTCGTCGGACGCTAGGAAAATACAGGTATTTACCACATCTTGTAGTTCCCCTGGCCTCTTTAATAAAGTTAATCCAACGATATATTCTCCCGCCGGGCTATCCAGTTCATCCCGGGTCTGATCGGTCAACATAATTCCTGGGGCTACAGCATTAACATAAATATTATAGGGAGCACCATAACGGGCAATCACTTTAGTCAAACTGTTTAAACCAGCTTTAGAAACTGCATAATGCACGGTTTTAGGTCCATGATACTGACCAGCTACAGATGAAATATTAATTATTCTGCCTGAATTTTGTTTCTTCATATAAGGAAAAACTTCCTGACAGCATATAAAGGGTCCTTTAAGATTAACATTCATAATCATATCCCAATCTTCGTCAGTAATCTCTTCAAACCATCCACGCTTATTAATACCTGCATTGTTAACCAATATATCAATATGCCCAAAATTGTCAGCAGTAGTTTTAAACATACGCTGTATATCTTTTCTATTAGAAATATCTGCCTGTACTATAAGAGTTTTAATCCCTTCATGCTTTGCCAGATTTTCAACTTCCAGAGCTGCTTTTTCATTAGAATTATAATTAATTACAATATTGCATCCTTCTTTAGCAAAACCCAATGCAATTGTGCGACCAATACCTCTACTTGAACCGGTCACCACAGCAACTTTATCTTTAAGTCTCATCATTTTCGTCACCTTTATTTCACCCTATAAATTAAGTTCCGGCCATTTCGACTTTATTTTTTCCACCACACCATTAATATCAAGACCATATGCTGTACACAACTCGTTATTTGATCCAGGTTCAACAAATTTGCAAGGTAGACCAATTCTTAAAAAACCACATTTAACCCCGTAATCCGCTGCCAGTGTTGCAATCGCACTGCCAACTCCTCCATCTAATACTGCTTCTTCTATCGTAACCACTCTTTTCACCTGCTTCATTAAAGCAAGAAGTTGTTTCTCAGGTAACGGCTTAAGATAGCGCAAATTAACTAAACCGGTATCTATTCCTCTTCTTCTTAATTCTTCAAGGGCAGCATATGCTACGCCATACTTATGACCAACCACTATTATCATCAAATCTTCACCTGTAAAAACCTCTTGAGCTTGATTAAAAGAATCTTCTGACTCTAGTAAAACCTCATTATCAAATTCATCGACCGGTCCATATGGCATCTCTATTAATATTGGTCCATTTAGCCTATGTAAATTATCATAGACCATTCGTTCCAATTCATATCTATCCTTAGGATATAAAATACGCAAATTAGGTACTGCACGCATATAAGCAAAGTCATAAATTCCGTGATGAGTTGCATTATCATATCCTGCAAATCCACACCGAACTGTCAAAATCATAACAGGCAAATTCATAAAACACACATCATGTACTAGCTGATCAAATGCTCGTTGCATAAAAGTAGCTTGATAAAAAATAACCGGCTTCATTCCCCCTAATGCAAAACCGGCTGCCATTGTCATGGCGTGTTGTTCTTCCATACCGGGGTCAAAACAGCGATCAGGAAACTGTTTAAAAGCAGGCTGCAATCCGGTAGCATAAAGAGTAGATGGGGTAATTGCTACAATCTTTTCATCTTCTTCCATTTCTCTTTTTATTACGGAGGCAGCAATATCCTGATATCCTGTTGTAGCTTGTTGTTGTTTAAGGGTTCCGGTCTCTGGATCAAAGGGAAATGAAAAGTGCATCTTATTCGGATGATCCTTCGAACAAGGAAGACCATATCCTTTTTTCGTTTTTACATGGATTAGGGTAACTCGATTCGACTTTTTAGCTTCCTCCATAACATTAATCATTTGTTCAATGTTATGTCCATTGACTGGGCCGAAATAATCCAGGTTCATAGAAGATAAAAATGTTTCTTCCTTATCCGTTCCCACCACACGTTTTTGGAGATAATCGTGTATAGCTCCAAATCCGGGACTAATTGCATAACCGTTATCATTAAGAATAATTATTAGTTTGATATCCTCTTCTACGCCTATATGGTTAAGGGCTTCGAGTGCCATTCCCTCACAAATTGCCCCATCTCCAATTACTGCAATAACATGGTGTGGGCTCTTGTTAATCTTCATTGATAAGGCCATTCCCAAAGCTATTGATAGCGATGTTCCCGCGTGCGAGGCTTCAATAATATCATGTTCGCTTTCCTTGGGTGTTACAAAGCGATTCATGCCACCATAACTATTCAGGGTAGGAAACAAATCAGCCCGCCCTGTAATTAATTTATGGGTATAACCCTGATGTCCTGTATCCCAAATTATTTTATCCCTTGGGGAGTCAAAAACATAATGTAAAGCTATACTCAGATCTACAGTTCCTAAATTTGCGCCAATATGGCCACCCGTTTTTGATATTGTATCTATTAGAAAACCTCGAACCCGATCAGCAAAAGCAGCTAATTCATTTAAACTTATTTGCTTTAAATCTGCAGGGTTGCTTATAGATTTTGGTAATGTCATTTTACAGTTCCTTTCGCTACAAGTTTGTTTTTATTTATGAGCTACCATAACATAAGAGTAACTTGAAAACCATGGAGAGAACTCATTTGTTAATACAAAATCATCTATAGTCCAATTCATCGCATTCTTTAGTTTGGTTAACCTTAAATCAATACTATTTGTTTGACATATTTGCGAAAGAGTTTTAAAACCTTCTACATAAGTAGGATAAAGAAGATAAGAAAAAGAAAAGCCGGAATCCAATGCCATTTCTATTGCCTGGTTTGGTGTAATGCCTGACAAATGCCATGGCCATATTTGTTTTTTTAGTAGGGTTTCTACGGGTTGTCCAATAGTTTCTTGAGTATTCACGCGATAATAAAACCAATATGGATTGGGTGTAGATAAGATTAGGGTCCCCCCAGGTCTAATCAAACGAAACAATTCCTTTATCATTTCTTGAGGATTTGCAACATGTTCCAGGACTTCAAAACATACAATCCGATCCACCGATTCATTTTCAAAATCTAAATTCAGGGCATCACCCATTTTATAGCGTAGATTTGTCGATAGGGGTTCCCAGATTTCACGGCAGCTCTGTAGCGAAATGGAATCCTTTTCCACCCCAATAACTGTATGAGCTTGGCTGGCAAGTATATATGCTCCATAACCTATTCCTGCACCTACCTCAACAACATCACAATCTCTACATAAATTAGCAGCGGTTAAATATCTTACAAAAGATTCTGTTTCATTGGGCGAATCCATAAATCCAACGGGGCGTTCACCCTGGCTTAGTGCCCTTACTTGAGTAACCCTCGATTCTGATTCACGTAGCCGCTGTTGCATTTCCAATTGAAGCGAGTGAGCCCATTCTGGCCATCCAGAAAAATTATATTCAGGTAAGGATTTACCCCCATTTAACTCCTTACTGATAAGATCAATAACTATTTGTTCTTTACCTGAGTATCCCAAATTAACTGCTCGTACAAGAGGTGTAATGGAAGAAGCCAGCAAAAATATATTGGCATTAAAAGTATTGAGGGGGAAAATTGACATTTTGTATTTTTGACAGGCAATTTCTTTCAGTTTAGTATAAGTTTCTCCGTTCGTTATCTGTCCATAAAAATGTTCATTAATTACGATTCTATTAAAAGAATACTTTTGTATTATTTCATTAACCGAAACCTGTTTTTCCAGGATAAGGCAATCAACTTGTATCCGTTTAAACTCCTTAGTAATATATTGGCATAGGGCATTTGCCTGATATTGATCGCAAGAAAAAATAGCTAGTATTTTTTCAGATGGTTGATTAAAGGTATTTATCACTCTATATCCTCTCCATAATCAGTTTCATCCTCAAATTTAAAGCAGGTTATTCATGCCTTTCTGCATACAACCATGCTATTATTGCCATAAGGATCGTTAGGAAACACAATCCTACCTTGCTTTATCCCAATGAATTTTTTAATCGTAAAGTAATTTTTACACAACTCTTCAAGTTCAGTCATACTATACTCTCGTACGTGTACTGAAGTTATTGGTATCCGTCCAAATAAATTTTGAGGGGTACTGAGAATTAAAATTCCACCAGGTTTAAGAACCCTATAAAGTTCTTCAAAGTATTTTGGGGCATCCACATGTTCAAGGGTTTCCATGCTCGTTACTGCATCAAATTCATTGTCATCATAGGATAAAGTGGTAACATCCTCAACATGATATTTAATATTTGAACTACCATTGTTTTTACGATTGTATTCAATGATATTTCGGTCAATATCGGCACCATATATCTCACTACAATGTTTGGCTAACATTTTAGTGCCATATCCATATCCGCAAGCGATATCCAAAACCTTCATCCAATTTTTTATATAACCCACAGCCAATTCATAGTGAAAAGATAATTGACATCCTACCCAGATCCTATTTTTATCGACTTCAGTTCTTTCTTCGCTATAAATTTCGTGTAACGTAGCTCTGCAATCTACTAAATAGTCATTGCCATAATTGGGAATTTCCTCAGCATATTTACAATTAAAGGCACTATGATTAAATAAATAATACTTGGGGTGTACCCTATAGATCTGATCTTCTTCTCTAAATAACATACCATTTACTTCACGCAAAGCTCCTACCCTATATATATCCGAAGTAAATTGAACCGGCCATGCATCGGGAAATTTAACACAATCCAAATTGTTTAATTTTGCTTGTTGTAACATATTTAAACTCATATCCAAATCAACGAAATAATTTAGGCCATCAATTCTAATAATATAATCATCATCATTTAGATTATCGGTAGCAACACAAATTCGATTTAGGGGATCAGAATCATAACCAAAAAATGCGGAGATTCTATCGGAATTCAATTCATTAATAACATTGTCTAATACTCCTTCTTTATCAAATAGGGGAGCAACCAGAACTATTTGGGCTGACGGTATTTGACCAAGTATTTTTTTTATCACCCAATAAACCACTGGATAACCTTTAATCGTATTCATACAAATATCTTTACTTCCACTCCAGTTTTTTGAACTTGCTTGTACAATACAATTAATTGTATCCATAATAAATTCACCTCCAATATTATTGTTTTATACGTTTACCCACAATGCAGACTTCACGGCCAATACCCCAATCAGCTAACTGCCGATATATTTCTCGTTTATGTAGCGAACATTTTGCCTGGTCGATGTTAAGCTCAAGCTGCTTACGTTTTGCATGACACTTTCTACCAAGCTCATCGTTTCCTATGTAGTTGTCTCCCATCAGCAAAAAGATATCAATAGGGAATGTAGCTTCCTGATAAACAGGTTCAAAACCAACTTTCTTAAACAAGTTACATAGTGATATAAAATCAAAATAATTTATATGATGCGGAGGAGCAACCCACCAGGGACTGTACCCGAAATATGAAGTTAATATTTTTTGAATAGGATTATAGTCATTAGGAACTACCACACAAACTAACCCCCCAGGATTAAGTAAATTATGCGCTAATTCCAACATTTCTTTTGGATTTGAGACATGTTCTAATACTTCGCTCATATGCACAACATCAAACTTACCCAACTTAGCAGCCGTTTTATCATCCAGAAAATCCTCAACAATATTTAATCCCAGACTACGGCTGTGCTCTACTGCCTCTGTGGAAGGTTCTATGCCTAACGTATCCCACCCACGTTCTTTGCCACGTAAGAGAAAAAAACCAGGACCTGAACCTACATCTAATATCCGGCGCCGGTTTTCATACATTAAACTTTCAAAAGTATCATAGCGCTCGTCATAAACCAGGTTCCACCATCCCTGATCTTCCCTGAATCGTTCAAGATAAAGTGGCTTCTCCTGCGTATAGTATTCCTCGCGATAAATCTTATCTAATTCATCTCTACCTGGAATCGGAATAATATGCTTAAAACCGCAACTTTCGCACTCAATAACATCATACCCCTTAACCTGATGCAAAACTTCTCCGCAGTGTCCCTTCCACTCTATATTCATTATCATGCTCCCATCTATGTAATTAATATTTTATTTATTTCAGCCCAAATACGCTGAGCTCCATATCCATCTATTACTTTTTTACCATTAGCCTTCATCCCGTCCCTATACTTACCATCCCATAACAAAAGACTTATTTGATTAGCTATTTTTTTAATTGAATGGTCTCTTCCCAAATTAACGGCTATCCCGGCATCAACAAAAGCCTGACATGACTCAGCATGGTCATCGGTTAAACACATATATAGTGCTGGAACCCCCATACAGGCCAATTCATATGCCGTCATACCGAAAGAAGCTATCGCCAAATCTGCCTGAGCCATAACACCGGCCATATTTTCAACACTTCTTAATATCCTGAATTTACGCTTAGTTCTCACTAATAATGACTTCAACTCTTTTTCCCATGAAAATGCAGCTCCCAGTACTACGGTTGTGTCAAAATCGACCTCAAGTAAATCTAACGCCTCAATGACCGTTAAGGTGAATCCAGCTGGATCACTTCCCCCCATGGTAACCAGTAAATGTAACCTCTCTTTCGGAATCTGTTGCTGATTAGCCATAGTAATGAACTCTTTACGAAGAATAACCCATTCCCAACCTACCATAAGTTGTCCCTGAAAACCTGACCAATCCATTCTTTCAACCTGCGGTACGGGTGGATAAAAAGCCAGATCAGCTGCTAGTCGCTTCTCTTGTGGATCATCTATATCAACCAGGATAATTCCCTGTTTGCGTAATGAATGCAAAAAATCCAGTGAAATGTTTTCCCGAAAATCCATTATGACTACATTACAACCACTTTCCTGAACGGCATTTTTTAGAAATTCTTCTTGGTTAAAAAAATCTAAATTATTAATTACAGTGATTACTGGATAGCCTTTATCTTTTATCATGTCTATCCCTGGTTTGCCACGATGAACAGCAAAAGTAATTCGACAATCATACCCAACCTGTAATTCTTCAGCCAGGGCTAAGCAACGAACAATATGCCCTAACCCAATATCTTCTGCCCCATCACAGCGAAACAGAATTGAATTTACCCGGCTCATTATCTGTCTCTCAACTTTCACGAATAATATTTATATCATCAATTGTCCAGTTTCCATAAACTTAGATATCCTTCTTTACCTATAAATGATTGGTTTAACTTTAGTAAATGCGGTTTTTCCTGTAATAAACCTATAATATCTTTTATCAAAAACGGTTTTTCCTCATTATACAGGGCTTCAAAAATTTCAGTTGCCAGTTCAAAATCCTCTCTATGATCTACACTCAAACGAATGTTTGAATAATCTTTGTCTGGTTTTAGACTGCCACATTTAAAAATATTTTTGTTACGCCAAATATAAGGGGTTACATGTTCCCTGTCCGCAGCTTCAGTAGCTTCCCGCCAAGCCTTTTCCAATGATTCAAAGCGAAAACATTCCGCATCCAGACCATTGGGAAACCGCCCTTCATCAAAGATTGCTCCTGCACCGGTAGCTATACCAACATGATCATAATTTCCCCGCTGAAATAAATTAATAAGCTTGGTAACCAGTTCTGGATCGACACAGGGACAATCTCCTGTAATTCTTATTACTGCATCCGCTCCATATTTTAGTGCTGTTTGATAAAAACGATCCAATACATCATTTAAACTACCCCTGTAACAGATTATACTATTCTGTTGGCAAAACTCGTAAATTGGCTGATCCGTTGCCTCGCCGGAGGTTGCAACCACAATTTTGTTTATTGCCGGCACCCAACTCAATCTTTCCACAATATGCCCCAGCATTGGCTTACCCACGACGCTTTTAAGTACTTTCCCCGGTAAACGACTGGAACTCATACGTGCCTGGATTATTGCAACTGTATGCATCATTGTCATTCCTTCCATGTTTTGCGTATACTTAGCAGCGGCCTGAGACCATCTAAAGGGTCAGCTCGCCAAGCTCTATCATCTAATTCACTGGGAGCTGGCTCTTTCTCTCCATTTCCATCAGCCGGACAGGATTCATTTACTATCTGTATTACGTTTCGTATTCCTTCCGGTAACCAGCAGTGCCCGGTTGCATATTCCGCTCCCTGGCTATCCAAATCCAGATGGAATTCTATCATTGAAGCCTGCCAGGCATTAATAGCCCGATAGATAACAGCAGGCGATACTGAGTGATCAGACCAGCCAACGGGGCATAGGAAAGAATCCCTTAAGGTCTTGATAGCCCTTAAATTACATTCACCCGGCGGAGTGGGATACCCGGAGACACAATGCAGCAGGGTAAGGTCTGTACAGCCTTCCCTTCTTATAACATCCACTGCTCTTGCCACTTCCTCCATAGTCGCCATACCGGTTGAAAGAACTACTGGTTTTTTAGTACGAGCACATTCTTTAAGTAAATCATCCCAAAGCAGCTCATAAGAAGCAATCTTATAGAAATCTACATGGGGATAAAGCTCCTCTACTGCCTGCAGATAAAAAGGGGTGCAGGAAAACAAAATTGCTTTTTCCTGACATCGCTTACTAAGATCGGGAAGAAATTCAACCGGCAGTTCCCATTTTTTTCTATCTCGGTGTTCTTTGCTTTTATCCAGAATCTCTGGCGCAAAAAGCTCTTCTATTTTAAAAAGTTGAAATTTAACAGCGCCGCACCCTATCTCTGCAGATTTATCAATAAAGTTCAGGCAGCGATCCAAATTCTGATTATGATTGCTTGAAACTTCAGCAATAAACCTTACCTTCATATTACTGATCCTTTCGATTAATTTACATAACAGCAATAGCTTCGCTTATGTCTAGCTATGTTTAAACTGCCATCTTCATCCCCACTCCTCACTCCAGAGCCTTGGGCTCCCCTGGCATTTTACCCGAATACTATATTAATCTCATACTCTCCTTTAAATTCGCCAATTAGCGCTTGGAGAAAATCAATGTATTCACGCAACTCAATGGTACGAGTAAAATGTTTTTTTAATAATCCCTCCGCTTGGGCTTTTGGGTTCTCATCATTGCATTCTATTCTCATATCTAATGCATAATAAATATTAGCCAGCTGCTGAGAAGCAACCTGGGCATAAAAAGGAATAGCCATTAGTTTACGGTCATACTCTAAGATAGCATCAAAATCTTTCATAAACTTGGTATGACTCATGCCTTTATTCCATTTAT
This sequence comes from Syntrophomonas sp. UBA5432, assembly GCA_002424365.1. Lineage (GTDB taxonomy): Bacteria > Bacillota > Syntrophomonadia > Syntrophomonadales > Syntrophomonadaceae > UBA4844. The sequence goes on along the minus strand of DIRQ01000025.1, from coordinate 1,130 downwards.
CTTGTAAACGCTTGAGCTGGGCCAAGCGATTTGTATTCAGTTTCGATATTTTTGTCAGTTCTTTTTCCATGCTTAACACGGCCTGTTCAATCTTAGCTGCTTCATTATTAATGTTCGCATATTTAACTGCTTCGCTTATAAGTCCATCGATATTGTGTTTCGCTGTTAATTCGCTATCCACAAGTTCCTGCAGGGTTTTTACCTCCGTGTTTTCAATCCGCAAGCCGCCTTCAGTGGCATCGATAAATTTAATCTCCGGATGCTGGAGAATTTCCTGTTCAAATAGACTTTTCATCCCCATGAAAGGCCGGGTAGTATATACTTTATTATCGAATATATCGGTAGTTTTAATATAGCCTGCTCCGGAAAACTCCACCTTTCCATCATCCGTTTTCCATGAGCCTTTTGCATAGAGCTTACCTTCGGTATAACATAAATCCTGCCCCATAAAAATTATAGTGCTACAGCCTGACCGGCATAGAAAATCCAAGGCCGTATTAGCAATAGAAAACCCACTGGCCACTAATTCATATTTATAATTATCCTTAGCCAGATATCTGCTCAAAGCATCAGTATCTAAAAGCATTTTAATGACCGGACCTTCATACTGCGGTAGGATTTCATAATAGAGTTGGTCACTATACAGTAAGGTTGCTGAATTGGTATTAATGGTTTCAAATATCTGCATTTCGCCTTTTCCCCCATCCATAGCCATTCGTATATGAGGAACAATGCCATTGGAGTCAAGGATGCGAATTGCAGTCCCCACCGCTACAATAACTGCTCTATCCTTTACTTCCTTAAGCAAGTACATGTTTTTATTTAATGAAGGGCCGGCAGATACTATAATTGCAGGTAAACCCTGCAGTTTTTCCATAAGGATGCCACAGAAACCGTTGAAGTGTTTTAGATTCCTCAGGATGTTTACCATCCAGGCTTGTTTAAAATTATCCTTTGTAGCCAGATTGACCAGACGTAACCGTAACCTTTCCACTAAAGTTCCTTGAAATTCATCATAAAAACGTGGATAAATAGAATTAAAATAATAATGCATAACCATAGGAGGGTTTAACTCGAGTAAATCCGCGGTAAGCTGATCAAAAAAAAGAGCAGATTCCTGAGCAGTTTTA
>DIRQ01000094.1 GCA_002424365.1 Syntrophomonas sp. UBA5432 | reverse complement strand
TACGAAGACCATGAAATAATCAGTAATGGAATAAATATTGCTTTTAGTAATAATGACGATTATAAAAATTATAAAATTATTGAACGCCTTACAAAGTATCTATGTACCAATAGATATGACGATGTCTTTCAAGGAAGCATTACTTCCGGTGAACTACAAATCACATTGACCGAATTAAATAAATTTTTCAAGACAATGCTAAAGGGTGTTACGGCTTTACGTTTGACACAAGACGAAGATGAATTAAAGACTTTAATTGACATTGCCCGTCGCTATCAAGGAAAGCCGCAAGACATATTGAACGTAGGGATAGAAGACTATTTCTTTGTTATGAAGTTGGTGTTTAATAAGGTTGGTGATGAAGCCACCCCAATAAATGCTCTTTATGATGGATTAAAATGGTTGTTTCTTGATGCAATATTTAATGATGGTGAAATAGAAAAATTATACACCAAGATGGGGGCTTTTGCTAAAGAACTGAAACAATATAATAATATATTTACGGTAAATTATGACACTAACCTTGATAAGCTAACTGATAAAAAAGTATATCATCTACATGGTAGTTTCGATGTCTCAGATGATACATATCGTGCTGAAACAATAATAGGGTATCTTGCACAGAAGAAGCCAAATAAACCGACTGTGGTTCCAGGGATGGAACACTTGTATTGCAATGCTATAATGGGATTTTCAGGTCAACAAAAAATGAATATAATGAGTGTTTATTCTAATGGAAACATAGCTTTAGATAACTTGATTATACGTTTAAAAAATCCATTAGATATAGAAGCACAGCAAAAATATGAACAACTGGAAAAATCAACCTCAGAAAATGATATGTTTGCTTATCAATCTATTAACGCTAGATTAGCGCACCCAGAATTGAGAAATACAGAATATCCAATTGATAAATTAAAATTAACCGGTGGAGAACTACATATAATTGGAATGTCTCCTAATAATGATAGCCATATTTTCAGACTAATAAATGAAAACCCTAATATTTCGAGGGTAGTTTATTTTTCTGCAAGTGACGATGATAGTTCTGCTGCACAAAAGGTTATCAAAAAGAATGTACAAATACGAAATGTTTTTAAGTATTGGAAGTCTATGAATATATAGACTCAAATAGGAGCTTATCTATATACTGGAGAGAAGCGTTAAACTTCATATTAGGCTAATAATTGGAAGTTTGGATTATTCAACTTTATAAATTGGAGAAATGATTGATTATGGCAAAAAAGATTTGTTGGACAGTAGAAATGGCAGAGAAGCAAATCGAAAAGTGGGAAAGGATCAAATCAATTATACAACGTTCAGATATTCAAAGCTGCGATGATGAATACACAAAAATATATAAATTGTATTTAAAATATACATCTGTATCCGAAGTCGCAAAAATATTATCAGATGAAGGTGTGCGAATACCCAGTCCAACTGGTGGACGTAAAATTTCTTCTAATGATATATCTGACATCATTAGAACTCGCGATATACCAGATAAAGAACTGCAGAATTTGGTTAGAAGTATATTTACTAATGCTAAAAAATTTATTAATTCAATTTATAACTGAAATGCAAAAGTCAAAAATAAATTGCCCATTATCCATATTTGGTTCTGCCTGGTAGGCTAATAATGGGGAAGTTCTCGCTATTAATAATAAAAAGGGAATTAGTATTATTGGGAGAAGTAACTTATAGAATGATGTGGGAACCGCTCTTGGGTCTGAAAAATTCTGCGGTATCAAATATCCAACTGATACAATATTTTTAGACAGGGCAGGGCAATGGTGAAAAAACATCGATATGATCATTACGGAGGCATCACCTGAAGTATATGAGTACACCTTATCATGCTTGCTATTATTCCCACGAATTACGGCGGCGGGCGGCTGGTGGGGATATAGACAAATTATCCATGTCACTATTTGATGCCAGTGTTGACTTGACTCCACATCAAGTTGATGCGGCTCTTTTTGTATTCCAGTCTCCCTTATCCAAAGGGGTAATTCTGGCTGATGAAGTGGGACTCGGTAAAACTATTGAAGCCGGATTAGTATTATGCCAGTTATGGGCTGAACGCAAACGACGTCTGCTAGTAATATGTCCTGCCTCAATCCGCAAACAATGGAGCCTGGAATTAAGTGAAAAATTCAATCTCCCCACAATTATCCTGGAAAGTAAAAATTATAAGCAGTATATTAAAGAAGGAAAAAATAATCCGTTTCGGCAGGCAAGTATTATCATCACATCTATGAATTTTGCAAGCCGCATGAAAAACGATATAAAAAGTGTCCCCTGGGATATGGTAGTAATAGATGAAGCCCATAAACTACGCAATGCCTATCGCCCCAGCAATCGCATGGGACAGGCTATAAAATGGGCCGTTGAAGATTGCAAGAAGGTTTTGCTCACTGCTACCCCATTACAGAATTCACTGCTGGAGCTATACGGATTATCAACCATCATTGATGAACATTTATTTGGCGACATAAAAGCATTCCGCAGTCAGTTTATAAATGATAGTGACTTTGATGAGCTGCGGGAGCGTTTAAAATACTTTTGTCAGAGAACCTTGCGCAGCCAGGTAATTGAATACATTCGCTATACCGAACGCAAGGCTATTACCAGACCTTTCAGTCCCAGCGATGACGAACAAAAGCTTTATGAAGCCATAACCAAATTTCTGCAGCGCGAAGATAATTGTGCCATTCCCCGTCGGCAGCGTACCCTGACCACTTTAGTTTTATGGAAACTGCTGGCCTCTTCCTCAACCGCAGTGGCCGGTACTTTAATAACCATGAAAGACCGACTGGAAAAAATGATAGATGATCTTAATGTAGATGATGATATTGCCCTAGACATCATCGAGCAGGAAGAACTGGAAGATTTGTTGGATGAAGAACTAGATGAACTGGAAGATATGGACGCAGAGAATTCAGCAGATACAACAACCAATGCCCTGGATAAACGAAAACTGGAAGCAGAAATAGCCGAATTAGAAGGATACATAAAGCAAGCTCAGAATATCGGTACCGACAGCAAAACTGAATCTTTGCTAACCGCTCTGGAAGTTGGTTTTCAGGAATTGGAGAAAATGGGTGCCAACCGCAAAGCCCTAATATTCACAGAATCCAGACGTACTCAGGATTATTTGTTTAATTTTTTAGAGGCCCGTGGGTATAAAGGCCGCCTGGTATTATTTAATGGCTCCAATACCGCCCCCTTATCCAGGGATATATATAAACAGTGGCTGGAAGAGAATAAAGAAAGTGACCGCATCAGCGGCTCAATAACTGCTGATAAAAGAGTTGCGCTGATAGAGCATTTTAGGGATCATGCTGACATTATGATAGCTACGGAATCAGCCGCCGAAGGAATAAACTTGCAATTCTGCTCTCTGGTGATAAATTATGACCTTCCCTGGAATCCGCAGCGAATAGAGCAACGGATTGGACGTTGCCATCGTTATGGACAAGAACATGATGTGGTGGTAATAAATTTCCTGAACAACAGAAACCAGGCCGATATGCGGGTATATCAGCTCCTACAGGAGAAATTCAACCTATTCAGCGGCGTATTTGGTGCGTCTGATGAGGTTCTGGGAACTATCGAATCCGGCATTGATTTTGAGAGAAAAATCCTGCAGATTTACCAGCAATGCCGTATCCCCGAGGAAATTGATATGGCTTTTGCGACTTTACAGTCAGAAATGGAAGCAATAATAAATTCCCGCATGGAAGACACCCGCAGAACTTTGTTAGAGAACTTTGATGAAGACGTTCACCAGCGTCTAAAGATACAGTTTGATAAAACCCATTATTATTTGGACAGGTTAGGTAAACAGTTTTGGGGCTTAACCCGGTTTATTCTGGAGGGAAAAGCAGATTTTTACGATGAGGAATTAAGTTTTAATCTGTTGGAAGCCCCGGCAAAAGGTATAAAGACGGGTAAATACGTAATGATTAGTAAAGGCACTAAGCCCGATAATAACTTCCATCTTTACCGTTTATCTCACCCCCTGGGGGAATATGTTATCGACCAGGGATTTAATCAAAACACTCCTCCGGCTGAAATAGTATTTGATATCTCATCCCATCCCGCCAGGATTTCAGCCATAGAAGACCTGAAAGGACGAAGCGGGTATTTGGTTTTGTCCAAATTAAGTATTGAATCTCTGGAAAATGAAGATCACCTTCTTTTTAATGCCTATACTGATTATGGGCAGGTACTGGATCAGGAACGCTGTGAAAAACTCTTTCAGTGCAGGGGTCGAGTTAAGAATTTACTGGATATTGATAAGGAGCACCGGCAAAGATTACAAAATGAAGCCCAAATACATGCCCAGGGAAGTTTAAACCGCTCCATGGAAAAGAGCAATTGCTATTTTCAGCAGGAAAGAAACCGCCTCGACAAATGGGCTGATGATATGGTTTTAAGTGCGGAACAAGAATTAAAAGATACCCGGGCTAAAATAAAAGTGGTGAAGCGGGAAGCCCGCAATGCTGTCAGTCTGGAAGAGCAGCTTGGGTGCGAAAAAAAGCTGCAGGAACTTAACCGGGCTTTACGAAAACAACGGCAGCAGATATTTGATGTGGAAGACGAAATCATGGAAAAACGCGACCAATTAATTGCCGAGTTGGAAGCCAAGATGGTGAAAAGAACCACACATGAAATCCTATTTACCATTAGATTTCATGTTGTCTGAATATTTTGGTTAGGGGAGGATACATAAGTGAAAGACAATTACCAGAAGCTTAAAAAAATATTGCGGGAAATGTTTCAAATGGACCAGGCCGACCTTGATTTTGGCATATACCGTATTATGAACCAGAAGCGGGCCGAGGTGGAACAATTCCTGGATCATGACCTGTTGCCCCAGGTAAAGGAAGCCTTTCAGGAATACAGTTCACTGGATCGCCTAAAAATTGAAGAAAAGCTCTCCACACTAAAGCAGAACCTGGAGGATGCCGGGGTAAAGCCGGAAGACTCCCCCAAATACCAGCAGTTAATGAATGAACTCAATAATTCTATAGATATGGAGGCTCTGGAGCAGGAAGTCTATTCCCACCTGGTATTCTTTTTCAGCCGTTATTATGATGATGGTGATTTTCTCTCCCGTCCCCGTTACAAAGAAGGCGTATATGCTATTCCTTATAAAGGTGAGGAAGTAAAGCTGCACTGGGCCAATGCCGACCAGTATTACATAAAGACCAGCGAGTATTTTAAGGATTATACTTTCAAAATAAGTGATTCCAAACGGGTGCATTTTAAAATAATTGCTGCCGGTACCGAACAGGATAATAATAAAGAGGCCAGCGGCAAAGAAAGGCGTTTTGTACTATATGAAGCGGAGCCATTTTTGGTAGAGAATGATGAGTTAATTGTCCAGTTTGAATACCGGGTGGATCCCCAAAAACAGGATAAGCTGAATGAGGCCGCTGCCGAATTCATCGAGGCTGCTGCCGGTAAAAAACCGCTGAGCAATTATATGGAACTCTTTACTCCTGCCCCCACGGAAGCAAATCGCGACCGCACCCTGCTGGAGAAACATTTAAAAGAATATACCGCTCGAAATACCTTTGATTACTTTATTCATAAGGATTTAGGCGGCTTTTTAAGCCGTGAACTGGACTTTTATCTGAAAAATGAAGTCTTTTTCATTGATGATATAGATAAACGTGATCCCCTCTTTTTCCAACAATCAATCTCCAAAGTAAAGGTAATTAAAAAGATAGCCTTAAAGATTATCGCCTTCTTAGCTCAACTGGAAGATTTCCAAAAGAGCCTGTGGCTGAAGAAAAAATTTGTGGTGGAAACTAATTACTGTATAACCCTGGACCGGGTACCGGACTCTCTTTATAGCGAAATCATTGCCAATCAGGCGCAGATAGAGGAATGGAAACGGCTTTTTGCCATCGAGGAAATCCAACCCTCCCTGGCGAACCCCGGCTACAGCGAACCGCTTACCCCGGAATTCTTGAAAAGTAATGCTTATCTGCTGCTGGATACCGCCTTTTTTAGCGAGGAATTCAAGAACAAACTTCTGGCTTCCATCGAAAACATCGATGAGCAAATGGACGGGCTATTAATCCACAGTGAGAACTACCAGGCACTGAATCTATTGCAGGAGAGGTACCGGGAGCAGGTTAAATGTGTTTATATTGATCCACCGTATAATACTGATGCTTCAACAATACCTTATAAAAACAATTATAAGCACTCGTCATGGCTGGCTTTAATGAGTGACAGACTGTTATTAGGAAGGGAATTTTTACAACGTACAGGCATAAATACAGTAACTATAGATGAGTTTGAGCTTAAAGAGTTGTATTTCGTAACTGAGTATATATATAGCCGCGGGAATATTGCTGGAATTATAGCAATAAGAAGCAACCCTTCAGGAAGACCAACAACTGATGGCCTAGCTCTAGCACATGAGTATGCAATAATTGTAAAGAATAGCATCGATTCAAAAGTTCTTAAAATAGGCAGAACAGAAGAACAAGCAAGTAGATACGATAAAAAAGATGAATACGGTTTCTATGAACAACGTAATTTTAGACGCGAAGGTTCTAATTCAAATAGGGAAGATGGGAAACGACAATGGTATCCGATATACGTTGATAATGAAACGTTATCCATTAGAATACCTCATATGGAATGGGTTGAGAGCACAGAGATGTGGGAAGTCTTTGAACAACCGCTTAAGGGTGAGGTAATAGTATATCCTATAACTGATAACGGTGTTGAAAAAAATTGGCGGTGGAGTTGGGAAAATGTAAAAAAAGACTACTCTCAATTCTTTGCTAAGAAACAAGGAGAAAGAATACAGGTATATTACAAATATAGACCAAATGTAGATGGCGTTACTCCTTCGACATTTTGGCTCGATCCCAAATATTCTGCTACCGAACATGGTACTAAGCTACTTAAGGATTTACTACCTGGTAATCCTTTTTCATATCCAAAATCCATCTTCGCCGTACAGGACATATTATCCATTACAGGCCTTAAAACAGGGATTGGAATAGTCCTCGACTACTTCGCCGGTTCCGGTACTACTGGCCATGCCGTTATTAACCTCAACCGCGAGGATAACGGCAATCGCAAGTACATTCTGGTGGAAATGGGCGAATACTTTGACACTGTTTTAAAACCCCGTATTCAAAAAATCATATATTCAAAAGACTGGCGGGATGGGAAACCGGTCTCCCGGGAAGGTTCCAGCCATATGTTTAAATATATGCGGCTGGAATCATATGAAGATACCCTTAACAACCTGGATTTGCACCGTAATGAGTTGCAAAAGGTGACCCTGGCGGATAATGCGAAGATGCGAGAGCAATATCTTCTCTCCTATATGTTGGAGATAGAGAGCCAGGGCAGCCCTTCCTTGCTTAACCTCGACCAGTTTGAAGACCCTTTCAACTACAAGCTGAATGTATATCGTAACGGTGAGAGCCAGCCTGTTAATGTAGATATGGTGGAAACCTTCAATTACCTCCTGGGTTTGAAGGTACAGCAAACCGAATTTATCAGGGGTTTTAAAGTAGTAAGAGGTGAGCTTCTCAATGGAGAAAAGGTATTAATCATCTGGCGCAACTTGAAGGAAAAAAGCAATGAGGAGCTGGACAATTTCTTTACCAAACAGGATTACAACACCAGGGATTTTGATTTTGACCGCATCTATGTTAACGGTGATAATAATCTGCCCAATATAAAAACAGGGGAAGAACGCTGGAAGGTTTACTTAATCGAACAGGAATTCAAACGCCTGATGTTCGATGTAAGTGATTTATAGGAGGGAATAACTATGCCAAGAACAGCCCGAGCCAGAGCTTCCCGGACAGCTTCCCTCAGATTTGATGAGAAATTAGTCCTGAATCAATACCTATTAAGTTTATTCGAAGTAGATAGATTTGAAGACCTGGCAGCAGATTTAAAAGACGAATCCCTGGAAGGCTGGGATGAGAATAATACCTCATATTTTTATCACCAACTGGTGAATAGTAGCCTGTTTGACCGTTGTCATCTGGAACGCGAACTACTGCTCGAATATGACCAGAACATCTACCGTTATACACGGGCTATACAAGGAAAAAGAAACGAACCGCTCAAGTGGAAATATTTTCAGTATTTATCCCTGCTTTTTACTGAAATTTACCTGGATCGCTATTTCCGGGATGAGAATGCTTTATTACAATCCCTTAATGCGTATGTTGAAAGCTTTAATGAGGATAAAGCTGTGGCAGATAAAGTTGACCTCTATACTGCCGCTGATTTGACTAAGCTCGCTTTTTGGAATGCTACCGGTTCAGGTAAAACCCTACTGATGCATATAAATATTTTGCAGTACCAGTATTACTTAAACCGTCATGGCCGGATTAATGAGCTTAACCGTATCATCGTACTTACTCCCAATGAAGGGTTGTCCCTGCAGCATTTAGAGGAACTTTATTTATCAGGCATACCGGCCCGGATTTTTGATAAAGATGGCAGTATGGCTGGTGTGTCTAGTTATATATTGCAGGGAAATCTATTTGATACGGGGCCTATGCTCTACCAGCCTAACATTTTATCTCCTCCTCGCAAACATATGGTTGAAATAATAGATATACATAAGTTGAAAGAAGAATCAGGACAAAAAACCGTTGCTGTTGATGCCTTTGAGGGCAATAATCTTGTGCTGGTCGATGAAGGTCACAGCGGTTCCAGTGGAGAAGATTGGAAAAGTCGCCGCGACCGTTTATGTGAAAATGGGTTTTCCTTTGAGTATTCAGCCACTTTCGGTCAGGCCATGAAGGCAGCTAAAAAAGCCACCTTAACCCAGGAATATGCCCGATGTATATTGTTTGATTATTCCTACAGGCGCTTTTTTGAGGATGGCTATGGGAAAATGTATAACATTTTAAACCTTGCCGACGAACGTCATGAAGATCAGAAAAAATTATATATGACTGCCTGTCTTCTATCATTCTACCAACAGCTCCGGATTTACCGGGATAAAGAGCTGCAGATGAGGCCATTTAACCTGGAAAAACCCCTGTGGATTTTTGTAGGTGGCAAGGTTAACGCAGTGCGGACGGAAAGGGGCCGAAAAGTTTCTGATGTGGTTGATATTTTGCTCTTTTTAAATGATTTTGTGGCTAATAAAGATAAAAGCCTGGTGAATCTTGATTTGCTGTTAAATGGTCGCGCCGGTCTACTGGATGGCGCCGGGACTGATATATTTGCCAATTCCTTCACCTATCTGATAAAGCAGGGGAGGTTTGGGGAAGCACTGCTTAATGACCTCCTGGAACTGCTTTTTAACAATGCCGGTGCCGGTGCCCGTCTTCATATAGATGATTTGAAAGGAGCCGATGGGGAATTAGGCCTGCGCATAGGTGATGGAGACTATTTTGGGGTAATAAATGTTGGTGATGAACGAGAATTATTAAAGCTGTGTGAAGCAAACGGTCTGTATGTTGGTGACCGGGAATTCTCCTCTTCTTTGTTCAACCGGATTAATAACCGGGATTCAGGTATAAATCTGTTGATTGGTTCCCGGAAATTTAGCCAGGGCTGGAATAGCTGGCGGGTCAGTACTATGGGACTAATGAATATTGGTAGGCAGGAAGGCTCCGAAATCATCCAGCTGTTTGGCCGGGGAGTCCGCCTCAAGGGCTATCAGATGAGCCTTAAACGCAGCACAGCTATGAACATTACCGGTGTCGATGTTCCCGAATACCTGCCGGAATTGGAAACCCTCCATGTCTTTGGTGTGAGAGCCGACTATATGCGGCAGTTTAGAGAGTACCTGGAGGAAGAAGGCCTTCCTTCCGGTAACAAACCGGTTCAAATGGAATTGCCCATAATTCAGACCATACCGGCAACTAAATTAAAAATCATAAAGCTTAAGGACAACGTAAATTTCAAAAAAGATGCTCCCCGGCCGTGCCTGTCTTTGCCGGGTGAATACGAATACAAAAATCCGGTCATAGTAAACTGGTATCCGCGCATCCAGGTAATTCAGAGCCGGCAGGGCAGGGCAGGGGATAATGACAAATTGGAAACCCATTACTTTACCAGGAAACATATTGCTTTTATGAACCTGGAACAGATTTACTTTGAACTACAGAATTACAAGAATGAGAGAGCCTGGTACAATCTGAAACTGGATCGTAAAATATTAGCCACCTTGCTGGAAGACCCGGAGTGGTACCGGCTATATATCCCCGCACATGAGCTGCAATTCAACGATTTTAGTAAAGTAGCCATGTGGCAGGAGATAGCAGTTGCACTGCTTAAGAAATACTGCGAGCGCTTCTATTATGGGCGCAAAGCTGCTTACGAAGGCGACAAAATGGAATATGCTAATGTCATTGATTTTGAAGAGCAGAAGGTTCAGGAAGGCAAACAGGGTAATATCCCTGCGGTCTATACCTTTTCCATTAATCCTGCTGCTACCGCCTTTATCGCTCATCTGGAAAAACTTATTGATGCCCTTAAAAATCCTCCGTTTAAAGGGTACCCATCCTTTAACGGCTGCGAACCGCTGGCAATTGATTCGCATCTCTATCAACCGCTGATTTACCTGGATAACAACCAGGTAAAAGTAAGCCCGGTTCATCTTAATAAAGGAGAGCGGGATTTCATAGTAGATGTCCAGAACTATTTCCAAAAAAACCAGTCCCGCTTTACCGGAAAGGAAATGTACCTGCTAAGAAACCAGAGCCGGGGCAGGGGTATTGGCTTTTTCGAAGAAGGGAACTTTTACCCCGATTTTATTCTCTGGTTGGTCGAGGGCGATAAACAGTACATAACCTTCGTAGATCCCAAAGGACTAAGGAATGTGGACGGCTGGGAAGACCCCAAACTAAAATTTGCAGAAAGCATTAAGGAGAGAGAGAAAACTCTTGCATCAGGCAATGGTCAGGCCATTCTTAATTCATTTATAATCAGCGTCACCCCCTACGCTAAAATCAATTGGAAAGGCAACCACAGCAAAAAAGACTTCGAAAAACGCCATGTCCTTTTTTCGGATGACCAGCAGGAGTATATTGGGAAGATGTTTGGGATGATAGTGGGGCACAGAAACTAATAGAAGGTGCCACGAAGTACTAATATAATTATTGTGAAATCGGTAATCTTGAATCATTATCGTGAAAACTAATCAATGTTAGAAACCATGCACCTATAAAGTATGTAGTAGAACCGTAAGGAGCTAATGTTGCTCGGTATCCTAAGAATAGGTCTATGGTTATTATGGGATAACTTAACCCTTTGTAGTAATATTAGGCAGAAAGGATGGTGGATAGTGAATGTTTGAGATTGGCAGGAAATATACTTTTAAATATTGTTTCCCAGACGGAGAAGATAGGTTCTTTGATAAATATGAAGTATTAGAAGTTGATTCTGAAAAAGGCTTAATAAAGGTTCAAACTGAAGAAACATATCTTGTATCTGGTGGAAAAGAGACTATAAAAGCACCACCTATTATTTTAAATACACACAGTCCTTGGTTTTGTTATGCTATATAAATGAGTTTTTTCAAGCCCCTTCGAGGGCTTTTTAAATGTGAATTTTTGGGGAGATGAGCTTGATGGCAAAGAAATTTAAATGACAAGACAGGAACAATTTTGCAAATATAATACCGGAACGTGATACACAATTATAAATCTGGGTGTAGCGCGACAACTTCTATTTCCCATAGAGACAGCAAGGATAGGCCTGCTAAGCTATTTGGCCTGACAATTTCTCCTCATTTATAGCCACATTTTGGTGATTGGTGTATAATTTAGGTAAATATGTACTTGGTTAGCTTTTATTTAACTCCTATTCCAGTAAGGACCAAATTCCCCCAGTAACGGGTTGTTATTAAGGCAGGATTTACATATCCTTCTTGACCGTGGATACATAACTATCACCAACGATTTTAATATTGAAGTGAATAAACGGATTAAAGAAGACTATGGTGATGGCCGTGATTTACTATGCGTTTCACGGCCACAAGTTAATCGAGTTACCGAAACGGGTACAAGAAAGGTCGTCTCCAGCGTTTCTCCAGTGGCATAACGAGAATGTGTTTTTAGGGTAGCATAAGATGAATATTGAAAATTATATTGAATCACAGATGAGAGAATTAGGGGGCTATGCAAATGAAGAATATCTTAATTTGTATAGTTCCTTTTCCTATCCGAAATTGAGAATAATTTTATCAACGCTTCATGCACGCTTTATATCTAACTTTAAAATCATGAATAATCGCTTACCAACCGGTGAATGGGAGGCACATTATTGGGCAGACCCAAGCAGAGAATTAATTACCAGTATTGAAATGGTTGAAGGATTACAAAGGGCGTTAAAACAGAGTCAGTTTTCGTTTAGAGTTGAGGAATATTATCAGACATTAATAGATAAATGCAATACATTTTTAAGCAGAAGCGGCGGCAGTTCTATACCTCCTGGAATGGATAAAATCGTGCTTTATTATACAATCCCAATATTTATTCCAAACAATTCGGTAATTATTAGTCGCAAGGAAGTGACCCAGGCGTTTGATTTGAGATTAATTGCAGAAGGATCTTATGCTCAAGTGTTTAAGTACAAGGATGAATATTATAATAAATATTTTGCATTAAAACGTGCAAAAAAAGATTTAACTACCAAAGAGCTTGAACGTTTCAAGCGTGAGTATGAGCAAATGAGGGATTTGTATTCCCCATACATTGTTGAAGTTTTTTGTTACAATGATACCGCTAAGGAATATATAATGGAATATATGGACTCTTCATTATATGACTATATTCAAAAGAACAATAGTAAACTTTCAAATCCTGAACGAAGGGCGATATCAGCTCAGATTATCAAAGCCTTTAGTTACATATATTCGAAGGGACTACTACACCGCGATATTAACCCTAAAAATGTTTTACTAAAAGAATATGATGACGTAATTGTAGTTAAAATATCCGATTTTGGATTAGTAAAAATTCCTGGAAGCGGTTTAACATCCGTAAACACAAAGTTCAAAGGGTATTTTAATGATCCTGCCTTAGTTGTCGAAGGATTCAATTCTTATAATATTACTCATGAAACATATGCTTTAACTCGTTTACTCATTTATGTAATGACAGGAAAAATTAATGTGGATAACATCCAAAATCCAAAGATTAAAGCATTTATTGAAAAAGGTTTAAACTCAGATAAAGGTAAGCGTTTTCAAAGCATAGAAGAACTGACACAAGGCTTTAGGGAGATTGGATAATGTGGATTAACAGCAAGTAAATAGCTGGAACTGCCAATTATAGAAATTTGGAAACCATTCTATACCAGGAAACCTATTGCTTTTATGAAACTTGAACAAATTTACTTTAAACTGCACAATTACAAGAATGAAAGGGCCTGGTACAATCTTAAACTGGATCGTAAAATATTAGCCACCTTGCCGGAAGACCCGGGGTGGTACCAGTTATATATCCCCGGACATGAGCGGTAGTTTGTGGCAAGAGATAGCAGTTGCTCTGCTCAAGAAATACTGCGAACGTTTCTAGCAGAAGGTTCAGGAAGGCAAACAGGGTAATATCCCTGCGGTCTATACCTTTTCCATTGATCCTGCTACTACCGCCTTTATCGCTCATCTGGAAAAACTGATTGATGCCCTAAAAACTCCACCTTTCAAAGGTTATCCGCCTTTTAATGGCTGCGAACCGCTAGTGATCGATTCCCATCTCTATCAAATATTTTGAGCATTTTTCAGATGCCCCCTAGTTCCTTGCAGATGATATTGGGGAATAAAATAGGATTGTAATAACCAAAATTCCAAAATATTGGGGAACCTTTCGTTGCACTTTATGTATCTATAGAGTAGAATGAAATCAAACATATGTTCTTGAATGGCAACAATTCTAATGAGGTGCTAAGTATGGGTGATTTACAGACCGGAAACTCTGATTTATTAATATACCAAACCGAAGACGGATTAACTAAAATTGATGTCAGGCTCGAGAATGAAACTATATGGTTAACACAGGGACAAATGGTTGAACTTTTTCAAACTACAAAGCAAAACGTAAGCCTGCATATTGCAAATGTTT
>DIRQ01000091.1 GCA_002424365.1 Syntrophomonas sp. UBA5432 | reverse complement strand
ACAAATGTTCAGCTATGGGAGCTGATGTAGCACTTTCCCAGGTTTGGGCCAAAGGCGGTGCCGGGGGAGAAGAACTGGCTAAAAAAGTAATTGCCGCAACTGAAAAACCGTCTGAATTCAAGTTTCTTTATGAACTGAATAAACCTTTAAGAGATAAAATTGAAACTGTCTGCAAAGAAATTTATGGTGCCGATGGAGTAAGTTATACACCTGAAGCCAGCCGTTTGCTACAGAAGTTTGAAGACCTGGGTTATGGAAACCTTCCGGTATGTATGGCTAAAACCCAATATTCCCTTTCCGATGATCCGGACAAAAAGGGGCGTCCCCGTAATTTCAACGTTACGATCAGAGAAGTGCGGCTATCTGCCGGAGCCGGGTTTGTAGTTGCTTTAACTGGCACTATTATGACTATGCCTGGCTTGGGTAAAACTCCGGCAGCTGAAAAAATCGATATCAAACCTAACGGAGAAATCGTTGGCCTATTTTAATCAAATCAGGAGGTTGGGAAAAGTACCTTTTCCCAACCTCTTTTTCGTTTTCATAATACACTGCATATTATTACCACCGATGGCTGTTTTGCAGCGCATGGAGGATTTGGATGCTGAAGGGAAAAAAGCAAATTTATCTATTGACAACACCCAACCCTACCCACTGGAAAAAGTCCAACAATAAGTTTAAAAAAACTATCTTCCATGGCATAATTGCTTATAGGATATAGTCGTATTTTGTATATTTGTATGACGGTACTTTTTTGACAGGGGAGTGCATACATGGAAGTAAAATTCAAGCGCTTCATACATAAAATTCCTCAGGACATTCATTCTCAGACCAGGACATACATAAGTTCCAAGCTAGCCATGTTCGAGCCGGAAAGCTATATACTCGGCCAAAAAATGCGTTTTGAAGATTATCATTTTATAATATTCAACTCCACCCCGCCTTCGGCAAAGATAGGCAATAATAAGTACCAATTCAAGAAAGGAAGCTTGGTGTCTTTTGACATAGGGCAAGACATAACAGTTTTACCAACATCAGAGAGATGTCCGGCAAAATACATTGACATTACTGTAAATAAGGAGTTTTTCCAACAGGTAGCAGCTGAAATAAATCGAACAAATGGTATAAGTTTTAAAAGAGTAGAGACTACCTTTAGCCATCGCTTATCAGAATTCATTGCAAGCTTTAAAAATGAAATGCTTTTGTATGGCGAAAGCTATCCACTTATGGCAGATACTATCACCACCCAAATAATTGTACAGTTATTACGTGATATAAATGGTGACCTGTCCTTTAGGCGAGAAACTACTTATAAGGATAAACAATCAATCAAAACAGCAATTGATTATATGCAATGTTATTACAATTGCGGCATTGCTATTGAAGATATTTGCCAAATCGTCAACCTGAGTCCTAATTATTTCATCAGATCTTTTAAGCAACAAACCGGTCAAACCCCTTACCAATACCTAACGGGGATCCGTATTGAAAAAGCCCAACAAATGCTAACTAAAAGCAGCTATTCAGTTGGAGAAATTGCCATATTTTGTGGTTTTGTCAACGCCGGGCACTTCGCCACCCTCTTTAAACGATATTTAGGGGTATCGCCATCTGAATATAGAAAAGCTAAAAATGGATTCATAATAGTAGAGTAAAAAATTAAATATCTATTAAAGGGGCTATCACTAACGTCCATTGGACAATGTGACAGCCTCTTTTATTTTTCAAAAATAGTCAGGGATAGTTTTTGAAAGATGCAGGGTGTTTTTTGAAAAAGATTCCACCCTTCTATATGGTAGATTTAAAGCAAAATATGGAGGGGAGAGGCTAATCTAATTCAAATGTATAGGTAGAAGCCTATAAGTTGTAAATCCATTTCAACCATTGGAAGGAGAATGAGATGCTATGATACATATTAGCAAGAAGTCAAAGTTAGTATCTTGCATATTAACTATTGCTATGATATTCATGCTGTGGCCTGGACCAGCTTATGCGGCAGATGAACCGGTGCGAATAACCGGTGCCCAAATTGCAGCGGACAATACGGCGATAACGGTCACATTTTCTGAAGGGATATATACAGATAAGGATAAAGAAGGAAAAGGAATCGACGCAGTTACAGCAGAGGATTTCACCCTGAATTTTGAGAGAAACGCAGGCAATACAAGCGCGGTCACGATTACTGTTCTTAAAAATTCGTCTGGTGAAGCCCTGACCGGTGGGGAAAACACAGTTGTGTTTCATATTACCACCACCGGCAAAGCCATGGGTGTTGAAACTATCGAGATTAAACCTAAAGACGGCGCCTCAATATATGGATTAGATGGCCGGGCTATGGAAGATACAGAAACCACCGGCATAAAAAACTTGTATGATAAATTACCGCCCGATTTTGTGATTGACCCTACTTACCCTAGAGCAGGGGCAGTACAGGCATATGGTAGCAAACAGGTGGAAATACTGGCCAAAACTTATGACGATGTAACTGCCTGGTATGTGGTAGTGTCCAATGGCAGTGGGCTTCCAACGGCCCAACAGGTCAAAGATGGAAAGGATTGCTTTGGTGCACCGGCTCTGGCTTCCGGTAAGGATATATTGATACCCAAATCTGAGGAAAAGAGTATTATTGCTGGCCCCCTACCCGACAGAAATACTGCTTATGATGCCTATTTAATAATAGAGGATATTAATAAGAATACCATGGTAACGCCTAAAAAAGTAACTGTCACTACCCCGGATGGACCGGTCCAGGTTACCTCCATCATTGTCACCGGTACCGGGGGTGCAGATACTATGAAGAATTACCGTGACGGCGGCAGCCTGCAGATGCTGGCTAAAGTTCTGCCGGAAGGGGCAGATAATAAGGATGTCACCTGGAGCGTTACCGGGAAGGGTAACTCCTGGTTGAAAGTAGCACTGGGGGAAATCGGAGCAGGTTTCGCCTATATTGAACCTGATACCGGTTTAATGAATCAGGGGCACACCGTTGGCGTGGTAACGGTGAAAGCCACTGCCACGGATGGCTCCGGGGTGTTTGGCGAAAAAGATATAACTATTACCGGGGTTAATATGTCTTCATCCATGAGCACGTTGGTGGGGAAAACCCATACAATAACTGCTACCCCGGTACCGGCCCTGGCAGCAGGTCAGCAACTAACCTGGGCTTCAAGCAACGAGGCCGCAGTTACTGTAGACCAGGACGGCAACATAACTGCAGTTGGATTAGGTAGTGCTGATATTACCGCTACTACACCCGATGGCCGCCAGGGAGTTGCTTCAATAACAGTGGGCAAATCACCGGCCAATTACATTACCGCCTTCAGTTTCCCGGAACAAACTGCACCAGCCAGCATTGACGGGATTAGTGTGTTGAATATCGGAGTCTCCGAAGAAACCGATATAAGTAACCTCGTAGCCACTTTTACCATATCGGAAAAGGCTTCAGTAACAGTAAACGGAGTAACCCAGGTAAGCGG
>DIRQ01000116.1:37943-40174 GCA_002424365.1 Syntrophomonas sp. UBA5432 | reverse complement strand
GCATTAATTTATATAATAAACAAAGGTGCCCGGGTGGTAGCTCGGCTAAACGAAGTACTTTTCTGGATAATTCTACCTTTGCTACTGTTGTACATGGCACTTCTGGTAAATGCAGATTATACCAATCTCCTGCCGGTGGGGGAAGCTGGTTTTAAGGCGATAGCCCGGGGAGTTTTGCCCAGCAGTTATGCTTATGCCGGAATAGAGGTACTGCTGGTATTTTATTTTATGGTCAAGGGCAAGGAGAAGGTTATCAAAGCGGGGATACTGAGCTTGGGATGGACTACTCTGATTTACTTATTATTAACTTTGGCATGCCTTCTAATCTGGGGAAGTGAAATTATTCAGGAAATAAACTGGCCCGGGATTACGCTATTAAAAACGATAAAGTTTTCGATGTTGGAAAGGCCAGAGCTTGTATTATTGACGGTATGGATGGGTGTGGGCATTCGTCCCACGATGAACATGGGGTTTGCTGCAGCTTACTCCTTAAGTGAGGTAATGTCTGTTAAACGCGATAAATATTTTCACCTGGTGGTACTGACAATTGCATTGCCCATTTATATCCTGGCCCTATTACCTTCTAATCTAATCATTGCTTTTAAATGGGCGGAATATGCCGGTTATACTTTCCTGCTGGGGGGGTTATTATACCCCTTGCTTATGCTGGTAATTGCCCTTATCCGAGGGAAGGAGGCCCAAAGTGCCTAAAAAAACACCTGTAATGATTGTTATCATTTTAGTTTTACAAGTATGTGGCTGCTGGGATTCCCGGGATCTGGAGGAACTCTCTTTCCCGCTGGCGGCAGCATATGACGTGCACTCGCCCGGCAGAGCTGACCCCTCCGACCCACCAGCTAAACCTGGTTATAAGCTAGTAGATTTAGATTTAACTACCCTGGTACCTAACCTGACTCCTAAAACCGAAAACCCGGTAAATGTTGAAACCCTATCCGGAGTTACCATTGCCGATGCTCGTCAGAGGCGGGGAATTACTGATCCTGATACCTATGTAACCGGAATGAATCAGGTAATAATAATCGGTGAACAGTTAGCCCGCCATGGCATAAACCGGTATACAGAGTCCCTTCTGCGGGATACCACAATTTCTGGCTCGATGTATTTTAGCATTGCGGCAGGACGGGGTGAGGATATTCTTAAAACCCCGATTAAAAACTATAATAACATGGGAACCTACCTGGTAGCCCTATTCAATGGTATACAGCAAAGAACGTTTATACCGGTTACGAGAGTGGGAGAATTTCGGCGCTATCAGAATATAGGTAAAAACCCGGTGGCTCCAGTTCTGGAAAAAAGGGCGGACCGGGTAATTATAAGCGGGGTAGCCGTATTTAAAAAAGACCGGTTGGTAAAAAAGCTGAACATAGAAGAAGGTCACGATTTAGTACTACTGCGCGGTTTAAAAGGCAGAAGCTACCTGCCTTTTAGTAAAAAACAAGGTAGAATGTATCACCGGGGAGCGGTGCTGGTTAGTAACTCCAGAAAGGTACAGTATTATCAAAATGAGCAGGGATACAATTTTTTAATTACCATAAAACTGGAGGGAACTTTGGAGGAACACAGCTATCAAGCCCCGGTAACGGCAGAACACCTGAAAGAAATAGAAAAAACCATAGAGCAGCAGATAAAAACCCAGTGCGAAACATTTATTAATATGATGCAGGAAGAAATAAAAGTTGATTGCATTGATATCTCTAAATATGCCCTGGCCAAGAATCGCCGTGCCCTGGAGAAAGATATAGATAATCCTGAATTTATTCAGAATGCCAATATTCAGGTAGATGTCAAGGTACATCTGCGAAACACCGGCGAAACCCGCTGATAATATGGGATTAAAAATTATGGTTGCTT
The DNA here is from genome assembly GCA_002424365.1 of Syntrophomonas sp. UBA5432. Taxonomy (GTDB): domain Bacteria; phylum Bacillota; class Syntrophomonadia; order Syntrophomonadales; family Syntrophomonadaceae; genus UBA4844. Next base: position 38,302 of record DIRQ01000116.1, on the reverse strand, counting down.
TAGTTTGCTTGAGATTAATACAGGAGTGTAGTTGTCTTTGTTTTTAATACCCAGGCTAACGTAGCAGGGGGATTCTCCCGGTACTTCCCAGTCATAACTTCCTGCCGGTCTTTTGACCGACACTTCCTGGTAGGAATCTTCACCCTGGTGTAAACGTAGTACCAGTTGTTTTTCCCTGGATTTACCTACCTCTTTTAACATATCCTGCCATTTCCTCTGACTGAAATGCCAGTAAGCTCGCAAATGACCGGATTCTGCAGGTATTAGTTTTACACTATCATCAGGCAGGTAAAACTCCCCTTCTTCCAGGTACTTAAACAATTCCTGCGCCGACTCAAAAACAAAACCCCTATCAGGTA
>DIRQ01000116.1:29151-37661 GCA_002424365.1 Syntrophomonas sp. UBA5432 | reverse complement strand
GAAGTGGGAAGTGGGATGTTGGAGGTGAGAATTACCCCTCATTTTTAGCGCTCCACCTCTCACGCCTCATTTATTTATTAGTATTTCCTGTTAGCAAAATTTATAACATCGGTTATTCTGCATAGTTGTGTGATGATGGGCCTTTCGGTGTATAATTGAAAAGGTGAGGGAGGCCGACATATGGAACAGGTAGAAAAGCCACGTTGGGGCTTATTAGAAATAGTCGCGGTATTTATAGGAATTATGATGGCCGGAATGTTGTTTGCCCGGTACAGTAATGCGGTAAAATCCTGGTTGGTTGCATCGGGAATAGGTAATACTACTCTGGCCTTTTTTACCGTAGCCTATGTTTTTCAGTTCACCGTTACCGTACTGCTGGTCTTGCTTTTTACTGTAGTTGTAAATCGTGCCCAGCTTACTGACCTGGGGGTAAAAAATGTCAGCAGTAAAGAGTATTTACGCTACGGTTTAATGGGCGGCGGTCTCCTGCTGATTGTTATTGTTGCTCTGGGAATGATTATTAATCTGCTGCACCCCAATATTCAACCCCAGTTATTCGAAGAGATGCTACATACAACCAGCGGTCCCGGTGGGTTTATCATCCTGTTAATAATGGGAGCGGTACTGGCTCCGATATCAGAAGAGCTATATTATCGGGGAATGATTTATCCGGTTTTCCGCGGTTATGTAGGGCCGTTCTGGGGCGCAATTATTGCGGGTATTCTCTTCGGATTGGTACACTGGGATGTATGGCGAGCTGTTCCCCTGGCTGCCGGGGGAGTAATTCTTTGCTATATATACGAAAAAAGCGGTAGCATATTAGTTTCAGCTCTGGCCCACGGGGTATGGAATGGGGTTATGGCATTGATTGTTTACTTCAGCATCGTTAATATATAGAACGGAAATTGGCGTTAATAACAAAGTTTTTTTATAAATAATATCTAGTTTAGAACTTGATAATTATCTAGAGTGAGGAGTTAGGAGTAAGGCGCGAGGGAGTGTAGGGCTTTGCTTTCGGTTCTTGGAGGGAAGTGTATAGTAATATTTCCATCGGGGATTACGTCCGGAGACATATGGCTTAATTTATTATTGCAGCGTATTGACAAATAGGGGATATAATAATAAATATAATAGCGGGGTCAAAAAGTCTTGGCACAAGGATTTTATTAAGGAGGGTTAAGGACATGCCTATATACGAGTATGAATGTGAGAATTGTGGAAAATTTGATAAATTGCAAAAGTTTAATGATGAAATTCTTAAGGTCTGTCCGTCCTGTGGAGGAAAGGCGGAAAGAATTATTAGTAAGAACGTAGGTATAGTATTTAAGGGTTCAGGGTGGTACGCCACAGACAGTAAGGTAAAAGATCAGGTTCGCTCCCTGAACAAGGAAAGGCAGAAAGACAACGAGGCATTATTGGATGGTGATGTCAGTGGTTATGTTAAACAGACGGAGAGTACCGAGAAGAAGATTTCGGAAAGCATATAAAGTCACAATTAGTATTATTATCCCCGTAAGGGGATTTTTCTTTATTACTTCTTATCTCTTTTAAGTCAATGCAGGATTTTCTAACCTTTTTGCAGTATTTAATTAATAATCGAAGTATAAAACATACTAGAAATGAACGGGTATATGGCGCAAGGTTTACACTACTTTTTTGAATTGTGTGGTGCATCAGGTGAAAGTAATTAATGTGGTGGAATCAATGGTATGGGAGGCTATAGATTCCGTATTAGAGAAAAAACCAGGACTATGCCGCTGTGAAAAATGCCGGGCTGATATAGTAGCTTATGCCTTAAATCAATTAAGCCCACATTATGCTGCCAGTAAACTGGGCGAAATTCTTATAAAAACGGGTTCCATGGATCCGGATATGAATGTGGCGATATTGGTAGCTTTGGCCGAGGCAGTAGAAATAGTTAGTGCCAATCCGCGTCACGAAAAGGGGTCAATATCAGAGTGAAAAAGATAACTATATATACTGATGGAGCCTGCTCTGGTAATCCCGGGCCAGGCGGATGGGGGGCGGTGCTTTTTTACGGAGATAAGATGAAAGAAATCTCAGGAGGAGAAGATAACACCACTAACCAGCGCATGGAGCTTACTGCGGTACTGGAAGCCCTGCGGGCAATCAAAGTAACTGGCTGGGATGTGGTGGTATATTCAGACAGTGCTTACATTGTAAATGCTTTCGGCCAGGACTGGATAGGCCGCTGGCAAAAAAATGGGTGGAAAAACAGTAAAAAGGAAGATGTAGCCAACCAGGATCTATGGAAATCCTTGCTGGCTTTTATGAACAAGAACCGGGTAAGAATAGAAAAAGTCAAGGGACATTCCGGAAATAAGTGGAATGAACGCTGTGATGAACTGGCTCGCAACGCGATAAATAGGCAACAGTAACATATTATCCTACAAATATCACTTGATTTGCAAAATTGATTAATTTTTTAGAGTGGGGAGTAAGGGGTAAGGTGTGAGGCGTTCCCACTTCCAACTTCCCGCCTCCCACTTCTCAATTAGGGGGTTAAGGGTATGTTTGATAATATTCGTGATCGCTATACCACCTGGCTGGTTAAGCGGGAATTAACCAGCTGCGGTGAAAATTTCCGGGGTCGTAACCCGGGGTATATTTTCCTGGGTAAGGGTTCAGAAGTTCACGTTGGCAATAATGTCCTTATTGAACGCGAAGTGCGTATATCAACCGGCGAAAATGCCCGGATTTATATAGGTGATGATACTTACCTGGGTGACGGGACTAATGTTCTATCAGTTAAAGAAGTGAATATTGGCCGGGGCTGTGCCATAAGCTGGCACGTGCTTTTTATGGATACCTCCTCTCACCCTTTTGCGGTACGGGGTCAGGAACTTCGCACCTTGATAGAACCCATAAGAGTTGAAGACCATGTTTGGATTGGCTGCCGCGCCGTTATCCTTAAAGGAGTAACAGTAGGCGAAGGCTCGGTAATAGCTAATAACTCGGTGGTAACTCATGATGTACCTCCCCGCACCCTGGTAGGCGGAAATCCGGCGCGGGTAATTAAAGAGGATGTAATATGGGAGTAAACAAGATTGAGATAAATTATGATAATGGTATAGAAGTCAGAGTAAACGATAACCGTGCTACCTTGCAGGATTTACTTGATGCCTGGCAGCCTCTCTGTGATAATGAGAGGCTTTACAAATTATATGCCCAAAATCAGCACCGGGAATGCCGGGGTTGCACGGTAAATTGCTGTAACACTGCCTATGTTATTCCCGACTTGATTGCTTTTAAAAAGATGGCCAGATTTACCGGGCTAGACTACCCTGAGTTTATAGCCCGTTATTTTCAAAGAGACAAACTAGAAGTGGGTCTACTGCGGATGCAGCCTGACCCCTGTATTTTTTTACAGGACAAAATATGTACCATCTACCCGCTGCGTTCGCTGATTTGCCGGTTTTATCTCTGTTGTCAAATATCAGGTGATACCGAACAGCTTGTTTATTCCCTGAGCTGGACGGGGGCTACTGCTACCCAGCTTTTTGTAGAAGAATTAGGTTTATTGGCAGGTTCTTCTGAGCAGGGTTTGAGCAGCTTTGATATGATGTTTAGGAAACTTATTGAGGATTACCGCTATAACCCCAATATTAAGTTTTTCATGCAGGCCGGGGAATACTCTGATATACCCCTGGCCCCCTTTATATAGGCCTACAATATGTGATACTGTTTGACAGTTTTTTTAATTTAGGGAAGGATTTTAGTCTATCAAAGGGAATATATAAACTGTTATACTTTTTTATGACTGGGGGTGTAGTTCCGCAAATTCGACCAAGTTTATTTATCGACGGGTAAGGGAGGAACGGATTTTGAGATTTCGTGGTAAAGCTGGATGGGCATTATTAGTATGCTTTTTAATGGTATTATCTGTTATGGCGGGTTGTGGGGGTAAAAGCAAGGATACTATTAAGCTGGGATTTCTAGGGGCTACGACCGGATCAGTGGCTAACTATGGTATCCCGGGACAAAAAGGCATGAAAATGGCTATTGAAGAAGTTAATAAAAATGGTGGAGTGTTGGGAAAACAACTGGAAGGCATTTACCTGGATAACAAGGGTGATTCCAGTGAGATAGCCCTTATAACGGACAAATATATTAACCGCGATAAGGTGGTAGCACTGGTGGGTGATCCCTGTACCGGTTTGACTAAAATTGCGGCTAAGATTGCTCAGGGAAACAAAGTGGTGATATTTTCTGCCGGTGCAACCGGTACAGGTGTAGTTGAGATCGGTGATTATGTATTTCGCAATACCCTGTTGGATATGTTTGCGGTACCATCAGTAGTAGACTGGATGATTAACACTAAGGACTGGAAGAATATTGCTGTAATCACTTCACTTAATAATGATTATAGTGTATCGCTAACCCCGGTATTTAAAGATGCTATAGACAAACAGGGCGGAAAAATAGTGATTGAAGAAAGTATTAATGACGAGGAAACTGATTTTACTGCCCAGATTACAAACATAAAAAAGGCTAAGCCTGATGTCCTGGTATTTACTGGATATTACCGGGAAGCAGCTCTTTTGATGAATGAAGCTAAAAAACAGGGTTTGGATATTAGCCTGATAGGCGGTGACGGTCTCTATGGTCAGGACCTGGCTAATCTAGGTGGCAAAGCAGTGGAAGAAAAAGTTATTTTCTATTGTGGGTTTAGTTTCAGTGGAGACGAGTCCAACCCGGTAACCGAAAAATTCCTGGCAGACTACAAAGCCAAATATAATGAAGAGCCGGATATGTTCTCGGCCCAGTACTATGATGCGGTTATGATTCTGGCCAAGGCTATGGAAGACGCCAATAGTGCAGATCCGTCGGTATTTAAAGATGAACTGGCCAAGCTTAAAGATTATCCGGGAGTATCAGGTAATACTACTTTCCGGGCGGACCGTGAACCGATTAAGAGTCCGATCTGTCTGATTACGGTTAAGGATGGCAAATTAACTTTATTGGATAAGATTCCATTAAACATTGAGTAGCTTTTTGTTTTATACTATAAACAATGGCCCGTCCGATTGAGGTCGGGCCATTGTTAAGATTATATGTAGTTTAATGCGGAGACCTGGTCCCCGTGTTAAACTGTGTATAGTTTAAACTAACAGGGGAGGAAGCATATTGATCTGGCAACAACTGCTAAACGGGCTAACTCTGGGAAGTACTTATGCCCTGATAGCCCTCGGTTACACTATGGTTTACGGCATTATCCAGCTTATTAACTTTGCCCACGGGGAAATATACATGATCGGAGCCTTTGTGGGATTATTCCTGGTGGTTAATACCGGATTAAATATTGGAGTAGCCCTCCTGGGGGCTATGGCCTTTTGTATGGTACTGGGTATGCTAGTGGAACTAATCGCCTATCGTCCCCTGCGGGGGAGAGCCTCCCGCCTTTCTGGAATTATCAGCGCTATTGGGGTATCCATATTCCTATCCACCCTAATGGTCTTAATAGCTCAGACTAATACCCGCCGTTACCCCGACATTATTAATATTCAGACCTTTCAAGTAGGAGATTTGCAGGTGTCATCATTGCAGATCATTATTCTGGTAGTGGCTACTCTGTTAATGGTAGGCTTGCAGTTGTTGGTGCAAAAAACCAGAGTAGGCAAGGCTATGCGGGCTTGTTCACAGGATCTGGATGCAGCCTATTTAATGGGTATTAATGTTAACAGGATTATTTCCTTTACCTTTGCTATAGGTTCGGCCCTGGCTGCTGCCGGTGGGGTTATGGTTGGTATTTATTACAATGCGGTATGGCCTTACATGGGCACTATGGCTGGATTAAAGGCCTTTGCCGCTGCCATTTTAGGCGGAATTGGCTCTATACCGGGGGCCATGATTGGTGGGATTACCCTGGGGGTATTGGAAATTCTGGGGGTAGCCTATCTCTCCTCGTCCTATAAAGATGCTATAGCCTTTGGCATACTGATACTAGTATTAATTATTCGTCCCCAGGGCATTATGGGGCAAAAGATTACCAAAAAGGTGTAGGTGAACTGGCAATGGATGCACTAATATCTCAGTATATCGACCCTTATTACCTGCGTATCTTGATGCTGATTGGCATAAACATTATCCTGGCCCTGGGCTTAAATCTAATTACCGGGGTTACTGGACAGTTATCCATGGGACATGCCGGTTTTATGAGCATTGGAGCTTATACTTCCGCTATTTTTTCTATGCAGATGGGGAGCCCTTTTTTCTTGTCATTGCTGGCTGGAGCAATGGTCGCCGCCTTTTTTGGATTTCTTATCGGCATACCTACTTTGCGCCTGGAAGGTGATTACCTGGCTATGGTTACCATTGGTTTTGCCGAGATTATCCGGGTCTTTTTCCTTAATTTTGAGCCCGGGGGTAAGGCGGTAGGACTCTCCGGGATTCCGCAAAATACTACTTTCGTGCTGGTATGGACCCTGGTAATAATAGTTATCATACTAAATGCTAAACTACTCAACTCCCGTATTGGCAGGGCATTTTACGCTATCAGGGAGAATGAAATAGCGGCTGAAGCCAGCGGCATAAATTCTACCCGCTTAAAAGTTCTGGCCTTTACTGCCGGCTCTTTTTTGGCCGGTCTGGGTGGGGGATTATATGCTCACTATATGTATTTTATCCGTCCCCAGGATTTTGCTTTTATGAAATCTATTGAACTGCTTAATATGGTAGTGCTGGGAGGAATGGGAAGTATACCCGGCACTGTTCTGGGGTCGGTTATACTCACCCTCTTACCGGAGATGCTGCGTGTTGTAGCTGAATACCGTCTAATGTTCTATGGTGCCCTTTTAGTTATACTGATGATTTTCCGTCCCAATGGATTATTGGGTGACGTCCGAGTTTATGACCTTAAGAAAAAGCTACAGGGAAAGAAGGTGGGCTTATGGCAATCCTCCAATTAGAAGAAATAACCATGGAGTTTGGCGGCCTGCGCGCCCTGGACGTAGTAGATATTGAGGTAAAGGAACAGCAGATTTTTGGTATTATTGGCCCTAATGGTGCCGGTAAAACTACTCTTTTTAATATAATCACCGGGATATATCTTCCGACCGGGGGAAAAGTGATTTTTAAAGATCGCCTGCTAAATAAGATGCATGCCTGGGACGTAGCGCGTCAGGGCATAGGCCGTACTTTCCAAAACATTCGCCTCTTTAATAAACTATCGGTACTGGATAATGTTCGGGTTGGCAGCCATGGAGTAAGCAGAAGTGGTTTCTTCGGTAGCATACTGGGACTGCCGGGTTCCCGCCGGGAAGAAAAAACCATTATGGAAAAAGCGGAACAACTCCTGGATCTGGTAGGTCTAGGCGACAAAAAGTTGGAGTATGCCGAAAACCTGGCCTATGGTGAACAAAGAAGGTTAGAAATTGCCCGGGCTATGGCCCTTAATCCTTCACTACTGCTGCTGGATGAACCGGCGGCAGGAATGAATTCCACTGAGAAAATGGGGTTAATGGATTTAATTTGGAGAATAAGAAATGAGATGCAACTGACAATAATCTTGGTAGAGCATGATATGAACCTGGTTATGAATATATGTGAGCAAATTGCCGTTCTGGATTATGGCCGTAAAATTGCTGACGGACCGCCGGAGGTAGTTAAGAACGACGAAAGGGTTATCCAGTCTTATCTGGGCGCAGAGGCATGAGGCTTTCCCTGATATATCTGGCCTTAGGTTTTGCCATCCTGGTCGTTTCCACCTCATCCATTATGGTCAGGTTTTGTACAGCTCCAGCCCTATTAATCTCTTTCTACCGGGTGTTATTTACTTCGCTTTTGGCGGGAACATTTAGAGGTGGTAAACTTAAGGATAGTATAGCTCGTATAGAGCGGCGTGATTTTTATTATATTCTGGGGGCAGGATTATTCCTGGCCTTGCACTTTACTTTCTGGATAACTTCTCTGAATTACACCAGCATATCTAGTTCAGTTCTATTTACCAACCTGCAGGTTATATTTGTCCTGGTATTTTCAATTATTTTTTTAAAAGAAAAATCCTCTCCATACGTTATTGTTGGCATTCTTCTGGCTCTCATGGGCAGCCTTCTAATAGCTCATGGAGATTTACGTTCAGGAAAGCTACTGGGAGATATGCTGGCTCTGGCCAGTGGCTTTTTTGTAGCCTTTTACTTTATAATCGGGCGTAAAGTACGGGCTCGAATAGATACGCTCGGTTATACCAGTATAGTATCGGCAGTGGCAGCACTGGTAATATTCCCGGTATGTTTACTAAGCAATATCAGCCTTAGCGGCTACCCGGTGCTGGATTGGATTTTATTTTTACTTATGGCTTTATTTCCTGGCGTAATTGGTCACGGTGTTTTTAATTGGGCTTTAAAATATGTAAAAGCTCCCATTGTCGCGGTATCCATCCTGGGCGAATCAGTGGGAGCTAGTATATTAGCCTATATTATCTTTGGAGAGCTCTTACTTTGGTACCAAATTATCGGCGGCATCCTCATTCTCCTAGGTATCTACATCGC
>DIRQ01000116.1:28545-28865 GCA_002424365.1 Syntrophomonas sp. UBA5432 | reverse complement strand
GGTCTTGGGAAAATAGTGTTCTACAATTTGCCGGGCGTTTTTACCTTCTTTAGCCATAGCGTATGCACCCCATTGTTCCATACCTACCCCGTGCCCCCAACCGGACCCTTTAAAAACAATGTAATTGCCTTGAGGTTTTACACTGCTCCAGACAGTTGAATATAGGCGGTCCGGGCCAATCTGCTGGCGCAGGTCCACTGCCTTAATGGAAGCACTACCTGCACTTAGCACGGTAGCTCTCCCGGATGGTCCCCGCTTACTAACTCTAATATCATCTAAGTTACCAGCTTTACTGCCCATTAGATTTTTAATTTCCCAGC
>DIRQ01000116.1:19821-28255 GCA_002424365.1 Syntrophomonas sp. UBA5432 | reverse complement strand
TTATCTTTGGATAAAGAATGGAACATGGTGTAAACAAATTTACCCTTGTAAGTTAGAACTTGCCCTTTGGTTTCATCAACTGCCCGGGATATATTGTCCGTAATCTTTTTTTCATCGTACTGCTGGAATTCCAGATGGTTGTCACTGGCGTCAGTACCATGTTTGGCCCGGGTACCATTTTCATATTCCAGTAAGGCCAGGGTCATAGTACGGGCGACTATAGCCTGGGCCTTAAGAGCTTCCAGGGGAAACTTGGAATTCATTTCCGCTGCCAGAACTCCCTTAAGGTACTCTTCCATTTTTAACTGTTGTTTGGCTCCGGTAGCAGTACGATAGAGACTTATGCTTGGTTCCTTGCTGTATTTTTTTACTTCTGACGACATTTTTACAGGTTTGGCCGGAGGTTTCTTGGCTGGTTGCTGGCATCCGGATAGAGAAAAAATAAATGCGCTAATTACCAGTAAAACTAAGAGCGTAGTAAATCTTCTTTTAGGCATTAAATATATTGCTCCTTCCCTTTTTCGCTTAGTATTTCCGGTCCTCCTTTTCTTATGTTACTTACAGTTAGGTATAAATTGGACAACAATTTATTTCCAGATTTAAGAACAAAATGTGACAAGGAAAACTATTAAATTGATTTATTTGTGCTCAAGTATTATATAGTTGGCTTATTTAGTTATATAATAGGAGTAATATAAATGCTGAAATAGCCATTGAATAATATGGTTGTTGGGTAAATAAATTCTGGATTAGAACTTGATAGAGTGAGGAGTAAGGGGTGAGGGGTTATGGTTGCCTGGGAGTTTAGGGAATGCAAGGACGGAAGACTAAGTGGAGTATCTTCACTTCTGACCCCTTACTCTTAACAATTTATCAAATTACAAATTAGACGTTATTTATAAGAAAACTATATTATTAGGGTTTATTTTCTAATCTGGAGGTATAGCATTTTGCATATCGTACTGGTTAACCCGGAAATACCTCAAAACACAGGTAACATTGCTCGAACCTGTGCTCTTACGCGATCTGTATTGCACCTGGTAAAACCGTTGGGTTTCTCCATTGATGACCGCTACCTTAAAAGGGCAGGGCTGGACTACTGGGATAAGGTAGAGGTTAAAGTGTGGGATAGTTTTGAAGAGGTAGTGGAGAACCATAGGAATAATAATATCTACCTGGCTACTACCAAGGCTCAAACTGAATATTGCGAAGTAGATTACCAGCTTCACGATATGGTGGTATTTGGTTGTGAGACCCGGGGACTACCCCAGGAAATACTGGAACATTATCCCCGGCAGCAAATCAGGATTCCTATGTTGGATATAGGAAGGTCTTTAAATCTTAGTAATTCGGTTGCCATTATAGTTTACGAGGTTTTGCGCCAGCATAAATTTCCGAATTTAAAGTAGCTTTTATTAGCTATTCACAGCCCGTCCCGTCTATGTCTGGAATTTCAACGTATTATTATGGAATGTGATAATCGGTAATTTAGTCAAGATACCCGAGTTTATGGCTATTTTAGTTGAATCTCTACCCGGAAGGTCTATATGCTGATGGGGGAAAGGTAATCTATAAACCGGGTGATTTTAAGCAGTATTCAGAAATCCCATGGTAGTAGAATCAAAACTAAATTAGGTTAACTGCACAGGAAGGAAAAGATACCGTTATGAAGATAAAAACTAAACTATATCTTATTATGGCTATATTGGCGGTGGTACTAGCAGGTGAAATCCTGCTAACCATGAATTTTATAACTATACCTATGCAAAGGGAGGACATTGTTGAAAAGGCCTGGCGCCATGCTTATTCTTTGCAGAAGGTTGCTCCTATGCTAAGCCAGGAGGAAATGCAACAGCTGGTTAATAATATGATAAACCGTGACCCGCAGTTAAGTTATCTGCTGGTTTTGGACCGGGATGGTAGAGCCGTAGTACATAGTGACCCTGACCGAGTAGATATGGTTTTTAATGATGCCGGTACTTTATCCTGTGCACGATATGGAAAGAGCCTGCAGCAGATTTACACTCGTGATAGTGACCAGCTTGATTCCAGCTACCAAGGCAAAAAAACTATCGATATACTAATCCCCAACTATGATAAAGATGGCAATCATATCGGAGCGATTAATATAGGGGTCTCCATGGACTACTTGGAACAGATGGCCAGTTGCCATTATCTGGTCTTTTTCATATGCGGAGCAGTCCTGCTCTTAATATTTTACTTTGCCGTCAGAAAATTATATCGAGATATCATTCATCCACTAAATGAAACTGTTGATGCTATAAGAAGGGTGAAAAGTGGTAATTATGATGAGATTAATATTGAAGAGAGACAAGATGAACTAGGTATGCTGGTAAGGGAATTTAACAGCATGGCATCAAAGATTGCGCAATTAATGGCTGATTTAAAAGAAGCTCATGAAGAACTCGAAAACCGTGTTAAACAGCGGACTACTGAGCTGGCAGCAGAGAAAGAGCGTCTGGACATTACTCTAAGTAGTATTGGTGAAGGGGTAGTAAGCATTGGTCTGGATGGGACTATTATCCTAAGTAATGAAGCGGCAGCTAATATAGTAGGTGCTGATAGTATCGATTTACTAGGAAAAAATATTCAGGATTTTTTACAAGTCCCTGTACGGGATGATTTTGACGAAAAGATAATTAACCGGGACACGGTAATGGAACTAAGTAACCACAAGATTATAGCCAAAGACGGTAGTGAGCGATTGATTGACGCGATAGGTTCCCCAATTCAAAATACTACAGGTAATGTAGAAGGGATGGTTTGGGTAATACGAGATATTACAGATAAAAAACGTTTTGAGGAAGAGTTAATTAAGGCTTCCAAACTTGAATCCCTGGGAATCCTGGCCAGTGGGCTGGCTCACGATTTTAATAATCTACTTACGGTTATAGCCGGAAATATAAGCCTGGCCCGTATGATATCAGTAGAAATAGATAGTAGCGATGAGTTTCTTTATGAAGCGGAAAAGGCCACCCTCCAGGCCCGAGACCTAGCTCAGCAGTTACTGACTTTTTCCCGGGGTGGGGAACCTGTAAAAAAGATGGTTTCTACTACCAACTTCCTGCGTAATTCAGTTAATTTTGCACTCAGTGGCTCAAACGTAAGCTGTGAGTTTGTTATTCCTGAACAGCTCTGGAACGTAGAGATTGATGAAGGGCGAATTAGCCAGGTGCTGAATAATCTGGTCATAAATGCCATCCAGGCAATGCCTCATGGAGGTACTATTCGTATATCGGCAGAAAATGTACATATTAATAATCCGAATGATAAAATTCCATTGGCTGCTGGAAAGTATGTAATGTTTTCTATAGCTGATCAGGGTAAAGGTATACCAGAAAAATACTATTCCCGCATATTTGATCCCTACTTTACCACAAAAGAAAACGGAAGCGGACTGGGTCTGGCCACATCGCAGTCAATTATCCACAAACATGGTGGCTACTTAACTTATAATTCCCGCGTAGGAGAGGGGACAGTTTTCTATGTTTATCTCCCGGCCAGTGAACAGCAACAGGAAAATAAAGATGCTGACTCTATGCTGCCGATGAAAGGACAGGGCAGAATACTAGTTATGGATGATGATGAACTAGTACGCCGGGTTTTGAAAGATATGCTGCTCTCTCTAGGTTATGAAGTAGAACTGGCTTCAGATGGCAAAGAGCTCATTGAACTTTACAGCAATGCTTTACAATCAGATACAAAGTATGTGGCTGTGATTATGGATTGGAGGGTTCAGGGTGGTATGGGTGGAAGTGAGGTCGTACAATCGCTATTAGCCCTGGACCCCGAAGCCCTATTAATAGCCAGTAGCGGATATTCTACCGAACAGTCAGTCAGTTATTATAAAATGGGTTTTGCTGCCTTTATAAAAAAACCCTATGGAATTAAGGATTTAAGTGAGGTGCTGCAGAACTTATTGTAATCGTATGATTAAGCACTTTTGATTATTAACCCGGGTTATGCTTTTATGGACAGGGGCTTTGGTAGTCCATTATTGGAACTATTGGATGAAATTAGTGTCAAACCTCAGATAGTATATTGGATAATAAAAAGGCTGTAGGTAGTTTCACACTACCTACAGCTTTAAGTGATAGATTTACTAAGTTCTGGGCTATTTTTTCAATACTTGATTTTTGACATTTACATATATGGCTAACTGTAACACTAGCATAACTAGCAAGTACATTCCCCAGTACAATAGTATATCAACCCAATTAGTATCCAAGCTATACTTGAAACGGCTAATATAAAGGAGGGTTACTCCTAGAAAAATAATTCCAGATGGTACCAAAAATATGGGATCTCTTAATACTTGGATAACCTCTTTTTTAATCCTAGAAATCTTCATACGCTTATACTAAGCCGGTTTTGCCATAGCATTTTTGTATTTGTCCCTGGTTTCAGGCAAGAAGGCTAATGGTATTATACTGGCCAGGTACATAAAGGCACTACATCCGATAGCAAAGCTGAAAGACGTTGTAGCTGCGATTCCTCCTAGAACGGCTGGGCCAAAGAAGGAGGCCATACGGGCTAGATTGTAGATACCATTGACTCCAGTTGCTCTGACATCTGTGGGAAACAGCTCGGACATATAGCCCCCGAACATTCCAAAAATTGGGTAAGTTATAAAGGAATAAATAGGGGCAAAGATAAGCAATGTAGTTGGATTATTGATATTGACAAAAATTAGCACACATACAAATGAACCGGCCAGAGCCAGGTAGGCAGGTTTCTTTCTACCCATGCGGTCAGCAACAAAAGCAAACAAGATGTAACCTATCATACCACCGATCTGCAGGAACATATAATAATTCATAGATTTAATAATATCCATGCCCTTTTCCGCTACCAACCAGTTGGGAATCCAACTAAAGGCACTCCAATAGGCAAACAAGGTTCCCAAAACGAGGAAGAAAGCAGCTATGGTATTACGACGAAGGGTGGTTCCGGTAAACTCATAAATTTCTTTGCTAAACAGCCTGGAAACACTACCGAGCTTGACGCCTCCTTCTTTGGAAGTTGCCTCGGCTTTAGCTTTTAGCCAGGCTTCGGGTTCAGGTATAATTATTTTGGCCAAGACAGCAATTACGAAACCGATGGCGCCAAAATAAAACAGAGGTCTCCAGCCATAGGAAGGCATAATCATTTTTCCCAGAAAGGCAGCCAGCATAGGTCCAAAGGCAAACCCTGTCTGAATGACGGCTGAACACATGATTCTCATTCGAGCCGGGAGACATTCTGCTACCAGGGTGTTGCCAACTCCCCACTGGGCTCCAAGTCCTAAACCAACCAATATTCTAAGAGCAAACATTGTTTCAAAACTGTTTGAATAAGCGAAAGCAATAGTAAATATGGAGTACCAGATAAGACAGTAGAACATAACATTTACTCTACCGTATTTGTCCGACAATACTCCTGATACAAGACCGCCGATTCCTGCACCTAATAAAGGCGCTCCTAAAACCAAACCCATGGCTGATTGCGACATAGTAAACTCTTCTAGGATTAGTTTGGCTGAAACCGATACCAACTGCCAATCCATGACATCAAGTACCAGAGCTATCTAGGCAAAAACCCATATAACAATCATCATTCCATTTAATGGTGCGTTATGGTCGGGTACCGGCATACTACGTTTTTTTGACAATTTCACTTTCCCCCTTACAACTTATTAAAATGCAGCAAACATTTCATAAAACTAACCTTACCCCTCCCTCCCATGTCTTTGTCCTGTTCCTACCTGAACATACAGAACTCTAATTATTTAAAGCAAGATTTATGCCAGTAATGTTAACAGTGTCATAGGACGGAGTTTTCACCTGGGGAGGCATATGTACTGGTACTCTAAATGTAAACGAAGAACAATATAGTTCAAAAACGAGACATACGTATGTTAGCTGAAATGTACCGTTATGGCACGTCGATATTGACTGATTGTACCCAATTGTGTCCGCGTGGTAACAAAATTGTGTCCACTTGTATTGGGAGATGGGGAGTGAAATGTAAGATACTTGATAAGCAATAACCCCATATAAACCGGATATGGGGTATTGGTGTTTTTCGTATGGTGTTTGACAAAAGTTATCAGGAAGCTATAAAAATCTGGTAATATTTATACATAGATATTATGGCCAAAACAAATAAAACAAAACATGCCAACTTTACAATTCTATCATGAGATTTCATGCAATTGTAGCATAAACCAGGTTTGCTAATCTCTGTTTTACAACGAACACACTTAATACTATCCTTGTGCATTTGTACCACCTCTCAATATAGTTTTAAAACCCATAGAACCGTTATCAAGGAGTTTTTTGACCATTAGTGTAACAGTTAATCAGGATCGATATCATATTTAGCCAACTTACGGTAAAGGCTGCCCCGGGATATATTCATGGCTTTAGCCACACGGGACTTATTGTTCCCAAATTTAATCAGGTATGTTCGAATTAGTTGCTCTTCCATATTGTTTTTAGTGATAGTTTGGTCCCATACTGATAGTCGAGGATGGTCTCCTTGCATTTGTTTAGGTAAAAGATCAGCAGATAATATGCCATTTCTGGTCAGGTTAATAGCGCGTTCAATGGTGTTGCTCAGTTCACGAATATTACCTGGCCAGTTATGATTAAGTAGTATATCCATTACTTCCGGGTCAATTTTTTTGATAGTCTTACCAAAACGGCTGGATATACTATTGACAAAATGGTCGACAAGCAAAGGAATATCACTTTTTCTCTGTCTCAAAGGGGGAATATCAATAGTAATAACACTGAGCCGATAAAACAAATCATTCCTGAAATTACCTTGCTTAATCTCTTCTTGAACATCTTTGTTGGTGGCACTGATTAAACGAATATTAATGGGAATAAACTCTCTTCCCCCAAGTCTAAGAATGGTTTTTTCCTCAACCACACGAAGAAGAGTGGCTTGCAGGTCGACCGGCATTTCTCCGATTTCGTCAAGAAATATAGTTCCCTGGTCGGCTAGTTCAAAGGCGCCTGGTTTTCCACCCTTGCGGGCACCAGTAAAAGCCCCTTCATTATAGCCAAATAATTCACTGGATATTAGTTCACGGGGAATAGCAGCGCAATTTATAGCAAAAAAAGCTTCATTTTTTCTATTGCTGGCATTATGAATGGATTTTGCAAACAGGTCTTTACCCACGCCACTTTCTCCCAGCAAAAGGACACTGGAGTTGCTCTCGGCAGCCATTTTGGCCTGTTCTATGGCCTGCTTAAACTCGTAAGATTGTCCAATAAGATTATCGAAGGTGATGTTGGTTTTTGCCCCTATTATCTTATTGACAACTTGGTGAAGTTCATGAAGTGTAACCACACTTCCTTTCATCTCATGATTTTGGATAGGGGTGCAGTTCAGCAGGAACTTTTTCTTTCCTTTATGGGTGTTGATTAACATAGTCTCGCCATAGACTTTTTGGCCCTTGAGTATGGTACTAAAAAAATAATAATTGTTGGGAGGAAGCAAATCCTTTATGTTCTTATTTCTGTAATTGTCACCATCAATGTCCAGCATCTGACAAGCCCGGTCATTAATTAGTTTTACCTCACCATAATTGTGTACAGCAATCATACCCTCTGATATTGATTCCATAATAGTGTTCTTATACATATTGGCACTGTTTACTTCATTGTACATCATATCAAGCTTAATAGAGCGCTCGATAGCACGGGCAGAAGCAACTACTAGACCCAGAGTATGAGCATTTACATGTTTATATGGACCAGTCAGGTCCAATACACCTAACAGATTACCTTCGGTATCATGTATGGGAGCTGCTGAACAGGTTGATAGACAGGCACACTTACAGTAGTGCTCATAGGCATGAACCTGACAAGGCTTATTATGTACCAGTACGAGACCAACCGCATTAGTGCCCATCTTTTCTTCAGTCCAATTGGCACCTTCAACAAAATTGCTATAACCGGTAAACTCTAATTGATGCTCATCACCTATTCTTTTCAAGATATAGCCTTCATGATTAGCAATGGCAATACAAAAATTGGCCTCCTTGGTTATAGCATAGAGGTCATTCATTGAAGGTATAGTGATATTTAGTAATTTTTGGTTTACTTCTACTCGTTTTTGTAATTCTTTTTGGTCCAAGATATGGTAATTAGTTCTTTTAAAAGGATCAACCCCATAAGAATCAGATCTTTTATGAGATTCTTTTATAAATTGGGGTATTGTAATATCGGGCGGAGTATCACCGGTTTGAATTTTTTGCCATATGTCAATAATTTGCGAAGCCTTCACCCAAAACCCCTCCCTTTAAATTCCTCTTACGTAAAAATAATTGGTGCATGTAGCGAAAGATGTCTATATATAAAATCATAACAACATTATGGTACAAAGTAAACAAACATATCCCAAGCAGTTCGGATATTTGCTT